>JAISJK010000095.1 GCA_031261565.1 Candidatus Adiutrix sp. | reverse complement strand
AAGAGCGCCTGGTTTCCTGCTACCCGATTCACCCGGAATTTTTTGACCGGCTTTATGAGGATTGGGCGACTTTGGAGCGATTTCAGCGGACGCGCGGCGTTTTGCGGCTGATGGCGGCGGTCATTCATGAACTGTGGATGGGCAATGACGCCGGCTTGATGATTATGCCGGGATCAATTCCTATGGATGTCCCGGGTGTGCGGGACGAGTTGACCCGGCATTTGCCGGAGGGCTGGAATTCCCTGGTTGACCGCGAAGTGGATGGAAAGAGATCAATTCCCTATCAAAAGGACCAGACCACTCCCAGGTATGGTCAAAAGCTGGCGGCCCGGCGGGTGGCGCGGGCCATTATGCTGGGCAGCGCCCCCACTGTCAAGGAACAGTCGGTGCGCGGCATTGAATCTTCCCGGATGCGCCTGGGCCTCATCCAGCCGGGGGAGAGTATTGCCGATTTTAACGATGCCCTGAACACTTTACATACATCCCTGGCCTATCTCTACACCAACCCCTCCGGCGACCACTTCTGGTATGACACACGGCCCACCTTGCGCAAAACTGTGGCAGACCGCGCCACCCAGATAGCCGCCTCCGATGTGGAATATGAGATAGAGAACCGGCTTAAGAAATTGCGGAAAGAGGCCCCCTTCGCCGGCGTCCATATCTGCCCGGGATCCTCGCTGGATATAACGGATGATCAGGCCGTCCGCCTGGTCATCCTGCGGCCGGCTGACGAATATAAAGCTTCAACCCAGGACAGCCGGGCCAGTCAGGTCGCTGTGGACTTTTTAAATAACCGGGGCACAGCGCCCAGAATTTATCGTAATATGCTGGCCTTTATTGCTCCGGATCAGGACATGATGGCTTCGTTAAAACAGGAAACCCGGCTCTATCTGGCCTGGAAGTCCATCAAGGAAGATAGTGAAGACCTGGGGCTGGACGCCGCTCAAAACCGGGAAACGACCCAAAACCTAACCCGAAGCGATGGCACTGTCGAACTCCGAATCAAAGAGGCGTATTGCTGGCTTCTGGTTCCCTATATCGACCGCAATGTTGATATGAAAACCCTGACCTGGGACGCTGTCCGCATCAGCGGCGGGGCTGAGGGCCTGGTGGCCAAAGCCGCCAATAAAATGAAGCAGAACGAATCGTTGATCACCAAATGGGGGTCAGCGATGCTGCTCCTGGAGCTGGACAAAGTCTTATGGCGGGAAGATACCCATATCGCCCTAAAAAAGCTCTGGGATTACCTGTGCACCTACTGTTACCTGCCGCGACTGGCCGGCTATGAAGTTTTGGAGGAGAGTATCCGCAGCGGCCTGAATTCGCCTGAATATTTCGCCCTGGCCGCCGGCCTGGGCCAAAACCGCTTTATTGATCTGAAATATAACCAGCCGGTGGGAACCATTGACCACTCCAGCTACCTGGTGAAGGTGGCCGCCGCTCAAAAGCAGATCGCGGAAGACCAGGCCAGCCAACCCCAACCCCAACCTCTGTCGCAGCCGCAACCGGGCGGGGGGGGCCCAACCCCGGGAGACCAGCCCGAATCTGAAAAGAAGCCGGTTGACCTGGAACCGGCGCCACCCGGGAACACCCGCTTTTACATGTCCGCCCAGTTGGACAACACCCGGATTAACCGCGATGTGCAGCGTCTGGTGGAAGAAGTCATCAGCCACCTGGCTGCCGTGGACAAGTCTCAACTGGAGGTTACGCTCGAAGTAAATCTCAAGGCTCCGCTGGGCCTGCCGCCCCGGACGGTCAGAACTGTCTCCGAAAATTGCCGAACACTGAAAGTGAAAGATTTTGGATTTGATGAGTAAAGGAGCCCATCATGCCCCCTCAATTTGATGACGTCTCCGGCCTGACCCAGCTCGGCCGGCCCACGGCCATTCGTTTTGACCGGCCGGACATCGCCATTCTCGAATCTTTCCCCAGCCGCTATCCCGGCCGGGATTACGTCATCACCCTGGAGCACCCGGAATTCACCAGCCTCTGCCCCCTGACCGGCCAGCCGGATTTCGGCCTCATCCGGATCCGCTATGTGCCCGGATCGCGCTGTGTGGAGTCCAAATCCCTCAAACTCTACCTGGGTGCCTTTCGCAATCAGGGCACCTTTATGGAGAGCCTGACCAACCAGATAGCCGGGGATCTGATCGCCCTCCTGGCCCCGCGCCGCCTGACGGTGGAGGGAATTTTCAACCCCCGGGGCGGCACCCGGATTTCAGTCCGCGTTGAGGAGCTGGATCAAAGCCTCCCGGACGACCGCCGCCAGGAGCTGCGGCAGCTCTGGTAGCCCGGCCATGTCGGTCACCCTGCGTTGCGCAGTCGAAAGCGACCTCCCGGCCCTCCTGGAGATTTACGCCCCCTATGTGCGCGAAACCACGGTTTCCTTTGAATATGAGCCGCCTGGCCCGGCCCAGTTCCGGGAGAGATTCTTCAAAGTCACCGCCCAGTTCCCCTGGCTGGCGGTCGAGAAAAACGGCCGCCTGGCCGGCTACGCCTATGCCTCGGCCCCTTTCCCGCGCCAAGCCTACCAATGGCTGGCCGAATCAGCCATCTATGTGGCCCCCGGGTTTCAGGGCCAGGGTTTGGGTGGCGCTTTAGCCGGGGCTCTGGAGACAGTGCTGGCCCGCCAGGGCTATCGCCGGCTTTATGCGGTGATTACGGCCGCTAACATCGGCAGTCTGGCCTTTCACCGGGCCCGGGGGTATGAAGAGACGGCTGTCTTTCCCGAAGCCGGCTATAAACACGGCCAATGGCTGGCGGTGGTCTGGCTGGCCAAGGCTTTAAACCGGACGGCCGGCCAGCCCCGCCCGCCGGCGCCCTTTAAAAGTCTGGATCCCCGGTGGGTGGCCGGCGTTTTACGGGCGGAGGCGGCCTGAGCCCACCTTGGCGGCCAGGGCCAGCAGTTTATCTTTTGACGCTTGATGCAGGGCGGGAATTTTTTGGGCTTCCCATCTGACCACCGAAATCTGGGCTGAGCCGAGAGCGGCGGCGAATTCAGCCACGGTCAGCTTCATTTTTTTACGCAGGGCGGCTATCTCCCGGCCTTTGAGGCGCTCCGGGTTGGCGAAGGCCGGCGGGGCCGCCGGCCGACGACCCGAGGCCCTGGCGACTTTGGCCCGGGGAGCGGCTGGCCGCTGGGGCGTAGCCTTGGGCGGTGAAGACGCAGCCTTGGGCGGGGGAGACGCTTTGCGCCGGGAGGGAGGCTTGCCCGTCCCCAGATCCAGTTCAATGCCCAACATGGCGGAGAGAGATTCCGCGCTGATCTCGGCCGGCGCGCCGGCGTCAGCCACCTGGCCCAGAGCCTGCAGGTTGGCCAGCTCACCCGGATCCACACCCCGCAAAGTAAACAGAAGCTCCGGCTCTTCGTCCAGCCGGTGTCCCAGGGCGTAGAGCACGGCGGCGACATGTTTGCACATCTGGGCCCAGTCAGGACAGCTGCAGGCGAATTTCAGCTCGCCCAGTTTGGGGAAAAGGCCTGTTTCCGGGTCGGAGACCCGGGCCATGATCTCCTTGGGAAAGCGGCCGGACAAAAGATCCAGCATAGAGCCCACCCGCCCGGCGCAGGCCTCGGTGATGGCCTGCCACTGACTCTGACCCACCGGCTGCACGGTGACGGCGACCTTATAGGGGTGGCCCTGGGAACCGGCCACCAGGGCCTCCAGCCGCCCGCTGGTCACCTCCAGATGACAGACCGCGCTGTTTAAGACGTAGCTGCGGCCGCGCCCGATGCGGTTGACGTGGTCGGCGTAGGTTCGGAGGTGGCGGCACCAGGCCTTGCCCCAGAAACTGGCGGCAATGGTTCGGCCCTGGGGGCAGACCGGGCGCAAGTCCGGCCTCTCTTTTTGCAGCCGGCGGGCCAGATTTTCCGCCCGGGCTTTTTTCTGGGCCACGGAGACGTAGGGCCCATACATATTTCTCTTCATCCACCCCATATCTGCTCTCCTATCTACCTACAAAGTTATGGGCCTAGTCCGAGACCTGGCTCAAGTCCATCCGCACCATATCCATGATGGCCGCATCGCTCAGAGAGGTTAAATCCACCTGGCCGCTCCCGCCGAGAATCTGGTCGGCCAGCCTGCTTTTCTCCAGAATAATTTCGTGGATTTTTTCCTCCACCGTCCCGGCGCAGACCAGTTTGTGAACCATCACGTTCCGGGTCTGCCCGATGCGGAAAGCCCGGTCAGTGGCCTGGTTTTCCACGGCCGGGTTCCACCAGCGGTCAAAGTGAACCACCCGTGCGGCGGCGGTGAGGTTTAATCCGGTGCCCCCGGCTTTCAGCGACAGAATAAAAAACGGCGGCCCGTCCTCCCGCTGAAAATCCTCCACCAGCTGGTGGCGCTCGGTGGCTCGGGTGCCGCCGTGGAGAGTCAGGCCCGGCCGCCCGAAGGTATGGCTTAAGAGCGCGGCCAGGGGGGCGATGATCTCGCGGAACTGGGTGAAGATCAAGACCCGCTCCTGCCGCTCGGCCATCTCGCCGCAGATTTCGGCCAATCGTTTAAATTTGCCGCTGTCCTTCAGATCATACCCCCCGGCCCCGTTTAACTGGTCGGGGTGGTTGCAGATCTGTTTCAGGCGCATCAGGGTCTGGAGAATCAGGCCCCGCCGGGCCATCCCTCCGGCCCCGGACTCCAGGGCCACGGCCAGATCGTCAACTATTTTTTCATAGAGGGCCGCCTGCTTTTTGCTCAGTTGGCAAAAACTGACGCTTTCAACTTTATCCGGCAGGTCGGATATGACCTTCCGGTCGGTTTTCAGGCGGCGCAGAATGTAAGGGGAGGTCAGCCGTTTGAGGGGGGCATAGGAGGGCCCGTTGGCGCTCTTGGCCAGCCGGGCGGCATATTTGGCAAAATCGCCGGCCGAGCCCAGGAGGCCGGGATTGAGAAAATCAAAGAGGGACCACAAATCGCTCAGGCGGTTTTCCACGGGCGTCCCGGTCAGGGCCAGGCGGGCCCCGGCTTTTAGGGATTTTAAAGCTTTGGTCTGGCGGGCGCCGGGGTTTTTGACCGCCTGGGCCTCGTCAGCCGCCACCAGGTTCCATTCCACCTCCTGAAGCCAGGGTTGACGGGTGAGCATGGCGTAAGTGGTGACCACCAGGTCGCAGCCCGCCAGGGTCTTGGCCTGGTTTTTGGCCATCAGCTCCAGGTCGCGGCCGCCCTCCACCGCCCGATGGATGAAGCGCAGATTCAGGCCGGGGGCGAATTTGCGGGCCTCGGCCCGCCAGTTGCCCAAAAGCGAGGCGGGCAGCACCAAAAGCGAGGGGCGGGCCGCCCCCGGCCCGGCGTATTTGAGGTGGCTGAGCAGGGTCAGCACCTGAATGGTCTTGCCCAGGCCCATGTCATCGGCCAGACAGGCCCCCAGGCCCAGGGAAGTCATAAAAATCAGCCAGTCAGCCCCTTTTTGCTGGTAAGGCCGCAGTTGGCCCCGCAGGGTGGCCAGGGCCGGATGATCCCCGGCCGGGGGAGCTTCGCGCATAGCCGCCAAAAGGCCGGCCAGCTGCGGCCCGGCCTCGAAGCGCAACAGCCCCTCCTCGTCCGGCTCCTCCGCGCTCCGCCAGTCGCCCGGCAGACCGGCCAGAAGGCGCATGCCCTGGCTGAAGGATATCTCCCCCTGCCTGACCCGCCCCTCAATGGCTTTCCACTGCTCCAGAGCGCTGTTCAGGCGCTCTTTATCCACTTCCACCCAGCGGCCCTTAAAGAAGACCAGCCCATCCTGACCGGCCAGAAGTTTCTTCAGCTCATCTTCAGTCAGCTCCTCATCGCCCAGCACCAGGCGGCGGTCAAAGCTGAGGAGGCTGGCGGCGCTCAGCCTGGCCTGGCGCTCCTCGGCGTCCAGCACGATTTTCAGGCCCGCCCGGGGCGGCCTTTTTTGCCACCAGTCGGGCACTCTGGCCCACAGGCCGGCCGCCTCCAACTGGGGGATATCCTTTAAAAAGCGGTAGGCCTCGGCCGGGTTAAAAGGGGTGTGCTGGTTGAAGATGCGTTTGGAACTCTCCAGCTGGCCCACCCAGGCCAAGCTTTGGGCCGCCCGATCCACCGGCGTCAAGAGGCGCTTGAGAACGGGCTTGTCGCCGGCCTTGATATAGTCGTTGAGCGCCCGGCCCAGAGGTTTGTGCTGCGGCCGCCCGCCCGGGGCCAAGCCGGTGGTGTAGGTGGCCACAAAGAGGAAAGGATAGTCGGGGTCGGCCTTGTTTTCAGCCAGATGAAAATAGACCCGCCCCACCTTTTGCCACTGGGGGGCATACTCGGCCAGAAAAGGCGCCGGCCCGCCGGCGGCGGCCAGGGCCTCTTCCAGCCACCGCCCCAGCGCGCCCCAGACCGAAGGTAAATTTTCCTCCAGGTATTCGCCGCCCACCAGAGGCGGGGCCACAGCCAAAAAACCGGGCAAAAGGTCTTCGGGCGGCGGAGGCAACCGAAAGGGGGCTGGGTTGACGGCGCGGCCCTCCAATTCGTCTATGCTCCAGAAATCAGCGGCGGCCCTCTGAAAGTGGAGGAGAAAGGCGCGGGACAGCTCGTGCCAGAACCGGGCGGCCGGGCCAAACCCGGCTTCCGCCGGGGCGGCCCCCAGGCGAAACAGCCTCTCGCGCCAGTCGCCGCCATCCCCGCTCCAGGCCACGACCCCCGCCGGAGTTAATCTTAGGTCCGAGTCGCCAACCATTGTCGTTGTCATTAACATTAACCTTTCCTGGGCCGGCCTCTCAGGC
Source organism: Candidatus Adiutrix sp. (assembly GCA_031261565.1). Taxonomy (GTDB): domain Bacteria; phylum Desulfobacterota; class Desulfarculia; order Adiutricales; family Adiutricaceae; genus Adiutrix. The sequence continues at coordinate 43,330 of JAISJK010000095.1, read as the reverse complement.
GATAACCTCGGCCGCCGGGGCATAGATATCCAGCCGGCCAAAAGCCTCGGCCACGGGTTTGCAGGTGATCCGGCCCTGATACATATTCAGCCCCAGGCGCAGGGCCTCAGACTCCCGGCAGGCTTTTTCCACCCCCTCCGCAGCCAGTTTCAGGCCGTAGCTGACGGTGGCGTTGCTCAGGGCAAAGGTGGAAGTGCGGGCGTAGGCCCCGGGCATATTGGCCACGCAGTAATGAATGACCTCATCCACCACAAAGGTCGGCCGGCTGTGGGTGGTGGGGCGGGAAGTCTCAAAGCAGCCGCCCTGGTCAATGGCCACATCCACCATGACCGAGCCCGGCTTCATCAACTTCAGGTGCTCCCGCCGGATCAGTCTGGGGGCTCTGGCCCCGGGGATCAGCACCGCGCCAATGATGATATCGGCCGTTTTCAAGCGGGTTTCCAGAGTCACCGGGTCATTATACAGGGAGAGCACATTGGCGGGCATGATTTCGTCCAGATACTCCAGACGGGCCAGGCTGATGTCGAGGAGGACGACATTGGCGTTCAGTCCGGCGGCGATATGGGCGGCGTTGGTGCCCACCACTCCGCCGCCCAGGATCAGCACTTCGGCCGGGGCCACCCCGGTGACGCCCATGGGCAATAGGCCCGGGCCGCCCTGGGGGCTGGAAATATAAAAAGCGCCCATCAGACAGGCCATGCGGCCGGCCACCTCGCTCATGGGCTTTAAGAGCGGCAGAGCGCGGCCCTCCTGCACGGTTTCATAGGCCAGGGCCACAATCCGCCGCTCCAGGCAAGCCCGGAACAAGCTCTCGTCGGCCGCGAAATGAAAGTAGGCATAGACCAGCTGACCGGGCCGCATCAACGGGTATTCCGGCTCCAGAGGTTCCTTGACTTTGACGATCATCTCGGCGGCGCCCCAGACCTCGGCCGGGCCGGGCAGAATTTGGGCACCGGCGGCCACATATTCCTGGTCGCTGAGGCCAGAGCCCAGCCCGGCCCCGCTTTCCACCAGCACTTCATGCCCGGCCTGCACATAGGCGCAGGCGGCGTTGGGGGTCAGCCCGACCCTGTTTTCATGGTTTTTGATTTCCCTGGGGCAGCCGATTTTCATGCAATCACCTTTAGTTTGACCTAAATTCAGATATTATACGAATTTTGGGGAGAAGAGTCAAAAAAATATATTGCAATTAAGAATCATTTAACATATACTTTTAACCAAGTCAGCCTCTCTGAAACTTTCCCGCTCGAGGCTACCCCGGCCCGGATTAGGCCGGGCCGGGGGCCGGAGCATTCAAACCAGCGTAAGGAGTCAGGTGTTTATTATGAATGGATGGAGATTGGCCGCCCTGTTCGGCTTTGGTGTTTTAGTGGGCGCGGTTAGCCACGCCGCCCTGTCGGGTCGTCCCTCGCCGCTCAAGGAAGGGGCCTCCAGCCTGTTGAGCCACGGCCTGGCCGCCAAGCGCAAGGCCCAGGCATTGGTGGAAACGGCTAAAGAAAACCTGGAGGATCTGGTGGCTGAAGCCGACCAGAAACTGCAAGACCGGCAAAAGGCCGCCGAGTAGCCCAGAGAGGTGGATGGATTAGTCGTCACCGACCTGGCGCGGCGAATACGTCTGAGGGTGGCCCCCAACTCTTTCGGGGCCAATGACGCTCACCGCTTGAGCGCTCTCCTGACCGAACTGCCGGGCCTGGAGTTGGTCTCCTGGAGTCATTCGACCCGGGGGCTTCTGGTAGTCTTCGACCCTGCGGCCAAAGCCGGCGTTATCAGCCTGATAGCCAGCTTTGAGCCGGAGGGGGCCGGGCCGGGTTGGCCAACCGGGGTCAGGCCGCCGGAAGAAGAACCCCTGCCCCCCAATCCGGTCTGGGGCCATCTGGCCAAAAAAGTGCTGCCGTGGCCGGTGCGGACGGCCCTCAGCCTGATTAAATCCATCCCCTATTTTATATCAGGTATCTTTTCCCTGATTTCCGGCCACTTAAACGTGGAGGTGCTGGACGCCTCGGCCCTGCTGGTCTGCTTTCTGCGCCGCGACTTTAAGAGCGGCGGCACCCTGTTGTTTTTTTTCGCCCTCAGCCATTATCTGGAAATGTGGACCAGGCAGCGCTCCCGCGCCGGCCTTTTCCGCAGCTTGAGCGGCCACGATGAAAAGGTGTGGATACGCGCTGAGGAGGGCCGGGAGCTTCAAATCAGGGAATCGGAACTGGCGGTGGGGAATCTGGTGGTGGTGCGCTCCGGCGGCCTGATCCCGGTTGACGGAGTGGTGGTGGATGGACAGGCCATGGTCGGGCAGACCTCCATGACCGGGGAACCTTTGCCGGTGTACCGCTCGCCTGGCGGGGCGGTTTTCGCCGGCACCGTGGTGGAGGACGGCGAGCTGGTCATCCGGGCCACCAAAGTGGGAGGCGACACCAGGGTCAACTCCCTCGTCCGTTACCTGGAGGAATCGGAATCGTCCAAGGCCGGGATTCAGGGGCGGGCCGAGCGTCTGGCCGATTCCATCGTCCCCTTCAATTTTATCCTGGCCGGCCTGGTCTATCTCCTCACCCGCGACCCCATCAAAGCCGGCAACGCCCTGTTGGTGGATTACTCCTGCGCCATTCGCCTGGCCACGCCGCTGGCGGTTTGGTCAGCCATGCGCGAAGGCAATGAAAACGGCCTGCTCATCAAGGGCGGGCGTTACCTGGAAGAGCTCAGCGCCGCCGACACGATTGTTTTCGACAAAACCGGCACCCTGACCGAAGCCAAACCCCGGGTGGCTGAGGTCATACCTTTTGACGGTTATAGCCGGGACGAGGCCCTGCGGCTGGCCGCCTGCCTGGAGGAGCACTTTCCGCACCCGGTGGGCCGGGCCGTGGTGGCCCAGGCCCGGCGGGAAAATCTGGGCCATGAAGAAGAACACGCCGAGGTTGATTACGTGGTGGCCCACGGCATATCCTCCACTTGGCGGGGGCGGAAAGTAATTTTGGGCAGCCGCCATTTCGTGCTGGATGATGAGCACATTCGGCTGAGCCCGCCGGCCGAGACCGCCGCCGAGGCCGAAGCCTCCTCGGGCCGCAGCATTTTATACCTGGCCGTGGACGGGCGGCTGGCGGCCCTGATCTCCATTCAGGATCAGCTGAGGCCGGGTGTCCCGGAATTGCTGGCCGATCTGAAAGCTGACGGCCTGACCCGCCAGATAATGCTCACGGGCGATGTAGAGACCACCGCCGCCGCCCTGGCCCGGGAAACAGGCTTTAGCGAGTACCAATCCCACCTGTTGCCCGAGGACAAAGCCAGATTTGTGGAAGAGCTGGTGGCCGGGGGGCGGCGGGTGCTGATGGTGGGCGACGGACTGAACGATTCAGCGGCCCTGTCGCGGGCTAATGTGGGCCTGGCCATGAACGACAGCTCACCCCTGGCCCAGGATATCGCCAATGTCATCATGCTGGGCGGCGACCTGGGGCGCCTGAAGACAGCCCGGGAACTGTCCCGCCTGACCATGCGCCGTATTCGCGGCAATTACCGGATCATTGTGTCTATGAACACCATTTTTCTGAGCCTGGCTCTCTTGGGGCTGGCCGGGCCGAGCGCTATCTCCATTTTACACAACAGCGTCACCGCCTATGTGGCCTGGCGCAGCACCAGGCCCTTTTTACCGGAGAAAATAAAATGATTGCCAGCTTTATCAATGGCCGGGCCCGGATTCGCAACCCGCGCTTTAAAGACCCGGACGCGGCGGCCACGGCGGCGGCTGAGCTGAAAACCCGGCCCGGCGTGCTCAGGGCCAGCGCCAACCCGGCCACCGGCGGGATTTTACTGGAATATAATCCGCTTGAGATGGAACCTGAGGCCGCTTTCACCATCCTGGCCGAGCTTGACCCGGAGGGGTTTGACGATTTTTTGACCCGCCTGGCCAACCTGGAGGCCCAAGCCGCCTCGGCTGAAAACCAGCCCGCCCCGGGCCGGAACAATGAGACCGCCGAATATGCGACCTTGCTCCTGGCCTTCCTGGTCTGCTCCAGCTCTGCTTTCCTGCGCTCCAAAGGCCTCCATGTTTACAGCGGCCTGTCCCTGGCGGGCCTGACCATCCAGCATGTGCTGAAATACCGTCGGCGGATCATGGGCATTCTTTTAAAAGATCCGGCTGATTAATAAAACTGTGGCCTTGGCGGTCTTTTTGTGTTAGTCCTAGAGCTTGATCAGCTCCCAAGGAGGACTTAATGCCCGACCAGCCCGCCCGTTTCAAGACCGGCCAGGATCTGACCCGGGAAATATCCCTGATCACCGTGGTCGGAGTGGCTCTCAATGTCGTCCTGGCGGCCCTGAAAGGCTGCGGAGCCGTCCTGGCCGGCAGCCGGGCTCTGATGGCCGACGCCATCCACAGCTTATCCGACCTGGGCACGGATCTGGCGGTTTTGATTGGCGTCCGCTACTGGACAGCCCCGGCCGATGACGAGCACCCCTATGGCCATAAAAAAATAGAAACCATGATCACCCTGGCTATCGGCCTGTCGCTGGCCCTCCTGGGTCTGGCCCTGGGCTGGGAGGCTGCGGCCAATCTGAGCCGGGACATCAATGAAGACGAGGCCCAGCGGCTGGTGCGGGTCACCGCCGCCACCTGGCTGGCCCTGGGCGCGGCCATCAGCAGCATTATCAGTAAAGAGATTCTCTTCCGGTGGACAGCGGCCAAAGGGCGCCTTTTGAGCTCATCGGCCCTGATCGCCAACGCCTGGCACCACCGCTCCGACGCCTTAAGCTCCATCCCGCCGGCCCTGGCCATCGGCCTGACGGCCTGGGGCGCGCAGTCCGGCCTGAATCTGTGGTATCTTGACCCCCTGGGCACGCTGGTGGTCTGCCTCATGTTGCTGGCGGCCGCCTGGGAAGTGGTTAAACCCACCCTGTCGGCCCTGGTTGACGCCAGCGCCGATGGCCAGATGCGGGAAGCCATCCGGCAGGCGGCGCTATCCACTCCCAGGGTGGTGGCCACTCATAAAATACGCACCCGCCATCTGTCGCCCGAGACTTTGGCCGTGGATCTGCATATCTGGGTGGATGGGGCCATGACTGTCACTGAAAGCCACCGCCTGGCCGCCGCAGTTAAATACAAGATACTCAATCTCCAGGTCGAGAGACCCGGCCCCCAGCCGGTGGATGTGGTGATTCATGTCGAGCCGGCGGAGCAGGGATAAATCCGGCTGGTGTTTTCGCTTGTCCGCCTGTTCGGTATAGGCTAGCCCAGCGGGCCGCCGGCGCAGAGGTCCTGGACAAAGACGCCGGCCAGAAAGCCAAGGGCCTCAAAGGCCATAAAGCGGGTGGCCGACGAATCAAACCGGAGCTGGTATTCAGCCGGGAATTCCTCATCGGCCGGGTGATGAATCAGTTTCAGCGCCACTTTGGGGAAAGGCTGGAAAAGCCAGGCCAGGCCGCCGGACGGATCCGGCCCGGCCGGGCAGCCTTCCAGGCTATCTATAGCCGCTTCCAGAGAGGCCCGGTCGCTGCCGAACTTTTTTATTAACGGCCGGCTCAGGCCATCCCGGTCGTAAGCGCCCTGCCCCTCCACCAGGCCAGTCAGACGCCGGAGCGGCAGAAACTGGCCGGAGGGCTCCCCCCGGCCAGGGCTCATGGCGTAATGAGCCGCCAGGCTCAGGTGATTGAAGCTGACCGGGCGGCCGTCCAGCACCTCCACCCCCCTGGCCGACACCTGATAATCCCGGCCCAAAAACCGCAGCCCGACCCCGCCCTCTACTACCCGCAGACCCAGGTGAGACGCGTTGCCCACTAGGTCAAACCCGGCCAGGTCAGCCGCCAAATCCAGATAAATCTGCTCATAGCCATTAATATGTTTCATAGCCCCGGCCCGATCAAGTAAATAGGCGGTATTATATCACTATCTGAGATGATCCTCAAATCAGACCCTATAATTTATAATAATTAATATTCAATTTTACTTAATTTTGTGTTATACTCCAGCCCATGTGGAATTATCTGGGAAATTATGGCCTGAAGAGCCCATCCAGCGGCCGTCTCGGCCCCCGCCCTAATCTGAGCCGCCTGGCCATAGCCCTGCTCTCGGCGCTTATCTTTTTAGAGCTGATCCTGATGGTTCTGGGTCTCATCAGCCGCCGCCAGGCCCGGCCGGAGGCCGGCCCGCCGGCTATCACCACCGTCATGGCCCGGCCGGCCGGGGGTCAGCCGGAGCTGGCCAAAAAAGAGCTGGTCAGCCTGATCGGTGCCCGCTCCTTAGGCGATAGCCAGGAGGTTCTGCCGGTCATCGACCGCCAGGGCCGGCGGCTATTCGTCCGCAGCACTCTGCGGCCGGAGCTGCAAGCCCGCTGCGAAACCCTGATCAGCAACAGCCGGGCCAGCCAGGCCGCCCTGGTGGCCCTGGATCCGGAGAGCGGCGAAGTCTTGGCCCTGGCCGGCTATCGCGAGGGGGGGCTGGATCGCCAGGCCGCCCTGGCCGGCTCCTTTCCGGCCGCCAGCCTTTTTAAAATCGTCACCGCCGCCGCCGCCGTGGAAAAGGCCGAGCTTTCCGCCGACTCCAAACTGGCCTATGACGGCGGCAAGCACACCCTCTATAAAAATAACGTGGCCCGGACCCCGGATCGGGGCCGCCAGACAGCTACCCTCCAGGAAAGTTTCGCCGAGAGCATCAATACTGTCTTCGGCAAGCTCGGCGCCTTCGTGGGCCCGGAAGATTTAGCTGATTTCGCCGGCCGTTTCGGCTTCAATCAGGATATAGATTTTGAAATGCCGGTGGAAGCTTCCAGTTTCAGCATCGATGAGACTGACAATTTCCATCTGGCTGAGCTGGCCTCCGGCTTCAACCGCCAGACCAGGATGTCACCCCTCCACGCCGCCCTGATGGCCGCAGCCGTGGTGGCCGGCGGCAGTCTGCCCGAGCCTAGAATTGTGCGGGAAGTCTTTGACCGCGAAAACCGCATCTATTATCAATCAGCGCCGGGCCAGGCCCGGGAGGTCATCAGCCCGGCCACGGCCGAAGAGCTGGCCCGCCTGATGCGCTCAGCCGTGGAAGAGGGCACGGGCCGCAAAGTAATCGGCGCGGCGGTGCGCTCTCACCCGGTTTTATCCCGCCTCATTGTCGGCGGCAAAAGCGGCACCATCAATGACGAGGAAGGCCGCCGGGTGGATTGGTTTGTGGCCTGGGCCACGCCCAGGCCCGGCGCCGGCTGCCGGGACAAGATAGCCCTGAGCGCCGTGCTCATCCACAATGGCCTGACCACCACCACCAGCCAGAAAATGATCCGGGAAGCTCTGGCCGCCTATTACCGGGGCCGTCTGACCCCGCCCCGGAAGCAGGCCGCCGCCCCTAAATCGGCCCTTGCCACTACCCGGACAGTCGGTTATACTCATTAAGAATAATGAGGAGATACCGCCATGAGCGTCAAGACCGACCACATTTTATGGCTGGGCCACGACAGCGTGCGCCTGGCCGGCAGCCGCACCATCTACATTGACCCCTGGGAAGTGAGCGGCCCCCCGGCCCAGATTCTGCTGGTCACCCATGACCACTATGACCACTGCGACCCGGCCGCCTTAAAGGGCCTGACCAGCCCGGCCACCCGCCTCTTCACCACCGACCCGGCCGAGGCCAAACTCCGGGAGGCCGGCTACGACAGCCCCATCACGGTCATGGAGCCCGGTGATGAGCTGGAGGTCTTTGGGGTGGTCATCAAGGCCGTGCCGGCCTACAACACCAATAAGGATTTTCACCCCCGGGCGGCCGGGGGCCTGGGGTTTGTGGTCACCCTGGACGGTCTGAGCATCTACCACGCCGGCGACACCGACTTCATTCCCGAGATGAAAGATATTCAGGCCCAGGTGGCCCTGCTCCCGGTTTCCGGCACCTACGTCATGACCGCCGCCGAGGCGGCCCAGGCGGCCCTGACCATCAGGCCGGAAGTGGCCATCCCCATCCATTACGGCAAGATTGTCGGGGATGAAGAGATGGCCCGCCAATTCAAAACCGCCCTCGCCGGCCAGGTGGCGGTGGAAATTAAAACCATTTCTGGAGGCAAACATGAAAGTGCTGGCCATTAACGGTAGCCCCCGCCCCACGGGCAACACGGCCATTATGCTGGGCTGGGCCCTGGAAGAGCTGGCCAAAGAGGGCCTGGAAGTGGAGATGGAGCAGATTGGCGGCCGGCTGGTGCATGGCTGTAAAGCCTGCGGCACCTGCAGCCGGCGCCGCGACCGCCGCTGTATTCAGGATGACGACCCGATCAATGGCCTCATCGCCAAGATGCTGGAGGCCGATGGCCTGATTCTGGGCACCCCGGTCTATTTCGCCGACCTGACCCCGGAACTGAAGGCCCTGATCGACCGGTGCGGCTATGTGGCCAACGCCAACGGCCGCCTCCTGGAGCGCAAAGCCGGCATGGCCGCTGTGGTGGCCCGCCGGGCCGGGCAGGTGCACACCTATGATTCCATCAACCATTTTTTTGGCATTATGGGCATGTTTACCGTGGGCTCCATCTATTGGAACCTGGGCGTGGCCCGGGAGCTGGGCGAGGTGCGCCAGGACACCGAGGGCGAGCAGACCATGCGGGTGGCCGGGGCCAATATGGCCTGGCTTTTGAAAAAAATCAAGGGCTGAAAAGCTGACAGCCTGACAGCCGGAAAGGCGGTGACCCTATGACGGAATTCACTCTTGAGCCGGGTTTGTGCTGGTTTTTGCTGGGGATTGTTTTTCTGGTGCTGGAGGCCCTGACCCCGGGCTTCTTTCTGGTCTTTTTCGGACTGGGGGCCTGGGTGGTCAGCCTGTTGCTGCTGTTTCTGAACCTGGATCAGATCGCGCAGTGGCTGATATTTATCGCCGTCTCCGTGGCCGCCCTGCTTATTTTCCGGCAAAAATTCAAAGCCCTGCTCCGGGGCCGGCTGGCCCAGAGCGACAACCTGGACGACCCGGTGGTCAGCTCGCGCTATCTGGGCCGGGAAGTCAGCATCCTCAAAGAGGCCGGGCCGGGGCAGCCCGGTCTGGCCGAGCTGGACGGCACCAACTGGCAGGTTCGCACTGACGGGCCGCACCTACCCGCTGGGGCCCGGGCCAAAGTGGTCGGCCTGGACGGCCTGACTCTGATTGTGACCTCTCTATAAACAGCCAAAGTTTTTCAACCTAAAGGAGATTTGCATGAATTTCAACAGCTCGACCCTGACCGGCCTGATGGTGGCCGCCGCCTTCCTCATCTTCATCTTCGTCAAATATGTCCGCATCGTGCCCCAGAACGAGGCCTTTGTGGTGGAGCGGCTGGGCAAGTTTCACGCCACTTTGATTTCCGGATTCCATCTGCTGATACCCTTTCTGGATCGGGTGGCCTACAAGCACACCCTCAAAGAGCAGGTCATTGACGTGGCCTCCCAAATCTGCATCACCCGCGACAACATCTCGGTGGAGGTGGACGGAGTGCTCTACATGACGGTGATGGATCCCAAAAAAGCCAGCTACGGCGTGGATCACTACCACTTCGCGGCCATCCAGATCGCCCAGACCACCATGCGCAGCGTCATCGGCAAGCTGGAGCTCGACCGCACCTTTGAGGAGCGGGAGACCATCAACGCCGCCATCATCGAGGCCGTGGACAAGGCCTCCGAGCCCTGGGGCATCAAGGTCAACCGCTATGAGGTGCGCAACATCACCCCGCCCCAGAGCATCAAGGACGCCATGGAGCAATACATGAAAGCCGAGCGGGAAAAGCGGGCCGAGATCGCCCGCTCGGAAGGCGAGCGCCAGGCCGAGGTCAACCGGGCCGAGGGGGAGAAGCAGGCCAAGATCAATATATCCGAGGGTGAAAAGCAGCGGCTTATCAACGAGGCCGAGGGCCATGCTTCCCAGATTCGCCTGGTGGCCGAGGCCACGGCCCTGGGCCTGAAGATGGTGGCCGAGGTCATTGGTCAGCCGGGGGGCGATGAGGCGGTCTCGCTGCGCATCGCCGAATCCTACCTAGGCGAATTCGGCAAACTGGCCAAGGCCAGCAACACCATGATTATCCCCAACAACGTGGTGGATATCGCCTCGGTGGTGGCTGTGGGCAAACAGGTTCTGGCGGCCAACAAAAAGGCCTGAGTTTTAAGAGCGGAAAGACCTGACGGTCTTTCCGCTCTCGGTTTATCCGGCCGCCGGCTCTTAGCCGAGGAGGGCCAGGGCCAGGGAACTCAGGGAGTTGGCCTGGGCCAGCATACCCACGGCCGCCTGAGTCAGGACGTTGTTTTTGGTGAATTCAGTCATTTCCTTGGCCACGTCCACATCCGAGATGCGGCTTTCCGCAGCCTGCAGGTTTTCAGACTGGATCTCCAGATTGCTTATGGTGTTTTCCAGCCGGTTTTGCATGGCCCCCAGGTCGGCCCGCACTTTATCTTTCCTGGTGATGGCCTCAGTCAGGGCTTCAAGAGCCTCCTGGGCGCTGGACTGGGTGCGCACCTCGGCCCCCTTCCACTGGCCGTCGGCCGCGTTCTGAATTTCGACGAAAGAGTCGCGGCCCATCCCCGTGATATTGGCCGCTGTGCCCACCAGCCCGGTAAGAGTGTAATTGGCGGTTCCCCCGGCCTTGGTCACGTCAAGGTCGTAAGAGGCGCCGCTGCCGATATTGGCTATCCACAAATTCCGCCCATCGCCCACATCGCGGCCGTTTAAGGTGACGTTCCAGACCTCGGTGCCATTGTTGTTCTGAGTCATGATCGGGGTCATGGTGGCCCAGCGCTCACCGCCCAGGCTAAAATTGGTTCCGGCTGAGGTGGTTTTATCATTTCGGCCGGTGGCCACGTTTTCAAAGGAGACATTGCCCAGGAGCGCTTTGGCCTCGCTCGAAGTGGTAGCCGTCCCCTTGAACAACTGTTCGCAGGCCAAAAGGTCGTTATGATCCCCGCCCTCTTTATTGAAGACATAAACCGTGCTGTTGGCGCTGTCCCACATGGCCCAAAAGCTATTGGAATTGGTGTTGATGGCGCTGGTAAGGGCTTTGGAGATGTCGCCATCGCCGACCTTCTTCACTACCGACTTGCCGGCGTCGTATTCCGCGTGAGCTACGGCGCTGCCGGCCGCAGTCGACCAAAAATAGGCCTCGTCGCCAAGGCAGATGCTGAAAGCGCTGGCGTTGGTGTATAAGTCAGACCCGGCAGTTACCTCAAATTTAAGGCCCACCCGGCTCTGGGTGCCGGCGTTGACCATGTCCACCAGATTCTGCAAGCTCGCGCCGCTGCCGACCCGGTAGAGGCCGGCCGTGTATTTGCCTCCGACCAGCTTGGTTTCATCCCCTTCTTTCCAGTCCCAGTTATAGCCATAGCTGAAAGAGGCCCCGCTGGCCAGTTTGGCGTCAGGGTCATTCAAGCTGCTGAAGCCGGCCCCGCAGCAGCCCGGGCCTTTATTATCGCCGATGATGGAGGCGGCCCCGCCCTGGCCCCAGATGTCGTTTTTGGCGTCGCCGCCCACCCGCAGACCGCCGCTGCTGGTGGCCCGCACATCGCCGATGTTGATGAAGTAATAGTCCTCGGCCGCGTTGTTGCCCACCCCGAAGTGGACTTTCAGCCCCTGGCCGCCGTGCTGGGTAGAGATGGAGCCGTCCAGTAGCTTGACCCCGTTAAAGTTGGTGGCGGCGGCGATGCGGTCGATTTCCCGGGCCATGGCCTGGTATTCCGAGGTGATGATATCCCGCTGCACCGGGGTATAGGTGACGGTGGCGGCCAGCTCGGCCAGCTCCTTCATGCGGGTCAGTTTTTCGTCAATGACGCCCAGGGCACCGTCAGCCGTCTGAATCAGGCTGATGGCATCGGCCGCGTTGCGCAGGCCCTGGTTGGTGGTGGCGATATCGGACCGCATCAGTTCCCGAATGGCCAGACCGGCGGCGTCATCGGCCGCGCTGTTGATGCGCAGGCCCGAAGACAGGCGCTCCACGCTGGTGGATAGTTGGCTGTAAGTTTTGCCCAGGTTGCGGGTGGCGTTCTGGGCCATCAAATTGTGATTAATGATGAGCGACATGATGTGTATCCTCCTTGACGGACAGTTGGACAGGGCTTCCTGCCCTGGCTAGGTTAACCTTAGACTGTTTCCTGTTTTATATATCGACCGGTCGGAGGAATACCTTGAATTTTTTTTCAGCTAAACCTGAAGTTATTTGAGAGACCATCATGGAGGCGGGTATTTTTAGGCGGCGGGCAGCCGGGACGGGTATTCGGATTCTCGGCTAGGCCTAGCCGTTGAGGCCCAGTTTTTTCATGCGGTGCAGCAGGGTCGAGCGGGGCAGGCCCAGAATTTTAGCCGCCCCTTTGGGGCCGGCAATGACTCCGCCGGAATGCTCCAGCACCCGGACAATGTGCCGGCGCTCCATCTCGGCCAGGGATTGCAAAATCTCCGGGCTCTCGGCCGGGCCGCTCGGGCCGCCGCCCCAGGCTGCCGCCCCGGCCGGTGCCTGGTTTGAGCCCGGCGATTTTGATTCCGTCACAAAATAGCTTTCCGACTGCTCAATGATTTCCCTGACCAGTTCCGGATTCAATTTGCCGTGGACGCTCTGGGCGATGACCAGGCGGGTCATGAGGTTGCTGAGTTCCCGGGTGTTGCCCGGCCAGTGGTATTGGGAAAGGGCGGCCTTGATGTTTTTGGTGTAAACCACATCCGGCAGATTCAGGCGGGCGGCCGACTGGGCCGACAAAACCATGGACAGGGGGGCGATATCATCCGGCCGCGCCCGCAGGGGCGGCAATTCGATGGTGTAAACTGAAATGCGGTGAAAGAGATCGCCCCGAAGGCGGCCCTGGCTGATAGCCTCCCCGATATGCACGTTGGTGGCGGCCACGATGCGCATATCCACCAGAATGGGGACGCTCTCGCCCACCCGCTCGAAACTGGAGTCGTCCAGCACCTGCAGCAGCTTGGACTGCATGTCCATAGACAGCTCGGCCACCTCGTCGAGAAACAGGGTGCCCTGGTGGGCCAGTTCAAAGCGGCCGATGCGGTTTTTAGTGGCCCCGGTAAATGAGCCTTTGGCGTGGCCAAACATTTCGCTCTCAAAAAGGCTGGAAGACAGGGCCGGGCAGTTGACCCGGACGAAATGGCCGGAGGCCCGGGAACTCTGGTTGTGGATAAGCCGGGCGATCATGCTCTTGCCGGTGCCGGTCTCGCCCAGGAGGAGCACCGGGACATCCAGATTGGTCAGCACGCTGACCTGCTGGATAATTGAACGCATGGCCGGGCTGTGGAAAACCATGGCCGCGTCAAAGGCCATTTCCGGCGGGGGCTGGCTCTCGGTGGGCTCGGGGGGTGAAAGCCGGCCGTGGCGCATCCGTTCAATGGATAAAACCACCCCCAGGCAGGCGGCCACGGTGGGGCAGAGAGCGCTGACCAGGGCGGCCATTTTGTCTAAATTGTCCGGCCGGCTCTCAAAGCCCAGAAACAGAGTGGCGAATATTTCATTATTCAGGGTCAGGGGAAAGGCGATGACCGAGGCCACGCTCTGCTGAAAAATGGGCGGAGCGTCCAGGTAGGTGAAATAGTCCAGGCAGTCAGGAATAATTTTGGGCTGCCTGGTGTCCTGGATATTTTCAGCCACGGTCAGGGTTAAAGAGTGGGGCAGCACCGGGGCGAAGGGATTGACGAGTTTTTTGCCCGGCAGGGAATAATCAATAAACATCTCCTCGCGCTGTTCCAGGAGACTGATGATCAGCCAGGAAAAATTGCAACTCGGGTAGAGGGAGTCGGCCAGCACGGTCAGGAGATTTTTACGCCCGGCCCGGCCGGCCAAGGCACCCAGTATCTCTCGGTTGATCTGGGCCGCCTCCGGCGGCCCAGGCTGACAGTTGGAGCTGATATCCAGCAAAGTTATGAATTTATTGAAGTGAGGTCTAAAGGCCCAGGTTCAGCCCATCGAGCTCTTCTACCGCCAGAATGCGGTCAATATCCAGGAGGATTTTAACGCTTTTGCCGATTTTGGCCATCCCCAGAATATACTCGGTATTCAACTGGGCCCCGAAGGTGGGCGTGGGCTCGACATCGTCGGCTTTGATATTGACCACCTCGGAAACGAAATCCACCACAATGCCGATATGCACCAGATGCTCGGAATCAGAGGAAACATCCACCACAATGATGCTGGTGCGCTCGGTGTAGTCGATTTCCGACATGCCGAATTTAAGCCGCAGATCCACCACCGGGATGACCTTCCCCCGCAGATTGATGACCCCTTTGACGAAGCCGGGGGTTTGGGGCACAGTTCTTATGGGCATCATGCCGATAATTTCGCGGACTTTCAGGATGCCGATGCCGTATTCCTCGTCAGCCAGAGAAAAGGTCAGAAATTTGCCTTCCTGGCCGGCGGCCCGGCCCTTGGCCACGGCCTGATTAGTGGCGGATTTATCAGAACTCATTGTGAACTCCTTAGACGCTAGAGGGCTAGGTTTTGACCAGTATAGCCCTATAATCTTTTGGTGACAAGACCCTAAATGCTTTTATTTTTCCAGCTTCAAAAGCTCCCGGAAGATGTTTAAAAAATCCGGCGGCCAGGGGGCCCGAAAAGTGACCGGGCGGCCGGTGGCCGGGTGGCTGATGGTCAGGCGCCGGGCGTGGAGCATCTGGCGGTTGAGGCCGGGGGCCAGTTGGGGGAAACGGCTGGCCAGATCGGCTACGCCCCGGCTGTAAACCGGGTCGGCCAGCACCGGCGTGCCCAGGCTCTGGAGATGCACTCTGGCCTGGTGGGTGCGGCCGGTGACCAGTTGCAGCATGACCAGGCTCACCCCGGGGGCGGGGAAATGGCGCAGAACCCGGTAGATAGTCCGGGCCGGCCGTTCCCGGCCCGCCCCGGCGGCCATTTTATGGCGCTGAGTGGGGTGGCGGCCAATTGGCAGTTCCACCTGGCCCCGGCCCCGGGCCGGCCGGCCCCTAACCAGGGCCAGATAGCATTTTTTCGTTTCCCGGCGGCTGAAAGAGGCGGCCAGAGATCGCAAAGCCGTCTCGGTTTTGGCCGTGACCAGGACGCCGCTGGTATCCTTATCCAGCCGGTGAACCAGGCCGGGGCGGTGCCTTTCCCCCACTTCAGCCAGCTGACCGTCCCGGGCTAGCAGCCCCCCGGTCAGGGTCGGCCCCCGGTAGCCCGGGGCGGGGTGGACGGCCAGGCCCCAGGGCTTATTGACCACCAGAATCTGGTCGTCTTCATAAATAATCTCCAGCCTGACCTCCGGCTCGGGCGGCCAGTCGGTCAGCGGGGCCTGGGGCGGGGGGAAGGTGACTGTCTGGCCGGCCGCCAGACTGGCCCTGGCCCTGGCCGGCTGGTCATCCAGCCGCACCTGGCCCTCTTTGGCCAGGCGGGCCAGCTGGGTGCGGGAAAAGGCCGGGTAGCGGGCCGCCAGCACCACATCCAGCCGGCGTTTCTCCTCCGGGGGCCGAACCGTAAAGGTGATGAGCCCGGTGGCGGGGTTAAAGCCATCTTCCATGGGTTAGGCCGGGCTGCCAGCGCCTTTGGCCGGCGGGAAAAAACTGCTGATCTCGTCGGTCACATCTTTTTCGCTCTGCCCGGAGGCCAGGGCCATTTCTTTGACCAGGAGGGTGGTGACCGTATCCAGAAGCTTCCGCTCGCCAAAAGACAAATCCTTGTCCACCCGCAGGGAGAGGAGCTCGCCCATCACCACCGCCACCTCAAAGGGCGAGCCGGTCTTGATTCTTTCCAGATATTCCCGGTGGCGGCGATTCCAGTTGGCGACCTCCAGGGCTTTGGGCGGCGATCTGAACAGCTCGTAAATCCGGGTCACCTCTTCCCGGGCGATGAGGGGCCGCAAACCTATGGTGTCCACATTCTGGGCCGGGATCATAATCTTCATGCCGTTTTCCAGGATGCGCAGGATCAGGAAATCATACTGCTGATCCCCGACCCGGCGCTGCTCCACGGCCTCTATCCGGCCCACGCCGTGGGCCGGATAGACAGCCAGGTCTCCTGGTTCCCAGGGCACTCGGAGAGGCCTAAACAGCCGTCGGCGGGACGCCGGTCAGAGCATCCTTGACCAACACGGTCAGGGTGCGGGCGGCCAGTTCCTGGTCGATCATAAACAGCCCGGCCCCCTGGCCGGCGGCCAGTTTGTATTTCTGGGCCGTGGCCAGAGTGTTGGCCTCTTCTTCGGTCTGCTCGGTAACAAACCACTGGAGGAAAATCTCCGAGGCGTGATCGCTCTCGCTCTTGGCCAGGGTCATGAGGCTGTCAATGAGCGCGGTGACTTTCTGCTCATGGGCGTGGGCCTGCTCGAAGACCTCAAGGGCCGATTTCCACTTGGCGGGCGGGGCCTCAATGGGGCCAAGCCTGATCTGGCCGCCCCGATCCAGAATAAAATTATAAAATTTGATGACATGGTAAATTTCTTCTCTGGCCTGAAGGCTCATCCAGTGGGCCGCGCCCTGATGGCCCTCGGCCTGGAGCCAGGCGCTCATGGAGACATAGAGATAGCTGGAATAGAGCTCGGCCGTCACCTGGGCATTTAAAGCGGTAGTCATTTTTTTGGAAATCATGGTCAACCTTCCTCTCGGTCGCGGGTTAAAGGATCAATACATACGCCGCCGTTCGCTGGAGGATCCCAGCCCCAGCATCTCCCGGTATTTGGCCACCGTGCGGCGGGCTATGTCAATGTTGGAGCCCCGGAGGATTTCCACAACGCGCTCATCGCTCAGAGGCTTCTGGGGGTCTTCAGCAGCGATGATCTGCCTGATGCGGTTTTTGACGCTCTCCGAGCCCAGAGCCTCGCCCTGAAAACGGTTGATGGGGCTGTCAAAAAAGTATTTCAGCTCAAAGAGCCCCTGGGGGGTGTAGACATATTTGTTGGTGGTCACCCGGCTGATGGTGGATTCGTGAAAGCCCAGTTCCTCGGCGATATCGCGCAAAACCATGGGCTTTAAGTGCTCCACCCCATAGTCGAGAAACTCGCGCTGCACCTTGAAAATAGCCTCGGTCACCCGGTAGATGGTTCGCTGGCGCTGGTTGATGCTGCGGATGAGAAAGCGCGCCCCCGACAGTTTCTCACTGAGGTATTTTTTAGTCTCGCCCTGAGCGGTTTTGTCGGTGAGGAGGCGGCGGTATTCCCGGGAGATGCGCAGCTTGGGCAGGCCGTCTTCATTCAGGGTGATGACGTATTCCCCGCCGATTTTGGAGATATAGACATCGGGGGTGACATAAACGGAATCGGTGTTGTTGTAGGGCCGGCCGGGGCGGGGCTCCAGAGATCGGACGGCCTCAATGGCTCCCACCACGTCTTCCTTGACGGCTTTGAGAACCCGGCAGAGACCGGCCATGTCTTTCTTTTCCAGCAGATCCAGGTGACGGCGGCAGATTTCACCGGCCAAGCGGCGGATTTCGCCGGCCTGGCGGCGGCTTTCATCGGCCTTACTGCGAGATTCCAGAAACCCGATGACCACCTCAATGGCCTCCTTTACCTCCGCCTCCATTTTTTTTGTGGTTCTTTTGACAGCTTTGAGGCTAGTGCAGAGACCGTCCAGGTCTTTCTTTTCCACCAGATCCGGGTGATGGTGGCAGATTTCACCGGCCAGGCTGCTGAGGCTACTGGCTCGGATGAGCTTAATGGCCGCCATCACTTTCGTTTTGGTGGCTTTGAGTTTCTGGCAGAGACCGGGCACATCTTTATTTTCCACCAGATCCCAGTATTGGCGGCAGATTTCGGCGGCCAGGAGGCTGTCCAGGCTGGCGTCCGGCTCAAGCCGCTCCAGTTGCAACCCCAGACGCACCAGTTCCGGCTGCTCCGGCTCCGGTTCCTCCGGTTCCTGTTGATCCGGCTCCAGTCGCTTCAATTGAATGAGCAGACACTCGGCCAGGTCGCGGGCGGCCACCCCCGGTGGATCCAGCTCCTGCACCCGGGCCACGATGGCGGCCATTTCCTCAACCGTGGCCTGGGCCTGCTCGGCCAGCTCTTCCAGGGTGGCGGCCAGGTAGCCATCGTCAGTCAGGCTGCCGATAACGGCCGAGCCCAGGATCAAATCGCGCTCGCTGGCCGCCGAAAAGCGCCATTGCCAGCAGAGGTGGTCGCTGAGCGAGGTCTTGGCGGCCACAAAACTTTCAAAGCCGGGGGTTTCCTCCGGGCTTTCGTGGCTGCCGACATTGAGACTGGTGGAAGGGGCGCTGGAATATTCGCCCAGGTAATTCTCCCAGTCAAATTCCTCCCGCACCTCTTCCCCGGTGGCCCCGGCCGAGTCGGCGAATTCATCGGCCTCTCGGCCCTCGGACTCCGGAGTCTGGTCATAGTCCGGATCGCTCAACTTGTCGTGGGCCGCCGCCTCAGCGCTGTCCGGCGGCGGAGCCAGTTCCAGCATGGGGTTTTCCAGCATCTCCTGATTTATTTCCTCAACCAGCTCCATCTGCCCGAGCTGCAACAGCTTGATGGCCTGTTGCAACTGGGGGGTCATGGTCATGACCTGAGTCTGTTTCTGGCTGAGCCTTAAATCCATGGCCATATAATTACCAATCTCCGGCGGGCGCCGGGCTCAGTTCAGAGACTGAAGTCGCGCCCCAGATAAATGCGCCGCACGGCCTCATCGCCGGCCAGTTCCCTGGGCAACCCCTCCTTGAGCACCTGGCCTTCGTTGATGATGTAGGCCCGGTCGCAGACGCTCAGGGTTTCCCTGACATTGTGATCCGAAATGAGAATGCCCAGGCCCCGGTTGCGCAGGAGCAGAATCAGATTTTGAATATCGCTGACGGCAATGGGGTCAATGCCGGCGAAAGGCTCGTCAAAGAGCAGAAAAATCGGGGTCAGGGCCAGGGCCCTGGTTATTTCCAGCCGCCGCCGCTCGCCGCCGGAGAGGGAGAGAGCCTTGTTTTTGGCCAGGTGGCTGAGGTTCAAATCAGCCAAAAGGTGCTTCAGGCGGGCGACCCGCTCCTCCGGGGTCAGATTTAGGGTTTCCAGAATGGCCATGATATTGTCTTCCACCGACAGACGGCGGAAGACCGACGGCTCCTGAGGCAGGTAGGTCAGGCCCAGGCGGGCCCGCTGGTGCATGGGAGCCTCGGTCAGGTCATAGTCATTGAGGAGCACTGAGCCCTCATCAGGGCTGATAAGGCCCACCAGCATGTAGAAAGTGGTGGTTTTGCCGGCCCCATTGGGGCCCAGAAGGCCGCAGATTTCACCCATCTCCACAGCCAAGCTGACTTCATTGACCACCTTGCGGTGGCCGTAAGCCTTGACCAGGCCACTGCCCACCAGGCGGCTGTTTTTTTGGGGCGGGGCCGGAATCTCCATGACCGGCTCAATCGCCCTGGTGGAAAATAGTGCGCACTCGCTCCCGCCCTGCTCCCCGGATGGGGGGGCCGCTTTCAGCCACGCTGCGCTTTTCGTCAAGCATATAGGTTATCTGGTGACCGGTCAGAGAATCGCGGCCCTGCCAGACCCGGGCCTCGCCGGTCAGAATAATGCGCCGGGGAGTGGATTTGGCCAGATAGACGCCTTTTTTAGCCACCGCCAGCCGGTCGCCGTCCACCACTTTGACATGGCCCTCGCATTCCACCCGGTCTATCTGGCGGTCAGAGTCGCTGAAAGGCGACTTGTTGGGATCGGTCTGGCGGGCGGCCGCCTTGGCCGGGGCCGGCTCCTCATGAGTATAAAAAACTTTCATCAGATCGCCGGTGATGGTCATAGTGCCCTGGCGGGCCACCACCGCCCCGATAAAAGTGACCAGCCCGGCCTGGTCATCGGTGTCCATCCGGTCGGCCGAGATGGCGATGGGGCCTTTGGACTCGCCCCCGCCGCCAGGGGTCAACTGGGCCCGGGCCGCCGGGGCGGCCATGGCCACAGCCAGAGCGGCCCCCAGGGTCAATAGCCACCAGCTGTTTACTTTCAATGTCTTAAGCGCCATTTCTCAACCACCATTTGACGAAATATCAGCTATTGCAACAATAAATGGGTGCGGCCCTCAACTTTGAGCAGCTTTTCCCGGGTATAAAAAACAAACGAGCGGCCGCTCAGGTCGGCGGTGGGGGTGGCGTAGCAAAATTTAACGTCGCTGGTTAAAACATCATCGTTAAAATTCAGGGTCATGGCCTCGCTGACCAGCACCCCGCCCTCGCCATCGGCCACCCGGGCGTGGCCCAGGAGGTCAATCATTCTTTTCCCCTGGTCATAATTGCCGGTGTCGGCCTCAATGTCATAGTAGCCCTGATCAGTCAGGACTTTAGCCCGCACCTTGTCCAGCACAAAAACATCCCGGGTTTTGAAATACTGGGCCGAGTCAGCCTGGATGGTCATGGAGCGGTTATCGTTTCCGGCCTGATTGAGCACCAGATGGTCAAGCCGCATATCCACATCAATCGGCAATCTGTTTTTCAGGGATTTGGCGTGCATGGCAAAATATCTGGAGCCGAAAAGCAGAGCTCCGGAAATGACCAGGAGGCCGACCATGGCGCAAAGAATCCAAAAACGGGCACGATACATTGGGCCGGCCGCTCCTCCCCCTTATCAATTATATAAGCATTATAACCATTCCGGGGCCACCTGTAAAGCAATAAGTATGCCGTAAAAAGGCAGTTGAACCGTGGTTCGGTTTGTGCTATATTGAACATTATCCATATTTCGGAGTAGAAAGCTCAACCCGGCCATGGTCATCATGGTGATGACCATGGCCGGGCGCCCAATAATCTTACTTAAGGAGTCTTTATCATGAGAGAAAAAGTGGAAGCGGTGCTGGCGAAAGTTCGTCCCACCCTGCGGGCCGACGGCGGCGACATTGAGTTGATTGACATTAAAGACGGCGTGGTTCAGGTGGCCCTGACCGGGGCCTGTAGCGGTTGCCCCATGTCCCAGATGACCCTGAAGGACGGGGTGGAAAAGGCTTTGAAAGCGGCCATACCGGAAGTCAAAGAAGTGGTGCCGGTGCAGAAGTATGCGGCCGGCGGCTGCTGAACCAGGCCGGCTGATCAAAAAAGCCCCCGCCCTCGGGGGCTTTTTTATTCGTTGAACTGGAAATTGACTTTGATCTTAAAGAGTCTGGCTGCCTCCAGGGTCAGGATGTCCTCCACCCCGCTGTCGCGCTCAAGCCCGGCCAGAAAAACATCTAAATCTTCGGGGCTGTTGGCCGTGAAGGTGAACCAGACATTCAGCCCGCCTGAGCGCAGATAGTTGTGAGTGACCTGAGGGGCGCGGTTGACCAGGCCGCTGAAAAGCTCCAACCGCTCCGGGGCCACCCGGGCCGCGCACAGGGTCGAATAATAGCCCAGCGGGCCCGCGTTGAAAACCGCCCCCAGGCGGCGGATGAAGCCGCCTTTTTTTAGGGCCATGACCCGGGCGTGAACTTCTTCTTCGGTCAGGCTCTGCTGGTGGGCCGCGTTGATGCGCTCGGCCAGGGCCTGGTAGGGGCGGCTGGCGACCGGAAAATTTTCCTGAATGGAGTTTAAAATCAGCCGGTCAGGCCTGTCCAGATCCGGGCCGTTCATGCGGACACCTGGCTGGTGGCCGGCTGGTGAGGGCAGAGCGGCTCCGGCCCCAGGCAGTCGCCGGCGGCCTGGGCCCGCGCCCGGCAACCGCCGCAGATATTCCAGTATTCACAGACCCCGCACTTGCCGTGGTAGCGGCTCCGGTTCCGCAGGCTCTGAAAGAGGGGCGAAGTCTCATAAATGGTTCGCAGCCGCCCCGGTCGCCACTGCCCGGCCGGGTTGGGCAGATAGCCGCAGCCCCGCACCTCCCCCAGACAGCTGATAAACAGGAAGCCCTGCCCGGCCAGGCAGCCCCGGGAACTGCCGTGGCGGCCAGCGGCCGCCAGGCCCATCTCCCGGCCCAGGCGCTGATACTGGGGAGCGCAGGTGGCTTTAAATTCAAGAGGCAGGGAGCTTTCCCGCTGCTTCAGAGCGCGCAAAGATTCCTCATAGGCCTCGGCCGACAGGGGCGTCTCCAGGCCAGCGGCCCGGCCCACCGGCACCAGCAGAAAAATATGGTGGGCCACGGCCCCGAGGCGGGCGGCCAATGAGGTCAGGGCAGGGGCCTCTCCGAGATTGGCGGCGGTGAGGGTGGAGTTGACCTGGAAGGGCAGGCCCGCCTCTTGAAAATAGGCCGCGCTCCTGACCAGGGCCTCAAAAGAGCCGGCCGCGCCGCGAAAGCCGTCGTGGCTGGCCGCTTCCGGGCCATCGAGGCTCAGGCTGACCCGGGCCACGCCGGCCGCTTTAATCCGGCGGGCCGTCTCAGCCTCCACCAGAGTGCCGTTGGTGGACAGGAGCATCCGCAGGCCCAGGCCGTGGCCGCAGGCGGCTAGCTCCAGAATGTCGGGCCGCAGGAGCGGCTCCCCCCCGCTGAGGATAATCATGGGGGCTGGGGGCCAGGCGGCGGCCTCGGCCAGGAGGGCCCGGCCCTGCTCAAAGCTTAATTCCCCGGCCGGCGGCCGGGCCACAGCCTCGGCCCGGCAGTGGCGGCAGACCAGGTTGCAGGCCCGGGTCGTTTCCCAGGCGATCAGCCGGGGCGGGGGTATGGCGGCGGGGCCGCTCTTCACTGGTCACCCAGCCAGCGGGCCGCCCGGGGCGCCAGGTAGGTGATGATGAGGTCGGCCCCGGCCCGCTTGATGGCCAGGAGCGATTCCAGCCCGGCCCCGCGCTCGTCCAACAAACCGGCCGCCACCGCAGCCATGAGCATGGCATATTCCCCGGAGACCTGGTAGGCGGCCAGGGGCAGGTGACAGCGGTCGCGGATCTCGCGGATAATGTCGAGGTAAGGTCCGGCCGGTTTGACCATGACGATGTCCGCGCCTTCGGCCAGGTCGAGCTCCAGCTCCAGCCGGGCTTCCCGGCGGCGGGCCGGATCCATCTGGTAGGATTGGCGGTCGCCGAAGCGGGGGGCGCAACCGGCCGCTTCCCGGAAGGGGCCGTAAAAGGCGCTGGCGTATTTGACGCTGTAAGACATGATGGGCAGGTGGCTGAAGCCCTCCTGATCCAAAAGGTCACGGATGGCGGCCACCCGGCCGTCCATCATGTCTGAGGGGGCCACCAGGTCGGCCCCGGCCCGGGCGTGGCTGAGGGCCTGACGGGCCAGGTGAGGCAGGGTGGCGTCGTTATCCACCTGGTCATTCAGGAGAAGGCCGCAGTGGCCGTGGTCAGTGTATTCGCACAGGCAGACATCAGTGGCCACCACCATCTCCGGCACAACCTTTTTAATGGCTCTGACCGCCTGTTGCACCGGCCCCTCCGGGTCGGCCCCCGAGGCCCCGGCCGGGTCTTTGACCGCCGGCAGGCCGAAGAGAATGACCGAGGGAACCCCCAGAGCGAAGACTTCAGCCGCTGTTTCAGCGGCCAGATCCGGGGAGAGGTGGTATTGGCCGACCAGCGAGGCGATGGGCTTTTTAACCCCGCTCCCGGGAACCACGAAGAGCGGGTAAATGAAATCAGAAGGCGTCAGGGCTATCTCTTTGAGCATTTGCCGCCAGATGGGGCTACGGCGCAGCCGCCGGGGGCGTCTGACTAAACTAATCGACATCTTTTATTCACCCCTCCCGTAGACGGCTGTTGACAAAACGATTCAAACTGACCCCGGCCTCAACAGATTGAACGGTCAGCCACCGGTGCAGTTCCGGGGTCGTTCTGACCATGAAACGACCAGAATATTTGTGAAGCGAAAGTGGCTCTGGTATCGGTTCTTCCAACAATTTCATGTCCGCGATGGTTTGCCCCACCAGAGCGACTATGCCGCGCAGAGCTTCTTCCTGGTTTTTTTCCAGCCAAGACAAAGAGGGAAACTCAGCGCACAGCCCGACAAATTCGTGGTCATCCTCAGACCAAATAACTCGATAGGTATATTGCTTATGATCAGACAAATTTAAAGAAGTCTTTTTGGCGCTCATTCTCTGCCCCCTCGTAATTTGTCAATAGCGGCTAAAACTTGTTTAATTTGATACGGCTTCACTTTGCCATTTTGACCCAGTTGGATATTGACCCTTGGGTCATCCCGCCAGGGTGTTCGGTAGACCGAATGACTGGTGCTGTCTTGGCGCGGTTGCCCAAAATAATGGGTGCATACAGAGACCAGTTCGTTATATCGGACATTGCCTGGTGACTCCCGCATCTTGAGAATGATTTTAGCCAATGAGTTTGACAATCTCAACCTCATTTGATATCAATAGTGATAAAATTATAGTCTAAAATAGTCTGGGTTTCAAGGCATTTATGGCACGGCGAGCGTGGCTATTTCCTCATCCGTCAGGTAGCAGGCCGGATCAGGTGCCCAGAGATCGCCGCCGGCGGCCACCGCCCGGGCCCGGAGATTGCCGCCGCAGATATCCAGAAAAGAGCAGGCACGACACCGGCCGGTGACATGATTTTTTTTATGCTTCAGGGCCTGCAACAGAGGGTTGTCCGGGTCATTCCAGATCTCGGGAAAGGGGCGGCGGCGGACATCGCCCAGCACCAGGCCGCGCCAGAACTGGTCGGGATGCACCAGCCCATTCCAGGAAATGGCCCCAATGCCTAAGGCCGAGCTGTTGCCGCCGTTTAAGCGCAGCAACTCCAGCACCTGGGCCGCCCGCCCGGCCCGGCCCTCACCTTTCAGCTTTAAATAGAGGTAGGGGCCATCAGCGTGATTGTCCACAGTCAGTATTTCCGTGGGCTGCCCCTTCTGGTGCAGCTTTTGGGTGCGCTCGATGATGAGATCCACGGCCTGGCGGGTTTCCTGGTGGCTCAGGGCCGCTGAGCCCATTTCCTCCCCCCGGCCACTGCCCACCAGGTGGTAGAAACAGATGCGGGGCCAGGCCTCTTTTTCAATCAAATCAAAGATGCCGGGCAGATCAGCCACATTGTCCCGGCTGAGGGTGAAGCGTAGCCCCACCTTCAGGCCGGCCGCCCGGGCCGCCTCCATGGCCTTTAGGGTGCGGCCGAAAGCGCCGGGCAGGCGGCGAAAGCGGTCGTGGGCCTCGGCCAGCCCATCCAGGCTGACCCCGACATAGCTGAGGCCCAGGTCTTTCAGCCTGGCGGCCGTGGCCTGGTCAATCAGGAGACCGTTGGTGGAGAGCACCACCCGGGCCCCCCCCCTGGCCACCTTCTCCATCAGCTCGAAAATATGGGGGTGCATAAGCGGTTCGCCCCCGGAAAAGAGCACCACCGGCACTTGGTAGGACAGCAGTTGATCCAGCAGCCCCAGAGCTTCGGCCCGGCTCAGTTCGTCCGGGGCCGGGCCGGGAGTGGCTGAGGCGTAACAATGGCGGCAGACCAGATTGCAGGCCCGGGTCACGTTCCAGACCACCACGGGCTTTTTATCCTCTGAAAACTGCAGGAGGTGGCTGGGCAATTTACGGGAGTTGCGCCCGTAACGTAAAACATCCGAGGGCTCTACTGTCCCGCAGTATAATTTGGAGATGCCGATCATGGTTCAGACCTCAGTCTCGGCGGCCCAGCCCATCAGCAAATTTTCGGCCCGGGCCAGGTAATCTTCAACCTGGGCCAGGCGGTCAGGCGGCAGTTGGGCCACGTTGGCGGCCAACCCTCCCAGGCGATCCAACTGGCTGATAAAGCTGGGTGCCAGCCGGCCGGCCGCCGGGGCCGGAAGGGAATCGGCCGCCGCCTGAGCCACCTCCGGCCCGGGCGACTGGTCGGCCAGGGCCACATAGCGGAGCCAGTCGGGGATGTGAAAATTGACCTCAGGATAGGTGGCCCGGGCCAGGTCGTAAAAATTCCGGGTGCTGACCATCTCGCCGTGAATTAAATTGACGGTCAGGCCGGGGTGAACCAGCCGGCCCAGCCAGGCCAGGAGCTCTTTTTGGTCGGCGTGGCCGGAAAAACCGCCGATGGTGTGGATCTGAGCCGCGACCTGCACCGCTTCCCTAAAAATTTTGACAACCTTGGCCCCTTCCACAAGGCGGCGGCCGGTGGTGCCCTGGGCCTGGAAGCCCACGAAAATAACGTGGCAGTTGGGCCGCCACAGATTGTGTTTCAAGTGGTGGAGGATGCGGCCGGCGTTGGCCATGCCGCTGCCGGCGATGATCAGGGCCGGGCCTTTGATGTCGTTGAGCCGCTGGCTTTCCAGCGCGTCTTTGGTGATGCGCAGACTTGGCAGCGTTTCCAGGGAGAGACCCCGGGCTAGAAAGGATCGGGTGGTCTCATCAAAGAGATGGGTGTAGTGGGCGTAGACTTCCAGGGTCTGGGCGGCCAGGGGGGAATCGAGGATGATGGGCATTTCCCGGGGCAGACGCTGATCATGCCAGGCCCGGGCCAGGAGCAGCATAATCTCCTGGGTGCGCTCCACGGCGAAAGCCGGGATAAGGATTTTGCCGCCTTCCCGGTAAGCCTGGTTGACAACGACCAGGAACTCGTCCACCGACGGCCCCATATCCTTGTGTAGCCGGTTGCCGTAAGTGGTTTCCATAAAAAGGGTGTCGGTTTCCGGCAGCTTGGTGGGGTCGGGTAGCAGCAACTGACCAGTGCGGCCGATGTCGCCTGAAAAAGAGATCCGCTGGCCACGCCCACCGGTCTCCTGAATGGTGAAGTGGGCGCTGGCCGCCCCCAGAATGTGGCCGGCCGGGTAGCAGGTCAGGCGCAAGCCCGGGACAATCTCCCGCTCGGCCTGGAAGGCCAGGGGGGTCAGTCTGGTCATGGCCTGGCGGGCGTCTTCCTCCCGGTAGAGCGGCTCCACCCCGCGCCGGCCCTGGCGCCTGTTTTTACGGCTCTTCCAGATGGCTTCCTGCTCCTGGATGTTAGCCCCGTCCAGCCAGAGAGGCCGCAGGAGGTCGCAGGTCGGTTCGGTGGCGTAGATTGGCCCGGTATACCCGGCTTTGACCAGCCGGGGTGCCAGACCGGAGTGATCCATGTGGGCGTGGGTGATGACTATGGCCGTCACATTTTGGGGGTCGTAAACGGCCGTGTCGAAGTTGCGCAATTCAGTCTGGCGGCCGCCCTGAAAGAGGCCGCAATCAAGGAGAACCCTGGCCCCGCTGTCCATTTCCAGCCTAAAACAGGAGCCGGTGACCGTGGCCACCGCGCCCAGGGCTTTTATCTTCATAATTTCCCCTTAATCATTGTAAATATAGCCTCAGGAATAGACATGGACGCTGCCGGGCGCGGTGGGCAGATAAGAAACACCCAGCCAGGTGATCATCAGCAGGATAAAAGCCGCCGGCAGCACCCACAGGGCCAGCCTGGGGCTCGCGCCTCTCAGGCGCAGATGGACATATAAGAGATAGGCGGCGGCAGTGATGAAAGCCCAGGTTTCTTTCGGATCCCAGGACCAGTAATGGCCCCAGGCCTCCTTGGCCCAGGCCGCTCCGGTGATCAGGCCCAGCATCAAAAAGCCCAGGCCGATATATACCACATTGTCCATAAAGGCGTAAAGTTTTAGATCCGGCCGGCCTCGCTCTAGCTTTTTCAGTTGAACGACGGCGGCGATGGTGGCCACCGCCAGGATGGAATACGATAAAATATAGGCCGTGACGTGGGGCACGAAGTAATAGCTTTGTAGCGCCGGCATCAGGGCGGCGGAATGAATCTCCGGCTTTAGCAGATTGACGCCGGTGAAGACGGCGGCCAGCAGGCTGGAGAAGATCAGCAACCAGGGGTATTGCCAATGTTTATAGGCCAGAAACCCCGCCGCAGAGAGAAAAAAGGAATACCACAGCCTGGTCTCGCCCATAGTCCGCAACGGCGGCCGCCCCAGGCCCAGCCAAAGGCCTCCGATAAAAATCGCCGCCAGCAGGAGGCCGCTAACTGTGAAAAGATCGGCCAGGCGCCCGGCCCGGCGCACGGCGCAGACCGCCGCCGCCAGCCAGCAGATTATGGCCAGCGGCGCCAGCCAGTTAAAGGCCGCCCAGGTCATGGTTTCTGTTTTCCTTTCCCCTGATAGATAAGCCCCAGGGAGCCCAGGGCCCATAAAATAAGCCCGGCCTGAACCAGAGGCAGCCAGGGGTCGGACACCAGCTCAAAACTGCTGTAAGTTGACATCCGCCCGGCTTTATTGTCATAGCCATACTGATAAATCTGCCAGTTTTCGACCTTAAGCGGCTGGTTGACTTCCAGGGCCGTCTCCTCCTCCCGGCCGTTCCGGGTAAACACTTTGATCCTGGAAACGAAGCGCTTGGCTTCCGGCTTAGTCATGACCAGGATCAGGTCGTCATCCAGAGCCAGGGGGGAAACGGGCAGAAGCTGGCTGCCCCCCGAAACCCAGCCGGCCTGAATCACTTTGCTGTCCCGGTGGCGGGCCAGAACCCGGGCGGCCGGGCTGGCCCCCGGCATGGGCAATTCACTGTAAGCCCCGTTGCCGGAAGGCGCCGCCTGGGCGATATATTTCTCGACCGATATATCCCAGTCTCCGAAACGCCACTCGGTCAGGCCAGCGGTCAGGTAATCGGCCAGTTGAAAAAGCGCCGGGTTCCCTTCCGGCTGGGGGAGGCCGGAATGGCGGTCAATCACCGCCAGCTTCGGCTCATACTCCTCCAGGTCAAAATCATCCAGCCTGATGGCCAGGGGGAGCTCCAGCACCTGCTGGTCATCAGTGTAGACCCGCCACTCGACCTCGCCCTCCCGGACATGCATGATATATTGCTCCCGGTCAGCCGCCCCCAGGCCAGCCGCCGCCAGCACCAGCCAAAGCCCGCCATGGTTCAGGATGAAAACCAGTTTCTTCCCGGGCGATCTTAAACGCCGGGCCGCAGCCAGGCCCAAGGAGACCAGGGTCATAAAATACAGCAAAACAAAGGGCCAGGAGGTGGTCATCCGCGTAAAGCCGAGGCGGATAAAAATATCCCCGTCAGGGGCGACCCCGGGCAACTGGGGGGTCAGCCCCATGATGAGGGTGAAAAGCAAAAGACCGGCCAGCAGGGCCGCGACCAGATAAGCCCCGGAGAGCCATCGAACTATTGGGTTATCTCCGGCCAGGAGGCTCAGGAGGATCAGGGCCGTTAAAACGATCCCCAAAATATAGTTGACCGGGTGGCGCAATAAATAAAAATCAAAAGGGCCAAAGGCCAGCTGGGCCGCGAAACCGCCGGCGATCAAAGCGGCCGTAAAAAGCAGGCTTTCGCGGTAGCGCCAGGGCCATCGCCACATGGGTTTAACTTCGCTCATAATTTCCAGATAGAGAAAGCGCCTGAAAGCATATCAATTTTCAGGCGCTTTGAGGAAAACTCAGCCCTAACTGAGTGGTAGATCAAAGGCGGCCATTCTCGCGGGCCTCTTTCAGCCAGACCGGGACAACCGTGGCCCTGAACTCGGCCTTTTGAGCTTTCAAGGTAGCCATATCCAGGCCGATGAAGGCTTGAGCCTGATCCTTGGTGGTCAGGTCGGGCATTTCAAAATTGGTGACTTTGTGATCCCAGAGCACCTTCTGTAAAGACTGCTGGGCCCGCAGAGCCCGATCCAGGCCGTGGGAGAGGATCCGCTGGGTTTCAATAGGGGCATGGAATGAGGCGCCGTGGGAGGCCACGCCGAAATCCCAGCGCCAGCCCGCCTGACGAATCAGTTTGCGGGCTTCGGCCAGCTCCTCATCGCTGGCTCCGTTGTCCAGAGCCGTCTTGGCCATGATGTGGGCTTTGGCCAGCTCCGGCTCCAGCCGGTTGCGGATTTCTAAAATTTTATCCTGCCGCTCATAGACGTAAGAGCGCAAGTTGGCCTCCGTGTCCCGGTGACAGGTTTGACAGGTGGAGGCGATATTTTTTAAGGGGCTCATCAGGTGGTGGTCGGAATATTTTAGACCGCCTTCCGAAATGTAGGGCATGTGGCAATCAGCGCAGGAAAGGCCCTTCTGGCCGTGAACGCCCAACTGGAACAGCTCGTAATCAGGATGCTGGGCTTTGAGCATGGGAGTTTTGCTCAGGCCATGAGTCCAGTCCGCATACTCTATGCCGTCATAATATTCCTCAATGTTTTCCATGGATCGGCCCTTGTCCCAGGGGAAGGTCAGATATTTGCCTTCGCCCTTGAAAAAATATTCGACATGGCATTGAGCGCAGACCAGGCTCCGCATTTCCTGCTGGGAGGCGTCTTTAATATCCAGCCCCTGGCGCTGAAAGGCTTCCACCAGGGCCGGGCGGGTGATGGTCAGGCTCATGGTGGCCGGGTCATGGCAGTCGGCGCAGCCTATTGGGTTGACGATTTCCGAGCCCAGGGAACTCCAGGGGCTCTTATAGTAATTTTCCACGCCCTGTTCCTGCATAACCCTGGGAACATCAGGGCTTTTACAGGTCCAGCAGGTGGACGGCTGGAGATCTTTCTGCCCGGCCACGCCGGGAGCCCCGGTGCGCAGGGTGGTCAACATATCTTCAATGGTGTACCAATGGCCGCGCGGAGCGGAATAATCCCGGGCAAAGGCGTAACCAGCCCAGAGCACCACCATGTTGGGCCGGCTGGCCAGCACATCTTCAGGCTGGTTCCCCAGGTGTTTGCTCTTAAAATCCATTTCCTGGGTCTTTTTCCAGGTCTCATATTCCCGGGGGTAGTTCAGGCCCCACTGATCGCTGTGAGGGTTCAGGCCGGTAATTTCAACCTTCTGGTTGTTGTAAATGGAGGCGATTTCAGCCCGGCGGGTGGTGATGGAGGCGGCCAGCAGACCGAGGAGAAACACTCCGATCATCACCCCGACAAAAATCGTTACGCCAACTAAATAAGAGCCATACTTTGCGGAATAAAGCAGTTTCATAACTTGCCTCCCCTCCGATTCGTTATTGTTTAGTCATATTGCTCAGCCATTCCGGAACTGGAGAAGCCGGAAAGGGAACCAGGGCCCCTGGAGCGGAAGCCAGATTGCTGATATTGGTGTGCGGCACCTGGGTATGGCACTCCCAGCAGGTTGCGGCCCGGCCCTGCAGGGCGTCCTCATATCGATCTTCCATTTTGACCAGTTCGGTGACCAGCGGCTTGTGGCAGCGGAGGCAGTTTTCCAGAATGACCCGGCTGCTGGCTTCCCGCGCCCGAATGACCTGGGGCTCGGCCCCTACGGTGAAAACCGCTGAATGGTAGAGACCGTCCACAGCCTTGAGCGTATATTTGGAAAGAAGGCTGTCCTGGGGCACATGGCAGTCGTTGCAGGTCGTCCAGGCCCGGTGGGAGCTATGATTCCAGTCCTGATAATAGGAGGCCATGATATGGCAGTTGAGACAGGCGGCCGGGTCGTCCGAGACATAGAACCAAGCCCGGGAAATATAGACCGTATAGAGACCAAGACCAGCAAACAAACCGCCCAAAACGCACATGAACCACATGAACCGCTTCGATGTTATGTTAAAATATTCCATAAATTCAGACTCCTTATGGATAAATAACATCTATACTGTAAGTTTTACTCTACAGCAGTTTGCAGCAAAAGTAAATAGAAAATGTGAAATGATTATGAAATTAGCCAGGAGGGCTGAAATTTTCAGCCCCGACGGAAGGCGATTTTGCCAGCAGGACGGCCGCCCCCCGCCCCTACGGCCACTCCGCCGAGAGGGGAATCAAATCAGTTTTTTGCTTTTCTCAGCCGCCGCTTCCAGGGCTTTTTGCAGGAGGCCGCCCAGCCCGGCGCTCTCCAGGGTCAGGAGGGCCTCGGCTGTGGTGCCGCCGGGGGAGGTGACCATGTCCCGCAACTCGGCCAGGGGTTGCCCGCTCTGGCCGGCCATGACGGCTGAGCCCAGGGCGGTCTGGATAACCATGGCCCGGGCCGTGTCCCAGGGTAAACCCAGCCGCACCGCCCCCCGCACCAGGCTTTCCATAATGGTGAAAAAATAGGCCGGGCCGGAGCCGCTGACCGCCCCCCCGGCGTCAAAGAGCTTTTCGTCAATTTCCAGGCAATGCCCCACCGACTCAAAGATGGCCCGGGCCCGGGCCAGCGCCGCCTGATCCAGGCTACCGGCCCAGCACATGAGGGTCAGGCCCCGGCCCACCAGGGCGGCCACATTGGGCATAGTTCTGATGAGGGCGGCCCCGGCCGGCAAGGCCCGGCGCATGACCTCCAGCCTGACCCCGGCGGCCAGGGAGATGAAGGTCTGATCCCCGACTTCCGCCCTGATCTCCTCCAGCACCGCCACGATCTGGTGGGGTTTGACCCCCAAGATCACGACTTCAGACCGCCGAACCAGGTCACCGTTGTCCACAGCCATGGTCAGGCCCACATCAGCGGCATCTTGGGCCAGCCTGGTCTGGTTGCGGCCGGAGATGAGCTGGCGCGGGTAGGGAATGAGGCCGCTCTGAGCCAGGCCGGCCGATATGGCCCTAGCCATGCGGCCATAGCCGAGAAAGCCGATGTCGAAACGCGTCATTGGAACTTAAGCCCCAGCTTTAGCCCTGGCCTAGTCATCGGCCATGGAAGTGCCGCCCGGCCTGTCTTTGGGGAGGCTCAGCTTGACCGGGGGCTGGTAGTCAATGGGATCCAGGCCCAGGGCCCGCATTTTGAGGATGACGTTTTCCGGCCGCTGATCTAAAAGAGCGGCCACATTTTCCAGGTCGCCCCCGCAGCGGGCCATGGCCTCGACCAGCTGGTGCCGCTCGGCCTCCCGGACAAGGGGCGGCGGCATCTCGCCTTCATCACCCATAAAGGTATCCGCCGCCAGACGCAGATGGGCCGGCAGATCGCCCAGGGCCACCCGGCCATTGCGGCTGAAAAGAACCATGCGCCCGGCCTCCAGCCGCAACTCGGCAAAATTGCCCGGCCAGCTATAGGCCCGCAGACACTCCATGACCGCCGGATCCAGCCCGGTAAAGACCAGGCCCATCTTCTGAGCTGACTTATTCATAAAATTATTCAAAAAACTGTCCAGGCCCTGCTTGATTTCCCTTAACGGGGGCATGGAGATGTTCAAACGGTTGAGACGGATATATAAATCCTCCCGGAAATAGCCGGCCTGCACCCTGGCCCACAAATCAATGGATGTGGAACTGATGACCCTTAAATCCAGCGCTTTGGGGCGGTTGGAGCCCAGGGTGAAAAACAGCCCTTCCTCAATGGCCATCAGGAGGCGTTTCTGCACGGCCGGGGGCAGGTATTCCACATGGCGGAGGAAAAGAGTGCCGCCATCGGCCCGCTCCACCAGCCCGGCGTGGCCCGGCCCCCCGGTGGCGTCAGTCTGCCCGAACAGGACGCCTTCAATGTCGGCCGGGGGCAGAGTAGCCAGATTGACCGTCACCAGCTGGCCTTTTTTATGGTCGCTGACATTGTGGATGTATTCAGCCAGGGTTGACTTGCCGCTGCCTGATTCGCCGCTGATTAAAATAGCCCCCGAGCCGGCGGCCGCCTGAGCGGCCGTGGCGAAGACGATCTTGATCTTGTTGTCGCTGGAGCCAAGGAAAAACTCGGCGGCGGCTGAGGGCGATTTGGGCGGCTCAAACGGCCGGCTGAGGGTGTCGGCCAGGCGGGCCACAGACGGCCCGATAATGCCCAGCATGGCGGCGAAAGAGCGCATATCTTTTTCCGTAAACGGCCGCTCCTGGTTTTCCAGATACATGAGGCCGGCCTGGCCGTTTTCAGCGGCCAGCGGGCCCACCAGGGAGGGGCTGTCCACCTGGGTCACATGGCGTCGGCCATCGCTGAAGGACAGCTCAGTAACGCTTTTGGGCCACAAAAGCACTTCCCGGTTGCGCAAGGCCCGGATGTAAGGCGAGTGGCTCAACAAAAGCCTCTTGTCTTCGTGGGAGGTCAAAAGGGAGATCAGCCGCTGGGCCGGCGGCCGGGCCGGCCACAAAACAGACATAAAAGTTATCTTGAATCGCTCGCGCAGATAATCCAGCACGACGGTCTCCAGGGCCTCGACATTTTCCGTCCGCCCAAGGCGGTGAGCCAGAGCCATCAGGCCCGGCACATCCTCCGGAGCCACCGTACCAGCCGCCGTCTCGGCCAGCTCCGTCACCAGGTTGACCACATCCTCGCTCAAAGACTCGATAATCAGCGCTGACGGGGCGGGGCCGAGCACCACTTCCAGCCCCGGCTCAAAAATAAACAGCTCCTGGCCGATTTTAATGCAGTCAAAGGGCTGCAGCCGGGTCTGGAGAGTCACCGGCTGCTCATTGAGCAGGGTGCCATTGGTGCTGCCCAGATCGGCCAGATAATAGCTGTCGTCCATTATGAATATTTCCGCGTGCTGGCGCGAGGCGCTGCGGTCAAAAATCAGGAGGTCGCATTCGGGCGCCCGCCCTAAAACCGCCTTCCGGCTCAAAGTGTAGTGGAAGCCCAGCCTATCTTCTCTAAATGCGTAAATCTGAGCCATATATGCACCTGCCTAAATATCTGTAATGCTGTAATTATGGCAAAATCCGAGCGCCGTGTCAATCAGGGAAAACTTGACTGGAACCGGGGACTTGGGCTATAGTGAGACATTTGGTATATCAATCAGCTGGGAGCTGAATTATGGCCAGGTATGATCAGGCGGCGGTGGAAGCTAAATGGCGGGCGAAATGGGTGGAGCGCGGCACTGACCGCCTTGACCTGGATCGGGTGGCCAAGCCCTTTTACAATTTGATGATGTTCCCCTACCCCTCGGCCGAGGGGCTTCATGTCGGCAATGTCTTCGCTTTTGTCGGCTCGGACATTCAGGGCCGCTATCACCGCCTTCTGGGCTATGATGTGCTGGAGCCCATGGGCTTTGACGCTTTCGGCATGCACTCGGAAAACTTCGCTCTGAAGCACGGCCGCCACCCGGCGGAGATGGTGCCTAAGAATATTGATAATTTTCGCGAAAACCAGCTAAAAAAAATCGGCCTGATGCTCGACTGGAGCCGGCAGGTGGACACCACCAGCCCTGAATATTACCGCTGGACTCAGTGGATGTTCGTCACCCTTTTAAAAAATGGCTACGCCTACAAGAAAAAAGCCCCGGTCAACTGGTGCCCCGGCTGTAAAACCGTGCTGGCCGCCGAGCAGGTCATTGACGGCGAGTGCGAGCGCTGCTCCTCCGTTGTCACTAAAAAAGATATGGAGCAGTGGTATTTCCGAACCACCGCCTTTGCCCAGGAACTGCTGGAGGAGCTGGATCACATCGACTGGTCGGAGCGGACCAAGACCGCCCAGCGCAACTGGATCGGCCGCAGCCAGGGGGCCGAGGTCACTTTCCGGGTGGAAAACGGCCCTGATTTCAAAGTCTTCACCACCAGGCCCGATACCCTCTATGGGGCCACCTACATGGTTTTTTCCCCCGAGCATCCCCTGCTGGACGAAATCACCAGGCCGGAGAAACGGGCCGACCTGGCTGATTATCGGGAGAAGGCGGCCCGCCTGTCGGAAGTCGACCGCCAGGCCGAAAACCGGGATAAAACCGGGGTCTTTACCGGGGCTCTGGCCGTCAACCCGGTCAATGGGGACAAAATACCGATCTGGGCGGCCGATTATGTCCTGATGGGCTATGGCACCGGGGCCATCATGGCCGTGCCGGCCCACGACCAGCGCGACTTTGATTTCGCCGTCAAATTCAATCTGCCCATCCGTCAGGTGGTTTCACCGGACGGTCAAATATCCGACCCTCCGGCCGAAGCTTACAGCGGGGAGGGCCGGCTGGTCAATTCCGGCCCCTTTGACGGCCTGCCGGCCAAAGAGGAGGGCGGCCCGGCCATCACCAATAAACTGAAAGAGCAGGGGCTGGCCGAGTTTAAGATCAACTACCGCCTGCGGGACTGGTGCGTCAGCCGCCAGCGCTACTGGGGCCCGCCTATCCCGGTCATTTATTGCGACCAGTGCGGCCTGGTGCCCGTGCCGGAAAAAGACCTGCCGGTGGTTCTGCCCTACCTGGAAGATTATAAGCCGGACGGTAGCGGGTTTTCGCCTCTGCGGCGGGATGAAGCCTTCTTTCACGCCACCTGCCCGACCTGCGGCGGCCCGGCCACCCGGGAAACCGATGTGTCCGACAACTTTCTCTGCTCGGCCTGGTATTTCTACCGCTATCCTTCGACCGAGTTTTCCGACCGCCCTTTTGATCCGATCCGCACTAAAAAATGGCTGCCGGTTGACCTCTATGTCGGCGGCAACGAGCATGCCGTGCTTCATCTCCTCTACAGCCGCTGGCTCTGCAAAGCCCTCAACCAGTGTGGTTTCATTGATTTCAACGAGCCCTATAAAAGATTCGTGGCCCACGGCATGATCGTGCGGGACGGGGCCAAAATGTCCAAGTCCCGGGGCAATGTGCTGAACCCTGATGAATACATCAACGCCTTTGGGGCCGACGCTTTCCGTATGTATCTGATGTTCATGGGGGCCTATCTGGAAGGCGGCGACTTCCGCGAGGGCGGGGTCAAAGCCATGAAAAGCTTTTTGGATCGTCTCTGGACGGCCATATTACCGGAGGACGGCCAGCAGTTGCCCGAAACCGGGCTCCAGGAGGCGGAGACCAGCTACTGGCTCCACTCCACCATCAAGGCGGTGACTGCCGACCTGGCCCGTTTTTCCTACAACACGGCTATTGCCCGCCTGATGGAGCTCATCAACCACCTGACCAAAAACCAGGTCAAGAGCCGGGTTATCTCCGAGGCGGTCATTAAGATGCTGGCCCCCCTGGCCCCCCATGTGGCTGAGGAGATGTGGGAACTGCTGGGCCACAGCGGGACCGTTTTTAACGGCGGCTGGCCCGCCTGGGACGAGGCGGCCACCCTGCGAACAACCGTGGAATACGTCATCCAGATCAACGGCAAAGTCAGGGGCAAGCTGGAACTGCCGGCCGGCCTGGAAGAGGCGGCCATCGAGCCCCAGGTTTTGGCCAACCCGGCGGTGGCCAGGTGGCTGGAAGGCCAGACTATGGTCAAGAAAATTTATGTGCCAGATAAACTGGTCAACCTGGTGGTCAAACCGACCTGAGAGGCGGCCTGAATCTTGCAACAACTCTCTCTGAGCGCCAAACTCATCTTCGGCCAGGCCCTGATTTTCGTCACCGTGGCCCTGCTCCTGGGTTTTATAGCCCTGCGGGTCAATAACAGCCTGGCTCTGAACGAGGGGCTGGCGACCACTCATGTGGCCGGGCAGGCCGATGACGACGATGCCAGGCACCTGACGACCATGTTGCGGGAGCAGACCGGGGCGGCCCGCCACCAGGTTATCGTGTCCATGGCCCTGGGGCTGGCCGTGGCCCTGATGCTGACTGTGGTGGTGGCCCTGATTCTGCGGGCCACCATTCGCCCCTTGGGAGGAGT
Source organism: Candidatus Adiutrix sp. (assembly GCA_031261565.1). Taxonomy (GTDB): domain Bacteria; phylum Desulfobacterota; class Desulfarculia; order Adiutricales; family Adiutricaceae; genus Adiutrix. Next base: position 6,329 of record JAISJK010000095.1, on the reverse strand, counting down.
CTTTGACCACTTTGACCGGGGGGCGGCGGCCATCACCCGGACAGCCGACCACCTGGCCCACTCCAGCCAGCTCCTGGCCAAAGGCGTCTCGGAAAATACTGCGGCCGTGCTGGAGGCCATCAGCAGCCTGGAGGAAATGCTGACCCTGGCCAAACGGAACGCCGGCCACTCGGTCAAGGCCAATGACCTGATGACCGAGACCAAAGCTCATGTGGGCGAGGCCAACGGGGCCATGCGGGAAATTTCCCGGGCCATGGAGGAAATCCACGATTCGAGCCGGGCTTCCAGCCAGATCATCAAAACCGTGGAGGAAATCGCTTTTCAGACCAATATTTTGGCCCTGAACGCGGCAGTGGAGGCGGCCAGGGCCGGCGAGGCCGGGGTGGGCTTTGCCGTGGTGGCGGACGAGGTTCGCAACCTGGCCAACCGCTCGGCCGAGGCGGCTAAAAACACGGCCCAAATTCTGGCCGGCAGTATGAACCGCATCAATCAGGGCGCTCTGCTGGTCAAAAACACCGAAGAGCGTTTCGCGGCCATGGTGGTGACCGCCGACCAGATGGAGAGCATCGTGGCCGAGATTGCCCAGGCCAGCCAGAGTCAGGCCAAGGATATCCAGCACATTCACCAGTCCATCGCCCTGATGGACAAGGTGACTCAGGAAAACGCAGCTGGAGCAGGTGAAACCCAGTCGCTCTCCGCCAGTCTGACCCATCAGGCCGCTCTGTTGAGCCAGGCTCTGGAGGAGATGGTCGCCATATTAAAAGGCGCTGAGGAGGCCTCTCGCCGTCACCGCCGGCCGGCCGGGCCGGCGCCCCCTCCGGCGGCTGGAGAAGGTTTCAGCCTGGCTGAGCATCTGGCCGCGCCCCCCGGAGGCACCCGGCCTAAAATTGTGGTTGACCAGGGCAAAAAAACGCGGATGGACGCGGCCATTCCCATGGATGATGATGACTTTCAACTTTAATAACATTCGCGGCCGGGCGACAGGGAGCCAGATGAAACATTTGAATAAAAAACACATACTGACCATTGCGGCCCAGGGGTTGGCCCCGGCGCTTTTGTGGATTTTCTGCTCCTCCTCCGGCCACCTCCTGGCTGCGGCCGCCGCTGAAGACGCGGCCGGGCACACCATCACTCTGACCAAAGTGCTGGAGGTCTATGAATTTGAAGATTTGAAGGTATCAGTGGATCAATATCAGGTCAAGCGCGGCGACAGCCTGGGCAAGTTGCTGAAGAGCCGGGGCTTCTCGATTTCCCGCCAGGATGAAGCCAAGATGATCCGCCTGGTCAAGTCCCTTAACCCGGAGCTGAAAAACCCGAGCGCTCTGGAGCCGGGCCAGATGATTAATCTGCCCTCCAAGCTGGACGAAAAGGCGGCGGAGAAAATCCAGGAGCCCCAGGAGACCCAGTCGGCCGAGACCTCATCGCCGCCAATGGCCACCGAGACCCTTAAAGTTTATGACCGGCCCCAGACCACCCAGCAGTCAGCCCGGGTGGTGGTCTTGCGCCACACCGGCGCTCAGGAGGCGAGCCCGCCAGCCGAGGTGAGCCCGGCCACCCCGCTGGCTCAGCCAGCCCAGCCCCAGCCGGCTCCGGCGTCCAAAGGCGAGCCAGGCCAGGCTCAGCCGGCCCCGGCCGCTCCGGCTTACCCTGGCCTCGACTTTCCCTCCGGCAACGCCGGCCCCCTGGCCCAGGAGCCGCAAAGCCAGGTGATTTACCGCACCGTCACCGTCAGACGCGGCGACAGCCTGGAAAGGCTTTTGCGGCGGGAAGGCATGCACGTTGACCTCATCTATCACCACCTTTTGAAAGTGACGCAGCAACTTAACCCCGAGATTAAAAATACCGATCTGATAATAGCCGGCGCGGAAATAAAAATCCCGGCGGCCGGCGACTATCTGACGGCCCTGGCCGGGGTCAACCCCCAGGAGATCAAAGGGGCGGCCCTGGCCATTGCCGAGAGACGCCGCCCGGCCGCCGTCAGGAGCGAGCGCCCCAGTCGCCGGGCTGCAGTTATGGAACTGCCGGCCGAGGCGGTGGTGTCGGCCAAAAATACCCTGGGCCTGCTACTGACCCGACTGGGGGAAAAGGTCAACAGCCAAGGCCAGATGTTGATCCCGGCCGGCAGCGGCGCGGTGGAGCTGAATACCAGCGATTTCCCGGTGCTGGAGCTGAGCGGCGGTTCCCGGGTGGTGCTGGATCCCGGCTCCCGGTTGCCGCAGACCACCGTCCGTGACCTGGCCCGCCTGAGCCCGCCCTACCTGGTTTTCCGCACCTCCAAAAAAGAGACCCTGGAGCAGGCCCTGGGGCGTCTCTGGTCTTTGTGCGGCTATTACCGGGTTTACACCAAAGACCGCGCCTACGAGGGCGGCGGCGATATCCGCCTGAAAATCAACGCCGACTGGATGGTCTGGCCCACTCAGGAGGCCTGGAACGCCGGCCAGCCGCTGGTCATTAACAAAGCCCGCTCGCCCGAGCAGCCCACCAGCCCGGCCTGGGTCAGTTTTTTACAGGATCACGGCATCAAAGTGGTGGATATTTATCGCAACGCCCTGGTTCCGGCCGGCGAAGCCCCGACCGCCCCGGCCGAATTGCCGGTGGTCAATCTGGCCGAAACCAGCTCCAGCCCGGCCCACCTGGCCGCCGGTCTGGCCAAAGCCCTGGGGCTTGAGCCCAGGTTAAGCGCCCAGGTGGCCCTGGCCCGCCAGCCCGGAGCCACTGTAGCGCCCACCCTGACCGCCCCGCTGCTCTGGGAAAAAAATAAGAACAAAGTGGTCATGGAGTTTGGGGAATTGCCGGCCGAGGCTGTCCAGACTCTGCACCAGAGCGGCTACACCGTGGTTTCCTGCCAGCGGGACGATGAGTCGGTCATTGACGGCGTCCTGGCCGGCCTGGCGGTCAAGCCCGGAGACTCGCTGACCCTGGCCGCCCCGGCCGGCGGGCCCAAAATGTCCCTGACCATCAAGGGGCGGCTGGCCACCATGGGCCCCAGAAAATTTTTCATCACCAGGGCCGCCATGCCCTCCGGGCTGGCCCGACTGGCTGAGCCGGGTCTGACGGTCATTAAATACTGAACCGGGCCTGGGCCACGAGGATGACCGCGGCCGCCCTGGCCCTCTGGCTGGCTTTTCTGACCCAGGCCCGCTTGGAGATTGTTCGCCCGCTAAGGGGTGGGCCGTCTTCATTCCCCTGCTCAGTCAGTAGACATGATCTTGGCCTTCCTCTTTCACTTGGAGCTTCGCCGGGGCCGCTGGCTGGGGATTCGCGGGCGGTAGCCGGCCACCTCCACCACCACCCGTGGGCCAGGCTCCTGGTCTCGCCCGGCCTCTTTGAGCCGCCGGAGGTAAATTTTGGCGACCATAAGTTGCAGGGCGGCCAGAGTCACCCCCCGGGGGCCGATGAGGAGAGCGTTGTCCGGGCTGTCTAGGGTCAGAATGAGGCTGGAGCCGGATCGGGCGAGGGTGATCTCGGCGGAGAGGCCCATGTGGCTGATGAGCTCCCGGGCCACCAAGCGGACGAGCTGGTCGGCAGCGTCCAGCGCCGCCGCCGGCAGTGCCACCGGGGCCGCAGCCGCCTCGCCCAGATCGAGCTGGGGATCATCGGGATCCACCGCGACCCGGGCCGGCCGCCGGCCGAAAAACCCGAGAAACCCTTTGGCCCCCATGCTCAGGACAGAAAATTTCAGCCTTTCCGGAGCCAGGTTCAGGGCCGCAGCGGCCCGGTTGATGGCTTCCTCCAGGTTCTGGCCCGCGAATTCCAGCTTGGCCATGATCAGCGGGCCCCGGCCGCGCCAGCCCCGGGTTTGGCCGGCCGATTGATGAGCTTTTGCTGGACAATGGACAGGATATTGTTCACCAGCCAGTAGAGCACCAGGCCGGCGGGCATGTTGATGAGGATGATGGTGAAGAAAACCGGCATCATCATCATGATTTTGGCCTGGGTGGGGTCGCCCATGGTGGTCGGGGTCATCTTCTGCTGCACAACCATGCTGATGCCCATCAGAATGGTCAAAACCGGGAGCCCGGTGGGCGGCTCGTAAAAGGGGATGGTGAAATCAAGGGCCCCCAGGCGATCCGGGGCGGAGAGATCCTGAATCCAAAAGATAAAGGGCGCCCCGCGCAACTCCAGGAGGGAATACAGCACCCGGTAAAAAGCGATGAAAAAGGGGATCTGTAGCAGCATGGGCAGACAGCCGCCCAGGGGGTTGACCTTGTAAGTCTTATAGAGGCTCATTATCTCCCGGTTCATGGCCTCTTTGTCGTCAGCGTATTTTTCGCGCAACTTGGCCACTTTGGGGGTCAGTTTCTGCATTTCCTTCATGGAGCGGTAGCTGGCGGCCGTCAATGGCCAGAGGACGATCTTGATGAGGATGGTCACAATGATAATGGCCAGCCCGTAATTGCCCACCAACGAATACAGAAAGTGCAATAAAGAGGCCAGGGGAATGGCCAGAAAGGAAAACCAGCCCAGATCCACGCTCTTGGCCAGATTGTGTCCGGCCGCTTTTAAATCCCGGCTGTTTTTAGGCCCGTAATAAAAATCAAAGTCAAAAGCCGCCTTTTGGCCCGGGATCAGGTTGAGCGTCCGGCTGGCCGCCACGGCCAGACCACCGTGATCCTGGAGCACGGCCGCCAGTTCCGGCAGGCTATCGCCGGGCGTTTCGGAGCGGTCGGGCAGCACCAGGGCGGTCAGGAAATACTGATCCATATAGCCGACCCAGTCCGCCTGAACCAGTTTGCCCCGCAATTTGGCCAGGGCCGCCCCCGCGTCGGCGGCCGGCTCGGTCAGGAGGCTATTGTTGACATAGGCCCCCAGCCCGGCGTACTGGCTGGGGTTGGCCGGGGAGAAGGGCGCGGTATTGATCCGCATAGTGACCGCGCCATCCAGGGAGTGCTGGCCGCCGTTGTCCAGGCTGACCCGCTGGCCCACCAGAAAAGTGTCGCCGGAAAAGGCGTAAGTCCGGCTCACCTGGAGGCCGGATTGATCCTGAAAGGTCATGGTCAGATGGCCGGTCTGGCCCTCGGCCACCTTGAGGCTCTCCGCCTCGGCCAGAAAGGGGGCCTCCTCCAGGGGGGGAGCGCTGGGGCTGGTCAGGCGCAGGAGCAGGGGCCAGTCGGCCGGGTTGGTCTGGTTGATCAGCTCCATCCGGGCGGCGGACAAATCCGCGCCCAGTTTGCGGCGGTGGTAATCAGTGAGGGTGAAACTGGCCAGACGGCCGCCGCGCTCATCAAAGACGGCCACATAGTGGGGAGTGGTGACCGTGACCTGTCGGGTGGCCGGCTTAGCCATTGGTGAGGTAGTGGCCGGCGGGGCAGCGGCGGGTGACCCGGAGACGGCCGGGACAGCGGCCGACGGGGCGGCGGTTGGAGCCGAAGTTGTTTCCGGAGCCGGGGCAATATAGCCCCAGCCCAATATGACCACCATGACCAGGGTCATGATCCAGAAGGAACGCTTATCCATCAATACTGCTCCTGAGCTAAAACGGCTCCTAAGACCTGTCAGCGGCTGGGCGGCGGAGGAACCGGGTCGTAGCCGCCGGGGTGAAAGGGATGGCATCTCAACAGCCGCCAGAGGGCCAGGAGAGAGCCGCGCCCCAGGCCGTGAGTCTGGATGGCCTGGGCCGCGTAATCGGAACAAGTGGGTCTAAACCGGCAACAGGGAGGGATGAAGGGCGAGATTGAGCGCTGGTAAAGGTGAATCAACCCCAGGGCCAGCCGCCCCGGACTCCGCTGGATAAAACCGGCCAGACCCGAACCGGAGGTGCCGCCCGGCTGGCTGTGAGGGTCAGACTGACCCGGGCCGGCAAGAGCGGCGATTTTTGGCCCGACCCGCTCCAGATCCCGGGCAATCACCTGACGCGGCAAGGCCCCGGCCGTCTGGCGGGCGATGAACAGCAGATCCAGCCCGGTCGGCCAGGCCGCGACCTGATGGCGAAAAAACTCCCGAACCTGCCGCTTGAGCCGGTTGCGCACCACCGCTATCCCCGTCTTTTTGGTGACCGTCACCCCCAGCCGGGTGCGATCCAGACCGTTCTTCCGCCCGACCACCAGAAAGGAGCCGGTTTTGAAAGTCAGTTCAGGCTGTTCCGAGCGCCGGGCCAGGGCCGCAAACTGGCTCCGGGTCAGCAAGCGGGCCGTTTTGGGGAAGGGACAGCCGGCGGCTCCGGCCACTACTGAGCCAGGCGTTTGCGGCCTTTGGCCCGGCGGCGGTTGATAACCAGGCGGCCGCCGTGGGTCTTCATCCGGCTCAAAAAGCCGTGAGTGCGTTTTCTTCTCAAAACATGGGGTTGGAAAGTCATTTTCATGGCAGCACCATCACTTTATAATTTATTT
>JAISJK010000064.1 GCA_031261565.1 Candidatus Adiutrix sp. | reverse complement strand
GCAGGATAAAAACGGTCCGGAATTCCTCACCCGCTACAACCTTTATCCGACTGTGGAATTCCAGGCGGCCCCGGCCCCCGGCTACAGTTCCGGCCAGGCTATGGAAGCCATGCTCAAGGCGGCAGGCAACGCCGCCGGCCCGGACTTCGGCTTTGAGTGGACTGACGAATCCTTCCAGGAAGTGGCGGCGGCGGGGCAGACCCCGGTGGTGCTGGCCCTGGCTTTCATCTGCTGCTTTCTGGTGCTGGCCGCGCTTTATGAAAGCCTGACCTCGCCCGCAGTGGTCATGCTGTCGGTGGCCATCGCCGTTCTCGGGGCGGTGGTCGGGCAATTAGGCCGGGGCCTGACTATGGATGTTTTCATGCAGGTTGGCCTGGTCATGCTGATTGGCTTGGCCGCCAAAAACGCCATTCTCATCGTCCAGTTCGCTATGGCCCGCCAGGCCGAGGGCCTCTCGCCAGCGGAGGCGGCCTTAGAGGCCGGGCAACAGCGTTTCCGCCCCATCCTCATGACCTCCTTCGCCTTTATCCTCGGCGTTTTCCCCTTGGTCATCGCCAGCGGGGCCGGAGCCAACTCCCGGCACTCCCTCGGCACCCCGGTCTTCTTCGGCATGATAGCGGCCACCGCCATCGGCGTTTTCGCCATCCCCGGCCTTTATGTCCTGGTTCAAAAAATAAATAGCTTTTACAAGCCAAAGGCCTAAAATTGATAGGCCCGCTCGTTGTGCTCGACCAGATCCAGCCCGGTGCTCTCCTCGGCCTCGGCCGCCCGGAGGGGCGTATAGCAGGCCACGATTTTAAAGATGAGCCGGCTGGCCAGGTAGCAGAAGACCCAGGTGGCCACCACTGAGACAAACTGAATCCAGAGCTGGCCGGGGTGGCCGTAGAGCAGGCCGTCCGCGCCATCGGGGTTGACCGTCACCGTGGCCCAGATCCCGGTGGCCAGAGCGCCCCAGGTGCCCCCGATGCCGTGGATGCCCACCACGTCCAGGGCATCGTCATATTTGAATAATTGTTTCAGGATAACGCCGCCGTAACAGACGGCCCCGCCGATAAAGCCAATGGGCAGGGAGGCCATGGGGGTGACGAAGCCGGCGGCGGGGGTGATGGCCACCAGGCCGGCCAGGGCCCCGGAAGCGGCCCCCAGACAGCTGATCTGGCCCCGGTGAAAGAGCTCCACCGCCAGCCAGCCGACCATAGCCGCCGCTGTGGAGAGCTGGGTAGTGGCCAGGGCGTTGGCCGCCAGAGGGCTGGCCGCCGTGGCGCTGCCGGCGTTAAAGCCAAACCACCCAAACCACAATAGCCCGGCCCCCAGAATGGTCAGAGGCAGGTTATGGGGGGCCACCTCGCCCGACTCCAGGGCTTTCCGCCGCCCCAGGGCATGGGCCGCCGCCAGGGCCGCCGCCCCGGAGCTCATGTGCACCACCGCGCCGCCGGCGAAGTCAAGGGCGCCGTATTGGGCCAGCCAGCCACCGCCCCAGACCCAGTGGGCCAGAGGGGCATAGACCAAAAACAGCCACAAAAGGGAAAACATGACCATGGCCGGGAATTTGATCCGCTCGGCGTAGGCGCCGGAAATCAGGGCCGGGGTCAGGCAGGTGAACATACACTGATAAATCATAAAGAGGACATGGGGGATGGTGTCCACCGGGCCGTCCCCGGCCTGCCCCACCCCGTTCAGCAGGAAATAATCCAGCCCGCCAATGACCCCGCCATGGTCAGTCCCAAAGGCCAGGCTATAGCCAATGACCGCCCAGAAGACGCTGCCCACGCCCAGCAGAATCAGGCTGTGCATGGTGGTGGAGAGGATGTTGCGGTTTTGCACCAGGCCGCCGTAAAACAGGGCCAGGCCCGGCAACATCAGAAACACCAGCGCGCTGCAAATAATCATGAATCCCGTATTGGCGGCAAACACGCCGCTGGCCACCGCCGCCACTTCCGTTTCAGGCATAGAGCAAACCCTCCCCAGTTCAATATTGACTCATGTCAGAGCAAATATCAGACCAAGACGGCCAAACCCTGCCCGGGCGGGCTATTCAGCCCGAAGCCGGTGAATAAAAGCTACCTGATAGTTGGTTTTAGCGGCCACAGCCTACCTAATGGTGGAAGAAATAATGGCCAAAACTGGACAGGCCCGGCGCAGGGTGCTAATATAGCTGAAAGTCTCTTTAATTTTATTTAAAACCAGCAGGTGAAGATTATGAAAGTCTTGGCTGTATCCATCAGCGCCCAAAAAGGGGTCAAAAAAATCAACCAGCCGCAAATTAAAGTGCTATTGGAGCAGGGGGTGGAAAACGACGCCCATATCGGGGCCGAGCCTTTGCGCCAAGTCAGCCTCCTGGCCCAGGAGAGCATTGACATCATGAAAAATCAAGGTCTGCCCGGGTTGCTGCCCGGCGATTTCGCCGAAAATATCACCACCGAGGGTCTGGAGCTGCACACCCTGCCCCTGGGAACCAGACTGCGCCTGGGGCCGGAGGCGGTGCTGGTGGTCTCCCAGATCGGCAAGACCTGTCATCACGGCTGCGCCATCAAACAGACCGCCGGTTCCTGCATCATGCCCACCCATGGCATTTTCGGCCGGGTGGAGACGCCGGGGCTGATCCGGCCGGGCGACAGCATCGCGGTGGAGCGAGCCTAGGCCTTTGAGTCCGCCAGGCGGCGGGCCAGCCAGGCGCAGACCATAAGCTGCATCTGATGGAAGACCATCAGGGGCAACACTATGGTCGAGGCCAGGTCGGCCGGAAAGATGATATTGGCCATGGGCACCCCGGCCACCAGGCTTTTTTTGGAGCCGCAGAAGAGGATGGTGGTGCGGTCGGCCCGATTAAAGCCCAAGCGCCGCCCGGCCTGGCTGGTGAGGAACAGAGCCAGAGCCAGCAGGAGGGCGCAGGCGGCCAGGAGGGCCGGGAACATGCTCAGGCTCAGGGTGCCCCACAGGCCGGTAGTGGTGCCGTGGCTGAAGGAGACATAGACGATAAACAGCACTGACGAGCGATCCACATAACTGATCAGCGACTTGTGGGTGGCCAGGGGCTGGGCCAGTTTAAAGCGCAGACCCTGGCCCAGGGCGAAAGGCAACAGGAGTTGCAGACAGAGGTCAAGGATGGCCTGCCCGGAAAAGCCGCCGGAAGCGGTCTTGAGGAGCAGCCCCACCAGGAGGGGAGTGATCAGGACGCCCAGCAGGCTGGAAGCCGAGGCCGCGCAGATGGCTGCGGCCACATTGCCCCCGGCCATGGAGGTAAAGGCGATGGAGGACTGCACGGTGGAGGGCAGAAGACAGATAAACAGAAAGCCGGCAAACAGGCTGTCGCCGATCAGGGGGTTGACCAGCGGGCGCAGGATCAAGCCCAAAAGGGGAAACAGGCCAAAGGTGGCGCCGATGATGACCAGGTGCAGCCGCCAGTGGGTCAGGCCGGCCCACAGGTTCTGAGGCGAGAGCTTGACCCCGTGGAGAAAAAACAGCAGGGCCACTGCCATTTTGGACATAATAGAGGCCATTTCATAGCCAGCCCCCCTCACCGGGCAAATTGTGGCCAGGCCGACCGTGGCCAGCAGGGCGACGATGAAGCCGTCAAGGTTATTTTTGCACCACTTCAGGATAAGCCCGCCCTCCCAGCCTTATGTCCAATATTATTTGCTTTGGGGCCGGAAAAAGTCAAATCATTCTCACCAGCTTTCATCAGCCAGCAGCGCCTCCAGCGCGGCCTGGGCCTTGGCCGTGAGGTCGGCCAGCCGTTCGCCGGGCACCGGCTGGAGGGTCGGCCCGATTTTGACCCGGATCAGCCCGGGCCGGGGCCAGAAGTGGCCGGGCGGCCAGAGTCGGCCGGCGTTTTTAATGGCCACGGGCACTAAGGGGGCTCCGGTGTGTTTGGCCAGGATAAAAGCCCCTTTTTTAAAGGGTTGCAGCAAAGCCTGGCCCCGGTTGCGGGTGCCCTCGGGAAAAATGGCCAGAATCTGGCCTTTCTTCAGTCTATCCTCAGCGTCTTCCACCATCCGGCGGGCCGCCTCGGCCCCGCCGCCCCGATCCACCAGCATATGCACCTTTCTCAGGGCCCAGCCGAAAAAGGGGATTTTGCCCAAAGCGGCCTTGGCCACCCAGGTTATGGAACTCCCGGTGGACAGAGCCACCGCCGGGATATCCAATAGTGAGCTGTGATTGGCAAAGATGATGAAACCACTCCCGGCCGGCAGGTTTTCCCGGCCCAGGGTCTTGAGGCGCAACCCCCCCGGATCCAGAGTGGCGTGGCCCACGACCGTGTTGCAGAGATAGCGGGCGGCCCGGGCGGACAAAAAATCCACAAAAAAGATGGCTATGCTCAGAATCCCGATCAGGACATAGAAGACCGGCAGATACCAGAGGATGTAAATAAATCTAAGGGCTTTATTCATTTCTGGTCAGCCAGCCAGCGATTCAGGCGGGGCAGCTCGGCCCGCTCCCACTCGGGCGACAGGCGCACTTCCAGAAACTGGCGGAAGAGAGACTCCACAATGGCCAGGAGCTCTTTGAGCAGGGCCGCCCGCTCCAGGAAGCGGCCGGCTTCGGTGTCGTCCTCTTCCTCGCCGGCGGCGAAAGTGCGGGGCAGCTTGACGCTCTGGGGGGTCAGGGTGTCGGCCGCCAGGGTCAGCCCCCATTCTTTTTCCTCATTGCGAATTTTCAGCCGGCCCTTGACCATTTTTTTGCCCCGCTTGAGGGCGGTGTGGGCCTCGGCCCATTCCGCGCCCGGGGCCTGGCAGGTGACGGATTTCCGGTCATTGCCCTCCCCGGCCTCCAGAGTCAGGCGGCTTTCAAACCACAGCTCCACGGCCGGGGGGCAGTCTTTCCCCTTGAGGTTCAAGAGGTTGCCGTTAATTTCCGAGGTGATCCACAGCCAAGACAGAAACTCCTGGCCCAGAAAGAGCTTATCCTGCCACAAGTCCAGAAAAGCGGCCGGCTCCAGCATTGTTTCATTCATTATAGTCAACCAATCCAGATGGGCGAAGATTTGGAATCAAGCAGAGCTTTTTGCAGCTCCGGGGCCAGCAGCTCCAGCCCCAGGGTGGGCGGCACCAGCATCTGCAGGGCCAGGCCAAAGGTGCGGCTCCACAGATCCTCAAAGGATTCCCGCCGCCTGGTTCCGGTGGCCGCCAGCCAGACCTCGTTTTCCTGATAGAGCCAGGCCGCCTCCATCAGCTCGGTATTGACCAGAGCCCGGCGCATCAGGTCGGAGCGCACCGCTTCCTTCAGCTCTTTTTTGGCCAGGCTGTTGGGCCGTCGGCCGGTCTTGGCCAGATACCGGGCCTCGCGCAAGGCGTAATAACGGGCCACTGTCCGGCCCGGCAGGCTGCGGGTGTCCAGCCGCAGGGTGAAGACCAAAAGGCCGCCGAAGCGATAGGTGGCCGGGTTGAAGTTGGTGCCCAGATGGTTGAGAAACTCCACCCAGCCGAGGCTTTTCTCCTCGGGCGCGTCTTCAATATCAATGAAGCTGTTTTTCAGTAGCCGTTCGGACAGGTACTCGTCGGTCAGGGTCTCCGGCGGCTCTTCCTTGACCCGGTAGCGGGTCAAGGATAGTGATCCCTTGATCAGGCCCATGGGGTGTCCTTTCGGGCCAGGCGCAGCCGGGCCGCCTCGGCCAGAGTCTCGGGGAAGAGATCGCTCCGGGTGTGGGGCAGAAACTGGCTGGCCATGTAGTAATCCATGTAGCCGGGCGTCTCGCTCAGCTCAAAATTGGTCATGTTGCGCTTGATCTCGCCGGCCTTTTGCCACAGCTCTCCGGAAAGGGCGGCCAGGGTGGCCCCGGTCAGGGAGCTGTTGCCGATGTAGGCGAACTTGTCGGCCGGCAACTCCGGCAGGAGGCCGACGGTGATGGCGTTTTTGAGGTTGATTGATTTGCCGAAGCCGCCGCCAATGATGACTTTCTCCAGGTCAGCCATGGTCAGGCCCACCCCCTCCAAAAGGGTCTGATAGCCGGAATACATGGCCCCTTTGGCCCGGATGAGGTTTTCCACATCAATCTCGGTCAGCACAATATCCCGCTCCAGCCCGGTTTCGGCCGCCGGGCAGAGCAGATATTCCTGGCCGTCCTCGCTCGGGCGCACCAGGCCCGGGGCGGCCTGGGGGGCCAGTTTGCCCTGGGGGTCGAGCACCCCGGCCAGGAAGAGCTCGGCCACGATGTTGATGAGCCCTGAGCCGCAGATGCCAATGGGCCTGGCCGCCTCCGGGCCGGGGCCAATGACCGCCAGATGGTGTTTCCGGGTCTGCTGGTCGAAATAGAACTGGTTGATGGCCCCCGGGGCGGCCCGCATCCCAAACTTGACCCCGCCGCCCTCAAAGGCCGGGCCGGCCGAGCAGGCCGCGCAGGTCATCCAGTCCTGATTGCCGACCACGATTTCCCCATTGGTGCCGATGTCGATGAAGAGAGTCAGCTCCGGCCTTTTATACATCTCCGAGGCCAGGACGCCGGCCACAATATCGCCGCCGACATAGCTGGAGACGGAGGGATAGATCAGGATGGGCACGGGGGGTTTGAGGTTCAGGCCCAGGTCGGCCGCTTTCAGGGTCGGCCAGTCGGCCGCCGCCGGGACGTAAGGGGCCAGACGGATATGGCGGGGATTGACCCCGGCGAAGAGGTGGCTCATGGTGGTGTTGCCGGCCATGACCACCATGGCGATGTGCTCCCGGGCACCGGGCAGATCTTTTTCAATGAGGTCTATAAGGTTATTGATGTTGGCCACCACCCGCTCCTGCAGGCGGGCGGCCCCGTCGCCTTTGCCGGCAAAGACAATCCGGCTGATGACATCCTCGCCAAAAGAAATCTGGCTGTTTAAGTCGCCGTGGGAGGGGCCGTTTTCCCCGGTGGTCAGATTGACCAGCCGGGCCCAGACCGTGGTGGTGCCGATATCCACGGCCAGGGCGTAGAGGGGCCGGGAGGGCTGGGGCGGCCGCACCGCCAAAAGGTGGGCCTGGCCTGGTCTGACCGGGTCTTCAAACAGGGTGACCTGGGCGGCGAAATCAGCGGCCCTCAGAGCTTCCGGCATCTCTCTCAAGGTGGCCAGATCCATCACCGGGTTGACCAGGTTATAATCAGCGGCCAACTGGTGCTGGAGGCGGTCATAGTCGCCCAGGTTGTCCCCGGCCGAAGGCGGGGGCAGTTGCAACGTCAGATTGCGGCACATGGGCTCCAGGCGATCCACCGTGACCTCGGCCTCGGCCAGGGCCAGGGCGAAAACCGAGGCGTCGGCCCGCGATTCCGGGGGAATGAAAATGGTGGCATCGCCCTGGACGCGGCAGCGGCAGGCCAGGCGGAGACCCCGGCGGTATTCGTCCTCGCTTAAAAAGGCGCCCGGCCCGTCCGGGTCATCCAGCTGGCCGGCTTTCAACTCCACCCGGCAGCGCCCGCAGACGCCCTCGCCGCCGCAGGAGGCGTTGATATGGCGGGAGACCCGGGAGGCAACCTCCACCAGGCTTTCACCGGCCTCGGCCTCGGCCACCACCTCCTCCGGCAGTAAAGTTATTTTATATCTGGTCATAAACCATCCTCAGGGTGTGACCTGGCCCCGCAGGGGCAGGAGATGCTGGCTGAGCAGGGCCGGCCATAAATCCGGCCAGGCTTTCCAGTGGTTGGTGGCCTGCTGGGCCCGCTGAAAGCGGGTAAAGGGGGCCAGGGTCTGAAAGCGGGCGCTCATGGCCGGGGGGATAATGGCGTCCTCCGCGCCAAAAAAATGCACCTGGGGCAGGGTGGCGATGAGGGCGGCCTGGTCAGCCGGGTTCAGTGAGCCGGTGAGCGGCTGAAAATTATTCTCCCGCACCCACCACTGGGTGTCGAGGAGGCCGGCCACCGTAGCCAGAGTGGCCACATCAGAGCGGCGCTCAGCCAGCAAAACAGCCAGCCCGCCGCCGCCGGAGTAGCCGATCAGGTGGAGACGCCGGGCGCCGATCTGAGACTTGGCCTCGTCAATAGCCTGGCTGGCGGCCCGGACAACTTCCTCGGACAGCCGCTTGTTGGACCAGTATTCCTGGTAGGCCGGGCCGGTCTGGCCGGGCTGAAACTGCCCCACCCGGGCCAGGTAGAGGATGGCCGGGGCCGGGTCGGAGCGGGCCAGCTCAAAGCCCATGGCCCGGTTGGGCGTGGGATCCTGGGTGACGTGGCCCCGGACTACGCCCCGGCCATCCCCCTCCAGGTAAACCACCAGATCCGGCGAAGCGCCGGGCTGGCCTCTCAAGAGACCCGACAGAGTGAAGGGCGGGGCGTTGAAAACCAGAGGCTGGAAATCATAGCCGGCCCCCCTGGCGGTCAGGTTGGCCCAGGCCGACGACTGGTTGCGGCCGGCCGGCTGGCAGCCGGCCAAGAGGGCCGGAAGCAGGGCCAGAAGCAACAGCGCGGCTTGGGGCGGTCGGTGGAACCGCCGCATTATTCGGCCTCAAAGGCGTCAAAACGGCTGAAGGGCAGACCGGAATCATCCATGATCTGAAAGCCCAGAAATTTATTTTTGGCGATGGCGCAATTAATGCTCAAGGCGCAGGATTTCAGACAAATACCATCGGTCTCGTCAAACTCGCCGAAACAATTCAGGCGGCCGTCGAGTTCTTCGCGGGAGAAGCTCAGTGACGAATAAGGCATGTGAAACAGCTCATTTCCAGACTTAAGACTATTTGCATAACACTAGATTATAGCCTTTTCAAGCCAAATCATCAAGGGCAACTTGAGCCCCGGCCCGGTATTTTGGGTGGCCCTGCTTTCCCCCTGGAGCATCATAGATAAATTTTTCAGGCCCAATCATTCTAGGCTGTTTCCCAAACCAGTCCCGCCAGCGGGCGGCCTGACGGTTCAGGGCGGGGTGGTTTCATTTAGCGCCATCTTCCGCCTCAACTGAAATTGTGATATAACTGGCAAGTCATCATAAACTTGACCGCCAATAACGGGTCAGAGCGAGGTTATCCAGTTATGCGCCTAAAATACGTCATATTTTTAATGCTGGGGATCATTCTGGCCCCAGGCCCAAAGGCCGGTGCCGAGCCCCCGGAGGAACCCCACAAAGATATTAAGGGGGTTATCAGCGAGATGATGACCACCGTGACCGGAGTCGCCGCCGGCATGAGCGAGGGAATTCAGGATGGCGTGCGCAAGGGCAGGGAGCTTTTGGATGGCTCGGACGGGGTCAGGTCGATAGGCCAAAAGGAGGATATGGCGGCCCTGATCCAGGGCCAGGTTCTGAAACTGGAAAATGCTGGCCAGGGACGATACAAAGTTACCCTGGCGCTCCGCAACAGCAATGACTTCCCGGTGCGTATCGTCAATCTGGGCTATGATCAGTCAGTCGTGTTGCTGGACTCGGAAGGTTTCGCCTATCTTCGCCAGAATCCGGCGGAACAGGGCGCAAACATAACGGTGCCGGCCAGAGCCTCTGTCCGGGCGAGCTTTACTTTTGAAGGCGTGGAGGGCACGCCCTCCGTCATACGGCTTCATGATACGGATTTCAAGATTCCTTGATTATAATAAAGTCAGCATGACCCGCACCTTTAATTTCACCATCGAAGCCCGGGATTCCAGTTCCCAGGCCCGGGCCGGGCTGATCACCACGGCCCACGGCCTCATCCCCACCCCCATTTTTATGCCGGTGGGCACCCGGGGCTCGGTCAAAGCCGTGGCCCCGGATGATCTGGAGCGCGTCGGGGCCAAAATAGTCCTGGCCAACACCTATCACCTGATGTTGCGTCCGGGGGCCGAGCTGGTGCGCGGGCTGGGCGGGCTGCACCGCTTTATGGGCTGGCCCGGGCCGATTCTCACCGACAGCGGCGGCTACCAGGTCTTTTCCCTGGCCAAACTGCGGAAAATGACCGAGGAGGGCGTGGCCTTCCAGTCCTCCTATGACGGTAGCCCCGCCTTCCTCAGCCCGGAGAGGTCCATTGAGGTTCAGGCCGCCCTGGGCGTGGATATTATGATGTGCCTGGATGAATGCACGGACTACCCGGCCGCCCGGGCCGAGGCTGAAAAATCCATGGCCCTGACTCACCGCTGGGCCCGCCGCTGCCGCGAGGCCTGGCACCGGGACGAGGGCGGACGGGCCCTCTTTGGCATTGCCCAGGGCAGCTTTTACCCCGACCTCCGCCGCCAGTCGGCCGCCGCCATAGCCGAGCTGGATTTGCCCGGCCAGGCCATTGGCGGCCTGGCCCTGGGCGAGCCTCTGGCCGAGCGGCTAGAGGCTATTGAGGCGGCCCGTGAGGCCCTGGATAAAAAAAAGCCCCTCTACCTGATGGGCCTGGGCCTGCCCGAGGACATTATTGAGGGCCTCCGGCTGGGGGCGGATATGTTCGACTGCGTGCTGCCCACCCGCAATGGCCGCAATGGCCAGCTTTTCACCCGCCGGGGCCGCCTGATCATCAAAAACGCCCGCTACCGCGATGACCACCGCCCGGTGGATGACCAGTGCGGCTGCTACACCTGCCGGACGTTTTCCCGGGCCTACCTGCGCCACCTCTTTCAGAATGGAGAGCCCCTGGCCATGCGCCTTTCAGCCCTTCACAACCTCAGCTATTACCTCGGCCTGGTGGGCGGGGCCAGAGAAGCCTTGCTAAAAGGGGCCTTTTCAGAGTATTATACAGACTTTTATGAGACTCGGCGTGAAGGCCGGGCCGAGGGCCTGCTTTAACCAGGCCGGCCAAATATGCAACTTAACGGAGATTAGCTGATGATCAGTCATTTTAACCTCTGCGCCGCCGTGGCCTGGGCCGTGGACGTAGTGGAGCCGGCCGCCGCCGCCCCGGGCAACGCGGCCCAGCCCAGCACGATGATGGCCTTTATGCCCATGATCCTCATTATTGTGATCATGTATTTTCTGATGATCCGGCCCCAGCAGAAAAAGCAGAAGGAACATCAGACCATGCTGGCGGCCATCCAGAAGGGCGACAAGGTGCAGACCAGCGGCGGCCTCCTGGGCACGGTCACCGCCCTGGAGCCCAATGAGCTGACTGTGGAAATCGCTCCCCAGGTGCGGGTCAAAGTGGGCCGGGGCTTCATCACCCGGGTCGTTCGCCCCGGCGACCGCTCGCCGGCCGAAAAAAAGAGCTGACGGTCTGAGGAGCACTTTATGGACAAATCGCTGAAATGGCGGCTGGCCGTAGTCGGGGCGGTGTTGCTGGCGTCTGCCTACTGTGTCCTGCCCACCTTTACCGAGGGGTTGCCCGCCTGGTGGACTCACAAGAAAATCAGCCTGGGCCTGGATCTCAAAGGCGGCATTCATTTGGTGATGGGGGCTGACCTGAATGTGGTGGTGGAAAATTCGGCCGTCCGGGCCGCCGATGAATTCCGGCGGGCTCTGGCCGAGGATAATGTCAAGGCCCTCAAAGTGGCCAAGGGGCCGGGCCTGACCATAGAGGCTGAATTCCCCGATGATGGTTCGCTCACAGCGGCCCGGGCGCTTTTGGAAAAAAAATTTTCCAACCTGGCCGTGACCGCCCGGGACGGGCTTAAGCTGACTCTCGGTCTGACCCCGGCCGAGGTCGCCTATACCCGGGAAATGACCGCCCGCCAGGCCCTGGAGACCATCCGCAACCGGGTGGACATGTTTGGCGTGGCTGAGCCGGATATCCGGCCCCAGGGCGAAGACCGCATTGTCATCCAACTGCCGGGTCTGGACGACCCCAAGCGGGCCGTGGCCCTCATCGGCAAAACCGCCCTTTTGGAATTCAAGCTGGTGGATGAAGCCCACACCGCTGAGTGGGCCCTGACCAACGGCGTGCCGGTGGGCATGGAAGTGCTCTATGAGAGGGAAGTCTCCCCGGAGGGCCAGGAGCGCCGCCTTCCCTATCTCCTGAAAAAGGCGCCGCTGATGACCGGCGAGGGCCTGGTGGACGCCCGGGTGACCATGAGCGGCCGCATGGGCGAGCCGGAAGTGGCCATTGCCTTTGACAGCCGGGGGGCCAGGACATTTGAGCGGATCACCGGCGAGTATGTGCGCCGCCGGATGGCCATCGTGCTGGACGGCGTGGTTTACAGCGCCCCGGTCATTCAGACCAAAATCGCCGGCGGCCGGGCGGTGATTTCCGGCTCGGGCGATGTTGACGAGGCCCGGGATTTGGCCGTGGCCCTGCGGGCCGGGGCCTTGCCCGCCCCGGTCTCGGTGCTGGAGGAGCGCACGGTCGGCCCCACTCTGGGGGCTGATTCCATTGAAATGGGCTACCAGGCCGGCCTGGTGGGCCTGGGGGCGGTGCTCCTGTTCATGGCCTTTTATTACCGCAAATCCGGCCTGGTGGCTGACGCGGCCCTGCTGTTCAACTTCCCCATTATCCTGGCCGTGCTGGCCGTTTTCGGGGCCTCCCTGACCCTGCCGGGCATTTTCGGCCTCATTCTGACCCTGGGCATGGCCGTGGACGCCAATGTGCTCATCTTTGAGCGCATCCGCGAGGAACTGCGGGCCGGCAAAACGCCCCGGGCGGCGGTGAGCGCTGGTTTCGGCCGGGCCTTCTGGACCATCTTTGACTCCAACCTGACCACCCTGATCACCGCCATTGTGCTCTACCAGTTTGGCTCCGGCCCCATCCGCGGTTTTGCGGTGACTCTGTCGGTGGGTATTCTGTCCTCCATGTTCACGGCCATTTTTTTTTCCCGGGTCGTTTTTGACCTGATGTTGAGCGGCCGCCGCCCCGAGCGGCTCAGTATATAAAGGAGCGCCCCGCCCATGTCTTTCGAATTAATCAAACCGGGCATCAACATTAATTTTATCGGCCATCGCCATCTGGCTTTCGCCATTGCCGGCCTTTTTATCCTGATTTGCCTGACCTCCATCGCCGTCAAAGGCCTGCCCATGGGCATCGACTTTGCCGGGGGGCTCCAGATTCAGGCCCGGTTCAGCCAGGCGGCGGATCCGGATCAGATCCGCCAGGCCCTGGAGCAGGCCGGTCTGCCGGCCCCCAGCGTGCAGTCTTTCGGGGAAAAATCAGCCAACGAATACCTGATCAACCTGCAGGAGCTTGAGAATCTGGAGAGCAACGCGGCCGAAGGAGAGGAATCCCTCAGCCAGAAAGCCGCCGTGGCCCTGACCTCTTCCTTTGGCCCCGGCCAGGTGGAGATCAGACGGGTGGACATGGTCGGCCCCAAAGTCGGGCGGGATTTGCGTCAACAGGCCCTGAGCGCCCTTTATTACAGCATTCTGATGATTCTGATCTATATCTCCGGCCGCTTCGAGCACAAATGGGGCACTTCGGCCGCTCTGGTCGGGGGCCTCCTGGCCGCGCTTTACCTGGCCTCCCTTTTCGGCGCCAGCCTGCCCTACCTGATCGGCCTGGCCCTGGTGGCCACCCTGGCGCTCTGTTATAAGCTGAAATTTGAATACGCCCTGGGGGCCATCATGGCCCTTCTGCATGACGTTATCTTCACCGTGGGCATCTTTTCCCTGCTGGACAAAGAGATCACCCTCAGCTTTGTGGCGGCCATCCTGACCATTGTCGGCTACTCCCTGAACGACACCATCATCATTTACGACCGTATCCGCGAGCGCCTGGCCCAATCCCGCAAAGGCGACTACGCTGAAAACGTCAACCGCAGCATCAATGAGACATTGTCCCGGACGGTGCTGACTTCCGGCTCGACCCTCCTGGTCATTGTTGTCCTCTACTTTCTGGGCGGGCCGGTCAACCAGGATTTCGCCCTGGCCCTCCTGATCGGCATCGGGACAGGCACCCTCTCCTCCATTTTCATTTCCGCTCCGATTCTCCTCCTGTGGGGCCAACCCAAGCCGGCGGCGGCGGCGGCGGCGGCGGCGGTCTGACCGGAGGGCCGGCCCTTGGATCACCGCCGGAAGATCCTGACTCTGGCTCAGGCCGGGGAGCGGGCCCGCGCCTTGGCCGCCCAGGGGTTGCGGCTGGTTTTCACCAACGGCTGTTTTGATCTCCTCCATCCCGGGCATCTGCGCTATCTGGCCGAAGCCCGGGCCCTGGGGGATTTTTTGCTGGTGGGCCTCAATTCCGACCGGTCAATCCGGGCCATCAAAGGCGGCCAGCCTTTGGGCCCGCCCCGGCCCATCTGCCCGGAAGCGGAGCGGGCCGAAATGCTGGCCGGCCTGGAGGCGGTGGACGCGGTGGTCATGTTTGATGAAGAGACCCCGCTGGAGCTCATTCTGGCCCTGGCCCCGGCCATTTTGGCCAAAGGCGGCGACTATGATCCGGCCCTGATTGTGGGGGGGGCGGAGGTGCTGGCCCGGGGCGGCCAGGTGCGGTCTCTCACCCTGGTCGAGGGTTTTTCCACCACCGCCCTGGTGGGGCGCATCCTGGGCCGGCCATGAGCAAAGCGGTTTACCATAAAGACCTCCACGCCATTTTGGGCGTTTCCGAGCAGGCCGGGCCCGATGAGCTGCGCCAGGCCTATCTGGCCCTGGCCGTCAAATACCACCCGGATCACAACCCCGACCGCCCGGAGGCTGAGGAGCGCTTCAAAGACATCAGCCAGGCCTACGCCATTCTGAGCGATCCGGCGGCCCGGGCCCGCTATGAGCGGTTGCGCCCCCCAAAAAAGCCGGCCCGGCCCGGCCCGGCCTCCCCGGGCTCGGAAAAAGCCGGGCCGGAGAGAGCCACGAACGAGAAAGAGGCCGGCGAAAAGGCCCCGGAGCCGGGCTTTGAGGAGATATTGACCAGTTTTTTCAACTCGGCCCGGGGCCGCGAAACTCTGAAAGACCTGGAAAAAGAGATGACCCGGGCCGGCCTGCAATTTAAGATGGAGGATCTGACCCGCTGGTTTAAAAACTATCAGCGCCCGCCGGATCCTGCACCAGCCGCCCAGAACAAATCCTGGCTAACCCGCCTTTTGGCCCTGTGGCCCAAGTCGGCCAGCCCGTCCAGGAGTCTGGACATTCACTTCCAGTTGTCCCTGACCGCCCCGGCGGCGGCGGCCGGCGCCACCGTGGACATCACCTACCAGCGGGACGGCGCGCCCCAGCGGTTGCAGGTGCGCATTCCAGCCGGGATCAAAAATGGCGCCCGGCTGCGCCTGGCCGGCCAGGGCCGCCTGGGGCCCGGGGAAACCCGGGGGGCTCTGATCCTGACCGTGCTGGTGGGGGCCAAATCAGTCCAGGATCTCTGGAGCTAAAAGAAGGGAGTCTCTGACATGACCCGCAAAGGATTGATTCTGGCCGGGGGAGCCGGCACCCGGCTGCACCCGGCCACCCTGGTGGTCTCCAAACAACTGCTGCCGGTCTATGACAAGCCCATGATCTACCACCCCCTGACCACTCTAATGCTGGCCGGGCTCCGGGAGATTCTGATCATTTCCACCCCTGAGGACACCCCCCGTTTCCAGGCCCTCCTGGGCGACGGCCGGGCCTGGGGCCTCGACCTGCGATATGCGGTGCAGCCCAGCCCGGACGGCCTGGCCCAGGCCCTGATTATCGGGGCAGATTTTCTGGCTGGCGCGCCGTCGGCCCTGATTTTGGGCGACAACATTTTTTACGGCCACGAGCTCAAAAACTGCCTAGCAGAGGTCAGTGACCGTCAGGCGGGGGCCACGGTCTTCGCCTACCATGTCAATGATCCGGAGCGCTATGGGGTGGTGGCCTTTGACCCGGGCGGCCGGGCCGTGAGTTTAGAGGAAAAGCCGGCCCGGCCGCGCTCCAACTACGCGGTGACCGGGCTGTATTTTTATGATCAAGAGGCCCCGCGCCTGGCGGCCAGCCTCCGGCCCTCGGCCCGGGGCGAGCTGGAAATAACCGACCTGAACCGACTCTACCTGGAGCAGGGCCGGCTGTCGGTGGAGGTTTTGGGCCGGGGCTACGCCTGGCTGGACACCGGCACCCATGACACCCTGCTGGAAGCCGGCCAGTTCATCAGCACGATTGAAAGACGCCAGGGCCTGAAAGTGGCCTGCCCGGAAGAGGTGGCTTTCCGCCAGGGCTGGATAGACGCCGCCCAACTGGAGCGGCTGGCCCGGCCTCTGGCCAAAAACGGCTATGGCCAGTATCTGTTGCGCCTGGCCGGGGAGAGCGGGCCATGCTGAAAGTGACCAGCCTGGATATCTCCGATCTCCTGCTGCTGGAGCCCCAGGTTTTTGGCGATGAGCGGGGCTTTTTTCTGGAGAGCTACCATAAAAAAACTTTTGAGGAGGCTCTGGGCCGCCGGGTGGATTTTGTGCAGGACAACCATTCCGGCTCAGGGAAGAATGTGCTGCGGGGGTTGCACTACCAGGTCAAAAGCCCCCAGGCCAAGCTGGTGCGGTGCCTGGCCGGCCGCATTTACGATGTGGCCGTGGATCTGCGGCCGGACTCGGCCTCTTTCGGCCGCTGGTTAGGGGTGGAGCTTTCCGCCGAGAATAAGAAACAGCTCTGGCTGCCCGAGGGGCTGGCTCACGGCTTTCTGGCCTTATCCGAGCGGGCCGAAGTTTTTTACAAGGCCTCGGATTACTACGCCCCGGCCCAGGAGCGCACTTTGCAATGGAATGACCCTCACCTGGCTATTGACTGGCCGCTGGGCGGGGCCGAGCCCATCCTGTCCGACAAGGATAGCCGGGGCCTGGCCTGGGCTGAGGCCATCCGGAACCGCTAAAAAAAAGAAACCGAGACTTAGGCGGAGTCTCGGTTTCAAACAACAAGGAGAATGATGAATTGGAGTTTTAGCTATGGTCTTGGGCATGACCGTTGACTAAGTATTAAGCAATCTCCGTGCCACTTATCGCCAATCAACCCCTGCCACTTTAACATACTGTTTTAATTAAGCTAATAATTTGAGGCTCTGAGCCCGGGCCAGGATTATATCCCTTTAGTTCAAAAATTAGAACTTTTCGGTCTCATTTTTTGAACCCAAAGTTCAATTTTTAGGACTTCAGGAGCGGTAAGAGCCGTTGATGGAGACGTATTCATGGGAGAAGTCGCAGGTCAGGGCTTCGTATTCCTGATCCCCGGCTTTGAGGTTGATATCCAGCACGTATTCCCGCTGGCCCATGACCAGGGTGGCCGCCTCCTCCTGGCCATTGTCCACCCCCTGGCGCACCCAAGGCACCTGATCCAGGTCAATATCCACCTGATAGGGGTCGAAAGCGGCTCCGCTGCGGCCCAAGGCCGCGCAGACCCGGCCCCAGTTGGCGTCACCGCCAAAAAAGGCCGTCTTGACCAGGGGCGATTCAGCCACCGTGCGGGCCGCCCGCCGGGCTTCCCCGGGGTTGGCCGCGCCCCGCACCCTCACGGTGACCAGTTTGGTGGCCCCTTCCCCGTCCCTGGCCACCTGGCGGGCCAGGCTGGTCAGCACCCGGAAAAGGCCGGCCTTAAAGGCGGCCAGGGGTTCACCGTCCGTCACCGCCTCGGCGGCCGAAGCGCCTGAGGCCATCATCAACAGGCTGTCATTGGTGGAAGTGTCGCCATCCACCGTCACCCGGTTAAAACTGAGCTCCGCCCCCTCGGCCAGGATCGCCGGCAAAAGCTCCGGGGCCACCTGGGCGTCGGTCAGCACGAAAGCCAGCAGGGTGGCCATATTCGGGGCGATCATGCCCGAGCCCTTGGCGCAGCCCCAGATATGGATCGGGCCGCCTTCGGCCTCAATTGTCTCGGCGGCGGTCTTGGCCACTGTGTCGGTGGTCAGGATGGCTCGGGCGAAATCCTCCAGGCCCGCCGGCCGCAAGGCCCCCGCCAGCGCCGGCACGGCCGCGGCCAGAGCGGCCATATTCAGGGACTGGCCGATGATGCCGGTGGAGGCCAGCATGATTTCCTCCGCCCGGCAGCCGACAGCCTGGGCCACCAGGTCAGCTGAGCGGCGGCAGTCAGTCAGGCCCCCGGCCCCGGTCTGGGCATTGGCCTGGCCGGCATTGGCCAGAAAAGCCCGGCCCCGGCCCAAAGATGATCGCTGGCGGGACCAGATCACCGGGGCGGCCTGGCAGACGCTCTGAGTGAAGACCCCGGCCCAGGCGGCCGGGCCATCGGCCAGGATGAGGCCGAGATCCAGGCGATCCTGGTATCTCATATTGGCGATGGCCGCCCCGGCCCGAAAGCCCTTGACTATCATAATTCACCCTAAATATTAAAGTATATTGCCGTAACTTGAAAATTTGATTATAATCCCTCACAGGTTATTATGCAACGCTGAGAAAATGAGCCGAGGTAAGCTATATGAGTGACTGCCCCCTCCCGCCCGCCATCCTGGTCATCCGCCCCAACAGCGGCCTGTCGGGGGATATGCTGGTGGCCGGCCTGCTGGCCCTGGCCGGTTCCGGGCCGGAGGGCTTGGCCCAAAAGCTGGCTGATCTGAACCTGAGTGACCTGGTCGGCCGGGTCAGCCTGATTGGGCGGGAGGTCAGCCAGGTCAGCGGGGTGGGGCTGGAGGTCAATCTGCCGGAGGAGCACCAGCACCGCAACCTAACCGATATTGAACAATTTTTCGCGGCCGCCGCCATTCCTGAGCCGGCCCGGGCGCTGGCTCTCAAGACCTTCGGCCTGCTGGCCGAGGCCGAGGGGGCCGTCCACGGGCTGCCCCCCAGGGAAATCCACTTTCACGAAGTCGGGGCCCTGGACAGCCTTCTCGACATCGGCCTGGCCGCGCTCCTGCTGGACGAGATGGCCCCGGCCCGCCTGGTCTGCGGCCCCCTGCCTCTCTGTGACGGGGTTATCAGTTGCCGCCACGGCCTCCTGCCCGCGCCGGCCCCGGCCGTTTTGCGCCTTTTGGAGGGGGTGCCGGTGGTGGGGCTGGCCAGCCGGGGTGAGACCGTCACCCCCACGGCTCTGGCCCTGTTAAAGGCGGCCGGAGCCGAGTTCGGCCCCTGGCCGGCCCTGGTGGTGGAGCGCCAGACCCTGGCCTACGGCGCCCGAACCCTGCCGGACGTGCCCAACGGAGCTATTTTCGTCCTGGGGCGGGGCCAGGCCCGGGAGGGTGAAAAGTGAGCCGGGTCATCTACGGCCCCGAGGAAATCGGCCAAGCCCTGGCCGGCCTGGCTGCGGCTATTCTGGCCGCCCACCGCGAGGCGCCGGTGCTGATCGGCATCCGCCGGGGCGGGCTGGTGTTGAGCGACCGCCTGGCCGACCTCATCAACCAGAGCCAGGGCCGCCGCCCGGCTCAGGGGGTCATTGACATCAACCTTTACCGCGATGACTGGACCAGGGCCCGCGAGCTGCCTAAAGTGGGCAAAACCGATATACCCTGGGGCCTGGACGACAAGCGGATCGTCCTGGTGGACGATGTGCTCTTCACCGGCCGCACTGTCCGGGCCGCTTTAGAGGCCTTAAACGACTTTGGCCGGGCGGCCCGCATTGAGCTGGCCGCGCTGGTGGATCGCGGCCACCGGGAAATGCCCATCCAGGCTGACTACATGGCCTTTAAAATGGCCACCACTCCGGCCCAGCGAGTCAATGTCCATTTCCGGGGTCAGGACGGGCGAGTGGAAGACCAGGTCGTGCTGGAAGAATAGGAAGATTTAATGAGTCTGTTTAAATTTCAACGAATGGAGCGGCTGCCGCCCTATATTTTCGGCACGGTCATTGAATCCAAAATGGCCGCCCGCCGGGCCGGGGAGGATATCATCGACCTGGGCATGGGCAACCCGGACATGGGCACGCCCAAACATATTGTGGACAAGTTGCTGGAGGCCGCCGCCAAAGAGGTCAACCACCGCTACTCGGCCTCCCGGGGCATCACCAAGTTGCGCCACGCCATCAGCAACTGGTATGGCCGCCGCTATGGGGTGGATATCGACCCGGACAGCGAGGCAGTGGTCACCATGGGGGCCAAAGAGGGCCTGGCCCATCTGACCCTGGCCACCATCACCCCCGGCGAGGTGGTGCTGGCCCCCGACCCCACCTATCCCATTCACTCCTACTCGGCCGTCATCGCCGGCGGCGACCTGCGCAGCGTGCCCATTGGGCCGGATCGCGATTTTTTCGCCGACCTCCAGGTGGCCGTCAGCCAGACCTGGCCCCGGCCCCGGATGCTGGTCATCTCCTTTCCCCACAACCCTACGGGCACGGTGGTGGATCTCCGCTTTTTTGAAAAAGTGGTGAATTTCTGCAAGGAAAACCAGATTCTGGTGGTGCACGACCTGGCCTACGCCGACCTCTGCTTTGACGGCTACAAGGCCCCCAGTCTGCTCCAGGTCAAGGGGGCCAAGGACATTGGGGTGGAGGTTTTCTCCCTGTCCAAGAGCTACAACATGGCTGGCTGGCGCATTGGCTTTGTCTGCGGCAACCGGCCAATGGTGGGCGCCCTGACCCGGATCAAGAGCTACCTCGATTATGGGGCTTTCCAGCCCATCCAGATCGCGGCCATCATCGCCTTAAACGAGCATCAGGAGTGCGTGGAAGAGATCGTCTCGGTTTATAAAGAGCGGCGCGACACTCTGGTGGGCGGCCTGGAGCGGGCCGGCTGGCCGGTGGCCTCGCCCCTGGGCTCCATGTTTATCTGGGCCAAAATCCCCGAGCGCTTCAGCCACCTGGGCTCGGTGGATTTCGCCAAAATGCTTATCCGGGAGGCCAAAGTGGCCGTTTCCCCGGGCCTGGGCTTTGGGGCCGGCGGCGAGGGCTATGTGCGCTTCGCCCTGGTGGAAAACGTCCAGCGCATCAACCAGGCCGTGCGGGGCATCAAAAAAGCCCTGGCCGAAGACAGCGCGGGGTAAGTAATTATGCAGACCACAGTGGGCCTGTTAGGCTGCGGCAATGTCGGCTCGGGCGTGGCCCGGATGCTGGTGGAGGACGGCGACTTCATCAGCCGGAAATTGGGCTGGCCCCTGCGCCTGGCCAAAATCGGGATAGGCGATTTTAGCGACCCCCGGCCCTGGGAACCGCCCTCTGGACTGCTGACCACCAACGCCGGGGAGATTATCGGGAACCCGGATATCCGGGTGGTGGTGGAGGTCATGGGCGGGCTGGAGCCGGCCCGGACTTTTATTTTAAAGGCTTTAAACAGCGGCCAGCATGTGGTTACGGCCAATAAAGCCCTGTTGGCCCGTCACGGCCGGGAAATTTTCGAGGCGGCGGCGGCCAACAAGGTTGAGGTGCTGTTTGAGGCGGCCGTGGCCGGCGGCATCCCCATCATCAGAACCATGAAGGAGGGCCTGTCGGCCAACCGCATCCGCCACCTTTTGGGCATTCTGAACGGCACCACCAACTACATCCTGACCCGCATGAGCCGGGAGGCCCTGGGCTTTCAGGAGGCTTTGGCCGAGGCCCAGAAAGCCGGCTACGCCGAGGCCGACCCCACCTTTGATATAGAGGGCTATGATGCGGCCCACAAGCTGATCCTCCTGACGGCCCTGGCCTATGGATCTCTGCCCGCCCTGGAAGACATCCACGTGGAGGGCATCAGCCGCTTAACCCCGGAAGACATCAGCTTCGCCGCCGAGCTGGGCTATGTCATCAAGCTGTTGGCCCTGGCCTCCCGCGATGAGCAGGATCGGCTGGAAGTGCGGCTTCACCCGGCTATGCTGCCCCGGGACAACCTTCTTTCAAACATCAATGGGGCCTTGAACGCCGTCCTGGTTTCCGGCCACGCGGTGGGCGATATTTTGCAGACCGGGGCCGGGGCGGGCATGATGCCCACGGCCAGCTCGGTTTTGGCCGATATCATTGAGCTGGCCCGGGCCGACCACTCCGGGGTCAGCCAGCGCGTCCCCCCTCTAGGCTGGCCCAGTCTTTCCGCCGAAAAGCCCAAGCCCATGGCCGAAGTGCGCACCGCCTATTATCTGCGCTTGACCGTGGCCGACCGGCCCGGAGTGCTGGCCGCCATCGCCGGCATTTTCGCCGGACACAGCATCAGCCTGGCCCAGGTCATCCAGAAACAGGCGGCCCAGAGCGGCGCGGAGAGCGCGGCCACGCCCCTGGTCATCCTGACTCACACCGCCCTGGAGCGGGACATGACCCAGGCTCTGGCCGAAATCGGCCAACTGGATTCCGTCCTGGCCCCGACCAGAGTCATCCGGGTGGAGGATAAATTGTAAGGCCCACCAGCTCTATAACTCAATAGATAACATACTAAAAAAAGTGGTATAATGGAATCCAATTTGAAAGAGAGGCACCGAATGACTGCCACAAAGAAAACCATCCAGGCTAAGCCTGTCGCCCCTGCCCCGGCATCAAAGCCAGCCTCAAAAGTTAAGGCTTGATTTAATGGGTAAGAAAATCAACCTCACAACTTCGGTTGAAAGGCTCTTAAAAATATTTAAGGCCACTTATAAACTATCTGACTCTCTTGTAGGGTTTTCATCAGCTGAAGTCACAAAGCCATAAAATAACATCTCGCCAACCTGGCTTTTGCCTTTCCGGCTCCATGCGGGCCAGCTTCAGCGCGTCTGTTTCGTGGTATTCTTCTCATCGCTGTCAATGGACTTATTGAGACGGCATTGGACAATCAAAAGGCCCAAACCCTTTATTTTATTGGGATTTGAGCCTGTATCGGACGGTGTTGGATTGTGAGGTGGTGGGCCCACCAGGACTCGAACCTGGAACCGACCGGTTATGAGCCGGGGGCTCTGACCAATTGAGCTATAGGCCCTGATTTGGCAATATACTATTTTTCCGGCTGATCCGCAAGTTTTGACTTTTTCGGGTGAGCTGAGCTGTTGATGACCAGGAGCTCAGGGTTTTTAATCAGAACCCTGGTGCCCGGGGGGATGCTCTCCGTCAGCCAGACGTTGCCGCCCACCACCGAGCCAGTCCCGATGACCGTCTGCCCGCCTAAAATGGTGGCCCCGGCGTAAACAATCACCTTGTCTCCCAGGGTGGGGTGGCGCTTGCAGCCCTTCAGCCGGATGCCGGCGTCCCGGGGCAGGGACAGGGCCCCCAGGGTTACTCCCTGATAGATGTGCACCCCGGAGCCAATGGTGGTGGTTTCCCCGATAACCACCCCCGTCCCGTGGTCAATAAAGAAATTGGCCCCTATTTCCGCCCCGGGGTGAATGTCAATGCCAGTGGCGGCGTGGGCGCATTCGGTGAGAATGCGGGGCAGGAAGGGCACCTGGCGCTGATAGAGCTCGTGGGCCACCCGCTGCACCATCGTGGCGTAAAGCCCGGGGTAGCAGAAAATAATCTGGTCGTAGTGGTCGCCGGCCGCCGGGTCGCCATCGCGGGTTTCGGCCACATCGCCGGCCAGCAGCTCCCGCAGGGCCGGCATCCTCTCGGCCACTTCCAGGGCGATGGCCTGGCCCCGCTCCTGACAGTCCAGACAGTCGATTTTACAGCGGCGGCAGTCGTGGCGCAGAGCGGTGGCGATCTCGCGGCTCAGTTTGTCATAAAAATCATAGAGAATCTCCCCGGTGTGATATTCGACATTCAGCTCGGTCACCGGCCGGGCTGAAAAAAACCCGGGGAAGAGCAACTGCTGGGCCAGGCTGATAATGTCTCTGGCCGCCTGAAATGAGGGGATGGGCGCGCGGCTGACATGTTCAAAGGGGGCCATCTGCCGCCTCTGGCGCATCAGCTGCTCGACGATCCGGGTTAAGTCGGGAGCGATCTCCATCGTCAGATCATAGGCCGGCGTCTGACGGCGGCCTCTATTATTTTCATTCGCCGGCATGGCCAGCCTCCTTTGACCTAAACAACCGGTCACATCCGGCCCCGGCCGCTCTGGAAAGCTTCCACCCGCTTCTGGGCGTTGGCCCGCAGATCATAGTAATAAAAAGCGTAGTCGCCGCCGGGGAAAGCCCCGGCCGGAAAATGCGCCTGGCCATATTGGTCGGGGTCGGCCGTGGAACACTCCACCACCCCTCGCCTCAGCCTGACCCGGGCGTCAGCGAAATTGGCCATCTGATCTTCGCCGCCAAAGGCTGTCAGATTGGCCCCTTGGCTCCGGTCGGCCCGGGCCGGTATCTCGGAACGAGCCCAGGTGATGGGGTTAATGGCCACTGCCCGGGGCAGCACCACCGGGCTGGCGGCGCTCATTTGCGGGGCCTCGGTGTTGTAGGAGATAATCACCCCGGTGTCATCGCCTCTCTCGGCGAATTTTAAGTGGTCATTGGCCGAGAGGTAGTCGCTGGTGACGGCGTAGCCCAGGGCGTAGGCGGCCACCAGATTGGCCCGGGTCTCGGGATGGGCCTTGAAGTATTCGGCCAGAATGCCGGCCAGCAGAGCGGCTGAGCCCTGACCGTGGGCGGCCAGAATAAAGGGCCGGCCCCCGTTGTAATTTTTCAGATAATAGTCAAAAGCGCTCATGGAGTCGGCGGCCGAAACGGCCAGCCGCTCGGCCCGGTCTTTGGGGCTCAGGCCCAGGAAGATGGCGCTGTTGACCTGCCGGTAATAGGGGGCGAAGATATTGGCCACCGTCTCAAAGACGCCGGCCTGCTGCCGGGCGCTCTCCTGGGCTTTTTGGCGCATACCCGGGTCGCTGGGGGCGCAGATCGCCCCCTGTCCGGCCCGCTCGCAGGAGCCGGTATAGAGAAAAAAAACATCCACCGGCTGGTCGGGCGATGCGGGCCGGGCCAGCCAGTTGTCCGTCTGGCTGTAGTTGACGGTCTCAGACAGGGTCAGAGGCGGCGGCAACTGCTCTGAGCTGACCACCGCCACCGGCGGAGGGGTCAGCTTTGGCTCAGCCGGGGCGGCCACGGGATATTCCTCCGGCGGCCTAGGTGGGGCAGCCGGGACGGCTGGCTCGGCCACCGGGTATTCTTCCGGGGGGGACACAAACTCAGGAACGGCCGGCTCGGCCGGCGCAGCCGCCAAGGGCGGCGGCGAAGCTGGAGGGGGGAGGACTGGGGCCGGAGTTGGGGCCGCCGGCCGGCTGAAATCCTCGGACGGGTCAAAGCTGTCGTAACTGCCGTAATCCGTAACCGGCTCCTGGGCCGGGAGCAGCGCCGGAGTCATCATCAGGAAGGCCATCACGGCCAGAGCTGTAATTATCTTTCGCCTCATCATTTTACTCATAAGCCTTCAGCGATATAATTTTATGACTGTCATTCTGGTATCTTCACAACCCAATGACCGCTTTTATCCGAGCCGGAGCGTTCAATGCTTCCTTTTTCTCTTAGGGACTTCAACGCACGAAGAACTGTGCTTCTTGATTTATCTATTTTTTTCTCTAAAGCCTCTACCGACAACAGACCGTTCCCTTTAATCAGTTCAAGAACGGCTTGCTCAGATTTATTTAGAGTGTCATTTACAGTATCATTTACAGTGTCATTTGATACCGATTTTGACACTGTAGATTGCTGAGGTCTGTAAATGTTGGCCCTGAAAGTAGTCCCGAGTTCAATCCACTCAGGGTCAGCGATAGCGTAATCTCTGCAACCATCGATTACCCTTTGGATGCCCGTCCCCCATTTTTCAATAATGAACATCTCGGAAAATACAGTGGCAATCACTTTGTTGCGAATCCTTGAATTTCCACTCAATATTTCCTTGAGCGTTATGCCGCCATACAGCCTGCCGGGTGATGTGATCTCCACCCTGTCATCATATACAGACACTTGAACACAGGCGTTTTCAGCATAATTTCGATGCGTGACAGCGTTGACGATTAGCTCTCTTATGCTCTCCGGCGGGAGTTCGTATTTTTCTTTTCTAAATATTCCTTCTATTGTAGCACCGAGATTGATATGCTTCAAGACAAAATTATAAGCTTCCTCAATCTGCTCATACAGCGTCCCGCCAAATTCCCTCTTGTCAATAAAAACCGAACGGGTCGTCCCCTTAAACCTCGCGCATTGAACCGTAGCGAACTGAAAGGGGTTTGAAGTCATAAGCATAAAAGCGTTCGTGGGTATAATTTTATCGTTTACGCGTTTTATCAGTCCCCAATTGTTAAGTTGATGGGGAGATACCTGCCTGTTGATATTTTTTTCCTTTAAAATATACTTTTCGATGACATCGCAGAGGACTTTTGCGTCCTTCTCGCTGTAATCAGCTTCCAGATAGGCAAGGGAATCATAGGACATATTGGCCCCTTCAAGCTCCAATTCCTTGAGAATTGCCGCTCCTGCAAGCCTTGTCGTGCCTCCGACACGAACAAAGGTGCCTTCTTCTTTTCCAGAGGATTTGACATAATACGGTCTATTCGGACTCGGAAACACCTCGACTACGATGATGCTTTTTTCGTCAACGTCAGCCACATAAATATTCGGCAGAAGCTGAGGTGTTATCGCATCTGAAATGGCA
>JAISJK010000066.1 GCA_031261565.1 Candidatus Adiutrix sp. | reverse complement strand
TAGACCTCCTGCACCGGGAAACGCAGGGTGCTCTCTTCCAGGCCCCGCTCTTTGGCCAGGTCGTCCAGGGCCTCAATGAGAGAGAGGCCCTGATACCAGGGCAATTTAGCCGACTTGTTCAGGACATTTTCACCCCGCAGGGCCGAGAGGGGAATGTAGGCCTGGGCCGAGAGGCCAATGGATTCCAGAAACTCGTCCATGTCTTTTCTGATCCGCCGGTAGACCGCCTCATCATAGTTGACCAGATCCAGCTTGTTGACGATGACGCATAACTGGCGGATGCCCAGCAGAGACAACATGTAGGCGTGACGCTTGGATTGCTCCTCCACTCCCCGGCCGGCGTCAATGACCAGAAAGGCGGCCTCGGCATCGGCCGCCCCGGAGATCATGTTTTTCAAAAATTCCTTGTGACCCGGAGCGTCAATGATCACGTAATCCCGCTTGGCCGTATGAAACTGCAAGCGGGTGGTGTCAATGGTGATGCCCTGTTTCTGCTCCTCTTCAAAGGCGTCGAGAAGGTAGGCGAATTCAAAATCTTTGCCGGTCTCCTTGGCGATGCGCCTGACCTTGTCAATGGCCCCCTGGGGCAGTGAGCCAGTGTCGTAAAACAGCCGGCCGATGACTGATGATTTGCCGTGATCGACATGGCCGGCCACGACCAGGCTTAATATTTCTTTGGTCTCCATTTTACATATATCCCGCTTTTCTGAGTTTTTGCATGGCGTAGGCGTCTTCCTGATCCTGGGCCCGGCCCGCCCGCTCGCTGACCGTGGTCTGCTCCAGCTCGGCGATGATGTCGGCCACGGTGGAGGCTGTCGAGGCCACCCGGCCGGTGCAGGGGGCGCAACCCAGACTGCGATAGCGCTCTCCTTTTTTACAAAAATAGAGGTCGATTATGGGTATATTTTCCCGCTCAATGTAGCGCCAGATGTCCAGCTCGTTCCATTGCAACAGAGGATGCACCCGGATGTGGTGCCCCTTGGGGAAATCAGTCTTAAACTGATCCCAGAGCTCGGGGGGCTGGTTGGTGTAATCCCACTCATCCTCGGCGTTGCGCTCAGAAAAAACCCGCTCCTTGGAGCGGGAGCCCTCTTCATCCCGCCGCACACCCACAATAAGGCCGTCAAAGGCGTATTGCCTGACCATATCCTGCAGGGCATCGGTTTTGAGGGCTTTACAGCAGATGAGGCGGCCCTGCTCCGGCCCCATGCCGGTGGCCAGGGCCGCCTGATTGGTGTGGACAATGAGATCCAGCCCCATTTCCCTGGCCACCTGATCCCGGTAGGTGATCATTTCAGGAATCTTAAAAGTGGTGTCCACATGAATAAAGGGAAAGGGACAATGGCCAAAAAAGGCCTTCTTGGCCAGCCAGAGCATGACCGTGGAATCCTTGCCAATGGACCAGAGCATACCCAGCTTGCCCAGCTTCTGATAAGCCTCCCGTAAAATATAGACGCTCTGCGCTTCCAGGGCGCTCAGGTGATTCATGGTCTTTCCCTCTATTAATAGCGGTTCGCGCTCTGGCGATCCACAGTGATGGTTTTCAAAGTCCCGTCCGGCCGGGTAAATCTCCAGTGGAGCAAAGAGCCTTCCTGCTTGACTTGCAGCCGAGTCCCCGAGCCGCCGAGGACGGGCGGGAGATACAGGGCGATAGCCCCGGCCGGGCACTCTTTGAGGCAGGCGGTGCAACTCCAGCAGTCGGCCGGTTGGCCTATCTCGGCTTTACCCTCCCGGTCAGCCCGGATCAGGCTGCCCGGGCAGATTTCGCCGCAGCGGCCGCAACCGGTGCAGGCGACCTGATCAATACTGATGCTCATACTTGTCACCCCTGACCATATCCCGGAAAATTATTTCAACCCGGCCCTCTTTCAGCCGGGAGTTGACATAGCGCAGCCAGGTATCCTCTTTCCGGGGATAGTCCAGGTGGAGGCCAAAGCCCGGCCAGCGGGTTTCCCGCCGGGCCTTGAGATGGGCCACCAGACTTCGGGCCACTGTCAGGCGATCCCGCAACTCCTGTATTTTCATCAGCTCCGGCATATTGGCCGCCGCCAGGCCCAGGCTCAGGTCTTCCAATTCATCCAGGCGGGCTTCGGCCTGATTCAGCCCGGCCTCCTGATAGCTGTAGCCGGCCCCCCGGCCTCCGGCCTGCTCGTCCATGGTTTTCTGCAGGGCCTCGGCTAATTCCCCGGTGGTGAAAAGGGCGGCCGGGCGACCCAGAAATTTTTCAGCCTCGGCCAGGCACCGGGCCGGCTCGGGCGAGTCCAGCTCCGGGCGGAGCTCAGCGCCATCCAGGGCCGCCTCCAGCGCGATTTCAGCCTCGGCCATGGCCCCGCTCACATATTTTTGAGGGCAGCCCCCGGCCACATCCCCGGCCGCGAATAAGCCCCTCAGGGTGGTCTCCCGGCGGGTATCTACCCAGTAACCGCCGGCCGTATGGCCGCCGATGATATAGGGCTCGGTTCCCTCTATCTCCACGCTGAGCGACGAAATGTCCTCGCCCTGCTCCACCCAGCTCAAAGTCTGGGTGGGAGCCATATTCAAATAGGCTTTATACAAATCCTCAATTTGCCCGGGGCTGAGATTTTCCGCCCGGAGACGGCTGGGGCCGCGCCCGGCCAGTTCCTCCTGGCGGACGCCATAGATTCGTCCGGAGGTGGTGAAGCCATAGCGCTCTTCGTAAATTTCCCCCAAACGATTGACCTGTCTGGCCCCGGCCCCCTGGGCCAGGGTGCCGGTGGGGGCGATGGTGTCTTTACAGCGCAGGGCCACAAAACGCATTTCGAGGGTGGTCATTTCCGCCCCGGCCCTGATCCCCTGGGCGTAGCCAGACCCGCTGTTAAAGGGGCAATACCACATAGCCTGCCGGGCTGAGCCGGGGTTGTTGGGGCGGTAAATGCCGGCCGCCCCGCCGGTGGCACAGATGACGGCCGGGGCTTTCAGCACGTATTGGATCGGCTCACGCACGCCAAAGCCGACCGCGCCGGCCACCCGCTCCCCATCGCTCAGATAGCTGACCACATTGACGTGGTTGAGCACGGTCACGGCCGGCTCCGCCCGCACCGCAGCGGCCAGGAGGGGTTTTAAATTCTCCCCGTTGATCTTGATATTTCGCCAGCCCCGCTCGGCGTAATGGCCCTCGCTGTCTTTGAGAATCGTCAGACCCAGCTTTTCCAGATTCCCCACCACCTCGTTTAAACGCCTGGCCATGCTCAAGACCAGGTCAGGGCGAATCAGCCCCTCGGCGTCCTTACGGGCATACTCCACATAATCCTCCGGGGTATGGCCCCGGCCGATGTAGGCGTTGAGAGCGTTGACTCCGGCGGCCAGACAGCCGCTGCGCTCAATATGGGCTTTCTCCACCAGAACCACCCGGCCGACCCGGTGCCTGGCCGCGCTGAGAGCGGCGTAGCAACCGGCCGCGCCGCCGCCGATGATCAAAATATCCGCTGACAGGGTGATAGATTTCATGGCCGCCTTAAATAATGTAGGAATAGCCCTGGGGGTGGGCCCCCAGATGGTGATTGTGGAGGAGGGAAGCCTGGTCGCCATCAAAGGCGTAGAGGCGATAAATAAGCACCCTGACCGTTTCCCCCACGGAGATGGGCTTCTTTTCCAGGGAATAGCTGGCCGAGAGACTCAAGTCTTTCAGGCGCAGACCCACTTCCAGAGAGTCGCCCCGGAAAGCGAGACGCTCCACCACCGCCTCCTCGGTGCTGGTCTGATACTGGATAGTATCATTTTGGGTGTAGATGCGCAAGAATTCCGGCCGGATGGCCCCTTCGGCCTCCGGGGGAGCGCCTTCAAAACCCTTCAGCCGCCCGAAATTCTTAATGATCGTGGAGTTGCCTATAAACTGGGCCACAAAGGGCGAGGCCGGCTCCTTATAGAGGGCCATGGGCGAGCCCATCTGCTCCACCCGGCCCTGGTTGGTGACGATGATCTGGTCGGCCACCTCAATGGCCTCATCCTGGTCGTGGGTGACAAAGATGCTGGTCAGGCCCAGTTTAGTGATCATATCCCGCAACCAGGCCCGCAACTCCCGGCGGACTTTGGCGTCAATGGCCGCAAAAGGCTCATCAAGCAGGAGCAGACGCGGGTTGGGGGCCAGGGCCCGGGCAAAGGCCACCCTCTGCCGCTGGCCGCCGGAGAGCTGGGCCGGGTAGCGATTGTCGAGCCCCTCCATGCCGATGAGGCTGATAAGGCTCCTGACCCGCTCCTTGATGGCTTCCGGCCTCTCCTTTTTGACCGACAGGCCGAAAGCGATATTGTCAAAGACGGTCATATAGCGAAACAGGGCGTAGTTCTGAAAGACAAAGCCGATGAACCGCCGGCTGGGCTCCACATTGTTGACCCTGACTCCATCAATAAAAATATCCCCGGAGTCGGGGTGTTCCAGACCGGCGATCATCCGCAGAATAGTTGTCTTGCCGCTGCCGCTGGGGCCCAGAAGGGCGGCCAGGGCACCCTGTTCAATGCTGAACCCCACATTTTTGGCCGCCTGAAAATCGCCGAAGTGCTTATTGATGTCTTTTAGCTCAACGTACATAATCACTCTCTTTGCGGGCGGTGAATTCCACAATGTTGCGGGCCACCAGAATAAAGATGGCCGCCGCCACCAGGACGGATGACACGGCAAAGGCTGCGGTAAACTGGTATTCGTTGTAGAGGATCTCCACGTGCAGCGGCAGGGTGTTGGTCTTGCCCCTCAGGTGGCCGGAGACCACCGACACTGCGCCGAATTCCCCCATGGCCCGGGCCGCGCAGAGGATGACGCTATACAGCAGGGCCCAGCGGATATGGGGGAAGGTGATCCGGCGGAAGATGGTCAGGAAGCCGGCCCCCATCAGGGCCGCCGCCTGCTCCTCATCCGTGCCCCGGGCCTCCAGAACAGGTATGATCTCGCGGGCCACAAAAGGCAGGGTGACGAAGACCGTGGCCAGAATTATGCCCGGCGTGGCAAAAACCACCTTCAGTTCGTGGGCCGCCAGAAAGGGATGCAGATAGCTCAGCCGCCCAAAAGTCAGGATAAAGACCAGGCCGGCGATAATGGGGGAGACGGCGAAGGGGATGTCGATAAAGGTGGTCAGCAAACCCTTGCCCCGAAAAGAGAAGCGGGTGATGGCCCAGGCTGCGGCCAGGCCAAAGGCGGTATTTAAGACCACCGCCGCCACCGTGGCCAGGCCGGTCAGTTTCAAGGCCTTAAGGGCATAGGGGTCGGTCACCGCCTTGGTGTAAGCTTCCAGACCGGAACGGAAAGCCTCGACCAGGATGACCACCAGGGGGGTGACCAGCATCAGCAGGATAAACAACACGCTGATGATGATCAAAAGCAGCCGCAGAGGCCTGTCATTGCCGGTGGACATGTCGGCCCCCTATTCCTTGACATAGCCGGCGGCCCGGGCTTGAATAGTGTTGATGGCCAGCATGATGAGAAATGAAGCCCCCAGCATGACCAGGGCCACGGCCGTCGCCTCCCCGTAATTAAACTGCTGAAGTTTGCTGAAAATCATCAGCGGGGCTATTTCCGTTTTATAGGGCATGTTGCCGGCGATAAAAACCACGCTGCCGTATTCACCCAGGCCCCGGGCGAAGGCCAGGCCAAAGCCGGTCAGGAGGGCCGGGGTGATCTCCGGCAGGATAATGCTCCGGAATATCCGGCCGCCAGAGGCCCCGAGGAGCCGCCCGGCGTCTTCGTAAACCGGATCCAACTGCTCCAGGACGGGCTGGACAGTCCGGACAATAAAGGGCAGAGTGATAAAAGTCAGGGCCATGACAATCCCGGCCGGGGTGTAGGCTACCTTGAGGCCCCATTGGGCCAGCGGCCCGCCCAGCCAGCCCTTGTCCGAGTAGAGGGCGGTCAGGGCGATGCCGGTCACGGCCGTGGGCAGGGCAAAGGGCAGCTCAATCAGCCCGTCCATAATCCGCCGGCCAGGGAAGCGGTAGCGAACCAGCACCCAGGCCAGCATGACCCCGAAGAAGCAGTTGATGGCCGCCGCCGCCAGGGAGCAGAGGAAACTCACTCTATAGCTGGCCATGACCCGCGGATCGATGACGGTTTTCCAGAAGCCCAGCCAACCCAGGTTGGCGGACTGGATGACAATGGAAACCATGGGGATCAACACCACCAGGCTGACATAAGACAGGGTCAGCCCCAGAGAAAGCCCGAAGCCGGGGATGTTGCGCTTATTAGCCTGGTGGTGTTGCATGGTCTTTGCCTCGTCTTTATCCTCAAGAGCTCACTTGGCGGGAGGAGTGTAGATCTGGTCGAAAACGCCCCCGTCATTGAAATGCTCGGCCTGCACTTTGTCCCAGCCGC
The DNA here is from genome assembly GCA_031261565.1 of Candidatus Adiutrix sp. Lineage (GTDB taxonomy): Bacteria > Desulfobacterota > Desulfarculia > Adiutricales > Adiutricaceae > Adiutrix. The sequence goes on along the minus strand of JAISJK010000066.1, from coordinate 1,834 downwards.
CAAAGAGGGGATCATCAATGTTGACCAGGTTGACCTTGAGATCAAAGACATTGGCGAATTCCTTGGCGATCTCGGGGTTGCTGGGCCGGTAGTAGTTTTTGCCGGCGATTCTCTGCCCATCATCGGAGTAGAGGTATTTCAGGTATTCGGTGGCCAGTTCCTGGGTGCCCCGTTTGGCCACCACTTCGTCCACAATGGCCACCGGGGGCTCAGCCAGAATGCTCAGGCTCGGGGTGATGATTTCATATTCGCCGGGTTTTTCTTTGATGGCCAGGTAGGCCTCATTTTCCCAGGCCAGAAGCACGTCGCCCTGCCCGTTCTGCACGAAGGTGTTGGTGGATCCCCGGGCACCGGTATCCAGCACCAGGACGTTTTTAAAAACCTTGGTTATGAAGTCTTTGACGGCTTTTTGATCGCCCTTATACTGTTTGTCGGCCCAAGCCAGAGCCGCCAGATAGTTCCAGCGGGCTCCACCGGAGGTCTTGGGGTTGGGGGTGATGATGCCCACACCGTCCTTGGCCAGATCGCCCCAGTCTTTCAAGGCCTTGGGGTTGCCTTTGCGCACCAGAAAAACAATGGTCGAGGTGTAGGGAGAGCTGTTGGAGGGAAATTCTTTCTGCCAGCCCGGCTTGATCAGGCCGGCTTTTTCAATCTCCGTGATGTCATAGGCCAGGGCCAGAGTGACCACATCGGCCTCATTGCCCTCGATGACCGCTCTGGCCTGCTTGCCGGAGCCGCCATGCGACTGGACAATGGTCACCTCCTGGCCCTTGGCGCCTTTCCAGTATTTCTGAAAAGCCTTGTTGTAGCTGTCGTAGAGCTCACGGGTCGGGTCGTAGGAGACATTGGTGATTTCCAGCTCGGCGGCCTGCAGAGACCCCGCCAGGGCCACGCCGATAAAGGCGGCTAAACCGAGAGAGAGGGCCAGAATTTTTTTCATGTCACTTTCCTTTCTGTTGGTGAAAAAAGTTAAGGCTAAAGATTTTTTAGATCTTTAGCCTTCAGGTTACACTGATCAGCCGAAATATTTAACTCGGCCTTTTTTACCACATTCAGGCCGCCTCTGTCAAATTATTTTCTGGCCGGCTGGTCAGGTCAACATTTTCGGCTGATCCGGGGGGGTGTTTTCCCCGGTCGGCGGCTCATCCTGAGAGACAAAAGTCAGGCCGTCGCCAGCCTGGTTGACGATGACCTCCAGGCTTTGGCCATCCATAATCCGGCCGCTCAAGAGCCCCAGGGCCAGAGGATCCATCAACTGGGTTTGAATGGCCCGCTTGAGGGGCCTGGCCCCATAGACCGGGTCGAAACCGGCCCGGGCCAGCAGGGCCACCGCCTCAGGCGAGAGATGCAGCCTCAGCTTGCGCTCGGCCAGACGACCGGCCAGGAGACCCACCTGAATCTCCACAATGCGCTCAATACCCCGGGCGTCCAGGGCCTGGAAGATGACGATGTCGTCAATCCTGTTCAAAAATTCCGGGCGGAAATGGCCCCGCAGGGCCTCCATCACCCGGTCGCGCCGCACCTCAGGGGCGCGGCTTTCCGCGTCCACGATGAATTGGGAGCCGATATTGGAGGTCATGATGACCACCGTGTTTTTAAAATCCACGGTTCGGCCCTGGCCATCGGTCAGGCGCCCATCGTCCAGAAGCTGCAGGAGGATATTAAACACCTCGGGGTGAGCTTTTTCTATCTCGTCAAACAGGATGACGCTGTAGGGCTTGCGCCGGGCCGCCTCGGTCAGGTAGCCGCCTTCCTCATAGCCCACATAGCCGGGAGGCGCGCCAATGAGACGGGCCACCGCGTGCTTCTCCATGTATTCGCTCATGTCGATGCG
>JAISJK010000053.1 GCA_031261565.1 Candidatus Adiutrix sp. | reverse complement strand
TCTTTTGCCGGGATGTCTGTATATTATCCGGGAACAGCGTTTCGGCCGGGGCATGTGGGTTTTTCAGAAACATTTTTTCAGCGGTGGCCGCCAGAATGGCGGCCGCCTCTGCTCCGCCGCTGTGCCCGCCCATACCATCGGCCACCATCAGGAAAAGCGCCCCCTTTTGGTAGCTGACCACATAGCGATCCTGCTGCTCCTCACGGTCGCCCAGCATGGAAACCGCGCCCAGGATGGTCTCTAATTGGCTCTCAGGCCAGGGCAGTTTCATCACTCACCTTGCTTTTTTCGTTCGGGCGGGGTGATCTGGATCGGCTCGCCGATATTCGGCTTATTTTCCACCGGGGTCTGGTCAAGAACCGAAGCCGGGGCTGTCTCGGCCGGGGCCGGCGTTTCTTCAACCGGTGGGCCAGACCTAACCGGCCGGTTTTGCCAGACATAAATGCCCAACGAGCCGACCAACAGACCCAGAATAAAGACCACCAACAGCAGGCGGGAGCGCGGGCCATTCCTCTCGGCTCGGCCTCTGGGCAGGGCCTGAGTTGTCCGGCCTGTCCCGCCGGGGAAGACGGCCAGTTGCACGGCGACATTATCCGGCCCGCCGGCTTTTAAAGCCAGCTCAATCAGCTTCCGGGCCAGGATCTGAGGCGAACCGGCTCCGCTCAGGGCTTTTCCTATGGCCACATCGGAAACCGGCCCGCACAGGCCATCGGTGCAGAGCAGAAAAATATCCCCGGGCCGGCCGGTGGCCCGCCCGACCGTCAGGCGAGCCTCGTCCACATTGCCGCCCAAGGACTGGGTGATAACATTGCGGTCTTCGTGCCTCTCAGCCTCTTCCTCGGTTATCTGCCCGGCCTCCACCAATTCCTGCACATAGGAATGGTCGCGGGTCAGTCTCTCCAGCCGGCCGCCTGAAAAGCGATAAAGCCGGCTGTCCCCCACATGAATATAATAGGCCTCGGCCCCCTTAATCAGCAGGGCCACCATTGTGGAGCCCAGCCCGGCCAGCTCCGGGTGAGCCAACCCGACCTGAGACACAGCCTGGTCGGCCGCCCTGGCCGCCTGCCGCAACAGCGTTTCCGGCTCCTCAGGGGCGGCTTTGACATATTGATGGAAAGCGGCAATGGCCGCCTGGGCGGCCTCGGCCCCGCCGGCGCAGCCCCCCATGCCGTCAGCCACCACCAGAAGCTCCCCGGCCGGGGTGCTGAACCAACCGAAAGCGTCTTCATTGGCTTCCCGCACCAAACCGGTATGGGTGGCCTGGCCGATGACCGGGCTTAAACCGGGCTGATTATTGATGGTCTTCATGTTTCTCAACTTCAATGCAGACAAAAATATAAGTGTGACTGCCCAGGGTCAACTGGTCGCCCTGCTTGAGCTCCAACTGGCCGATAGCTTCCTGGCCGTTGAGGCTGGAGCCGTTGGACGACAGGCGGTCTTCAAAGATGAAGCGGCCCTGGCGATAGAGAATGATGGCGTGTTCCTCGGACAGCATTTTGTCCTCCACCTGAATCCGGGAGGCCCGGCCACTGCCGATATTCTGGCGGCCTTCCCGCAGCTCAAAAAATTTGCCGGAAGGCGACAGGGTGTAGCTGACCAGAAAGCCGACCAGACGAGCCTGACCAGCGTCCGGCGATGAATCATCCCCGGGGCGTTTGATGATGGTGCGCTTATCGCCGGGCCGGGTCAGGGTCACAGTGCGCCGCCCGCCGGTTTCCGCGCCGGGCTGGTTGAGGGGCACAGTATCCCGATAATTTTCCGTATCCTGGATTTTTTGTGTCCCGCCACCGCCGCCCGGGCGGATATCCGCCCCGCACCAGGGGCAGAACTGGGTGCCCTCGGGGGCGATATGCCCGTTTGGGCAGCGAATAAAATTTTCTTCTGGTTCCCTCGACATATTCTCTCCTTGTTTAGCGGTTCAGGCGCAGCATGGCCCTGGCCGTGCCAAAGGTCAGCCAGTCGCCGTTTTTTAAAATTGTCCACTGGCTGATATTCCGGCCGTTGACCTGGGTGCCGTTGGTCGAGTTTAAATCCTTGACCCGGCACTCGGTCGTGGTCACCTGAAATTCAGCGTGTTTGCCGGACACCGTGGGGATGTCCACCTGAAAATCATTGCCGGGGCCGGCCCCCAGAGTGGCCGTGCCGGGAGATAGGGAAAAGCGCAGGCCCAGCTCAGTCAGCTCTAAAATAAAGGGGCTGGACTGGCGGGGCGACTGAACAGCCACGGTGTGACGGTTTGGGGTGATATTCAGAGCCACGGTGGCCTGATTGCGGGCGGCGCGGGCGGCTGATTTGCGGCGGGTCAGGATCACCACCAGAATGATAAGCAGCACGACAGCAACGGCGGCGCTCCCCCAGGCCCAGGGCTGCTGCCACCAGGGAATATCTTCCGGTTCCGGAGCGGCGGCGTCCGGGGTAGCCGGTGGTGTATCGGCGGCCCTGGGCGGAGTCAGGGTGAGGCTCAGAGTTTGGCCGTTAGCCCCAATCTGGCGGGTCAAGGTAGCTTTGATATCCGGCTCCGCCCCCGGCCCGGTGGGGGGCAGAATGAATTTCAGCTCATACTGATAGCCATTGGGCCGGGTCTGGCGCTGGGCCTTCAAAAGATCGTAAACAGCCAGGGACAGGGAAGCGGGGGAGCCGGCTTTACGATACAGCCCGCCGGTATCTTTGGCCAGATTTTCAAGGATGGCCAGATGGTTATCTGAGTCCGGGCTCTTGCCGGGCAAGCCGATGGCGTTTATCTGGACTTTATGCTCCTGGGCGGCTTTCAGCACCTGCCAACTGGTGACTTCCCGGCCCTCGTCCCAGCCATCGGAAACGACCAGCAAAAGCCGGCGACCGGGAGCATCTTTCAACAAATCCACGCCAAAGCGCATGGCTTTATATAATTCCGTCTTGGAGCCGGCGAGGGACAGCCCTTTTAAAGAGTTGGCGATCACGGCCTGGTCAGCGGTAAAGCCGGTGACGGCCTGCACATGGTCGTTAAAGCCCAGCAGGGCCAGCCTCTCCCCCGATTCCAACTGGGCGGCGTAATCCCCAAGCGCCTCTTTGGCGGCCGCAAAGTCGGCCCGGCTCAGGCTGGGGCTGGTGTCCAGGGCCACCACAATGCTGAGAGGCTCAATGGGGTCTTTGGGGCCTTCCAGGCTGGCGGCCTTCAGGGGCTGGCCCTCGGCCGGGAGGCTTAAAGTGTAGTGGTCTGCGGTCTCCTGGGCTTCCGGCAGTTGCACGGTCAGCCGCACTTCCGGCCACTGGCCGCAGTCAATATCTTTGACCGCGAAATCCTGGGCCTGGGCGGCCGGGCCGCTTAAAAGCAAAACAAAGAAAAAGGCTAAAAATTTTGGGGGCATAATGTTTCCTCTCTTTTATTCATCAACGGTGTATGGTAACTTGTTGGCCCGCAGAAAGGCGATAATATCCTTGGCCGACAGGGCGATGTTGGCCTGTCGATAGCTCTCTTCGTTACCCATTATCAGGGTGTTGACGCCGACCACCCGCCCTTTGTCATCAGTCAGCGGCCCACCGCTGTTGCCCTGGGAGACGACGGCTGTATGGGCGATTATTGAGACCAGAGGCCTTTCATAGATAACATTTATTTCCCCAGAGGTGTAAACGACTTCTGGAATGGCATTGGGGTCGATTTTTAACAGCAGGCCCGGAAAGCCAAAGGCGCCGACCCGGTCGCCCCGCTTGGCTTTGGTGCTGAAAATCAAGGGGCTGATGTTAGCTGGCGAGCCCAGGCGCAATACCGCGAAATCCTGAGCCTTTCCTGCTCCCCGAGCCACCACCTCGGCCTCGACCGGCTGGCCGAGGGTCTTACTGGCCACCAGGCATTGCCAGGTTCCCTCCACCACATGGCGATTGGTCAGCACTAAATCAGGGGAGATGAAAAAGCCGGAGCCGGAGCTGGTCTTTGTTACGACAAAGACTGTGGCCCGCTCCGATCTATCCAGAACATTTGGCCCCGGAGCTAGCTGACCGGGAGCCCCAGAATCATGGCGAACAGACTGGTAGAGTTGGGTAAAACCCAGAACTACAATGGCCAGCAGGGCCAGCCCAATGTAAATGGCCACCCGGTCAGATCGGGCTGAGGGCCAGAGAGATTGGGCCGCGCGGGATAAATGGTTGGGGTGAACAGCCCCGCCCCGGGCTCGGGCTCGGCTGGTGAGCTCCCCGGCCCCGATCTCATAGCGGCCGAACTTGAGCCGGTCGGAGTCAGTGATGGCCGCATTGGTTATTTTTCGGGAGTTGACAAAGGTGCCGTTTTGAGAGCCGACGTCTTCCAGGTGCCAGACCCCGCCGGAATAGACCAAAAAGGCGTGACGGCGGGAAACGCTGTCGTCTTTTAAAACGATATTGTTATCAGCCGTTCGGCCGATGCTGAGACGAGGGGCCGGAGCCGGGGCTGAGGCTGCCGGCCGGCCAATAACCTCGGCCACGGACAGCCGGTGACCAGCCAGATAGATGGCGTCATTCAACCCAACTACTGCCGATTGCACCCGCTTATCCGGCGAGCCCACAAACAGGCCATTGGTGGAGCCCAGATCCGTCAGCAAAAATCGCCCGTCACCCTGGGGGGTCAGGGAGGCGTGGCGCTTGGATATGCCGGGGGCCTCCAGGCGAAAATCAGCCTCCGGCCCCCGGCCGATGACTATGGACGGCCGTGAGGCCCCGGCCCCGTGGCTCAAGGGGGCGCCGCAATGGCCGCAAAACGGCGCTTGACCCCCTACCGGGCTCTGGCATTTGGGGCATATTTCAGATGGATTTGACAAAATAATAACCCTCTATATCTGAAGAATCACAGTTCATGTCTGGGGCCAATGATCTTTTTGAGCAATTTATATTTCTGAGTAGGGCTTTTATTTATGTCGGTTACTTGGTCGCTTGCTTGATCGGTTACCTGGTCGATGGTCAGCGACTTGATTAACGACTGGAGCATTAATTCTACAAAAACCGTGGCCTTAGATTCTTTATCAGCCTGAGCCAGAGCGACGTAATAATTGCTGTGACCTTCCCGCCGGAAACAGTCGGCCGGCACTCCATTCCGCTCCACTCCGTTACGCTGCATTGCGTTCCGGCGCGCCTGTTTCCTGAGCCCATCGCCCGCACTTTATTGACCTGGGGAGAGGGCCAGGCGGAAACCGAGAAGTCTGCTGTACCGGCTACCCGGGGAGGCGTAGCTCCGGATGGCCGACCGGCAGTCCTCGGCGGGGGAGTACCAACTCTCGCCCCGATTGACCCGGAGGGAGCCTGACGAGGGGCCGCGTGGGTCAGACGAGTGGCTGCTGGAGTAAACACCATACCAATCCTCCACCCATTCCCAAACATTGCCGTGCATATCATGCAAACCCCAGGCGTTGGGTTGCTTCCGGCCCACCGGGTGCGTATTATGACCGGAGTTATGACCATACCAGGCATAGTCACCCAATTCACTTTCATCATCCCCAAATGAATAAGGGCTGTTCGTCCCCGCCCGAGCCGCGTATTCCCATTCCGCTTCGGTCGGCAAGCGATATTTGCCAGTGCCTTCCTTCAGATTCAACTCTTTGATGAACACCTGAACATCATCCCAGGAAACCTGCTCCACCGGGTTGGTTCGGCCTTTAAAACTGCTGGGATTGCTGCCCATGACCGCCGCCCACTGCTCCTGGGTTACCTCGTATTTCCCCAGATAAAACGGTTGGCTGATGCTCACCCTATGCTGGGGAAACTCATCGTCATAAGCTTTACTATCTTTTTGTGGGTCTGAGCCCATCAGAAACGACCCGGCCGGGATCAGCACAAAATCCATGCCGATACTGTTGGTGTAATTGGGGGTGATAGGTGGGGGCGTCGATCCAGGGACTTGCAGGGCTGAGGATATTGGTGGTGTAACAGCCTGTCGGTATCCAAAAGTCACCCATAGCAGGGCGACTAAAAGCAAACCAATGATGACCGCCGTCATTTTAGCATTAGATGCCGGGGGAGTTTCGGTCGTCTCCCTGGGCCGGGCTGGTTTAATGCTTTCAGATTTCAGAGGCTGCCGGTTATCCAGAACCTGCCTTAACTCAGCCACCCCCTGGATGCGGTTTTTGCGGGCCACCCGCAGACAGCCTTCCACCGCCCGGGCCAGCCCCGGGCCGGCTACTTTGGTCAATTCCCGCAGTCGAGGAGTAAACGGATCAGGCTCACCATTGGAAGTGGCATCCTGTCGCTCGGTGGAGTCGGTAGGCTCAGTCCCGGTCAGACAACGAAAAATAACCGCGCCCAGGGCGTATAAATCTGTCCAGGGCCCCTGGTTGGCGGCGGCGGCCGTGTATTGTTCGGCCGGGGCGTAACCGGGGGTCAAGACCACACTCAGGCTCCGGCTACGGTTGGCCAGGGCGTTGCGGGCCGCTCCGAAATCAATCAAGATGGGGTTGCCGTTATTTTGCAGAAAGATATTGTCCGGTTTAATATCCCGGTGCAGAAAGCCCGCCGCATGAATGGTCTGGAGGCCATCCAACAGCGGATTGAGCCAGGCCATGACCTCGGCCTCGGACATCTTGCCCCCCGGTTGACGGGCCAATCTATCGGCCAGAGTCTGGCCTTCCAGAAAGGGCATGACCAGATAGGCCGTGCCGTTCTCTTTAAAATAATCCAGTATGGGCACGATGTTGGAATGATGAAACTTGGCCAGGGTCTTGGCTTCCTTGAGGAAAGAATCCAGCCCGCTCTGAAAGTTATCGGCCAGATTTCCTGTCTGCGGGGAAACAGTATGGTCACTTCGGCGGCCGGCTATATCCTGGGGCAGATATTCTTTGATTACGACCGGCCGGTCAAGCTTCGTATCTTGGGCTCTATAGGTGAGACCGAAGCCGCCCCGCCCCAATTCCCCGCCAAGGCGGTAATGAAGTAATTCAGTTCCATCGGGGAGGGCGTTATGGATGTTGAGCGGCTCGGTCATTTCTCACCTCAAAACAGGAAACCAAGTCGGGGGTGTTAGGCGACCCGGCTCAGCCCAAGGGCGCTAAATTGGCCATATGGTTAAAATTTTTTTATATTACCACAAGCCTCAGATGCCCGCAAGGCCTTTCAGAAAAGGCGGATGGGCGCCTGGTCAACATCGTTTTCTCCCCTTCGGCTATTGTGCTTCGCTTCGATGATGATTATTTTTAATTAATAATACTCTGCAGTGCGCCCGCTTTCCCCCCGGAAATTTTCCGCTGCCCCCGGCCGAATGTTTCCTTTACCGCCGGTCAAAGGAAACTTATGGACAGCCAACCATCAGCTTTTACCCGATCAATAGCCCGTTTACTGGGCCAACTGCGGTCAAAAATCTATCCTCAACGGCGGCCTCAATATGCCGCCCCTGAGCCGCCCTTGACTTTTGAGCTCTTCAGCGCCGATCAGCGGGCCGAGCACGGCCGGATGATGGCTGGTCTGCATCAATTAAAGGCCGGGCGTTCCCGCGACCGCCTATTAAGGCGTTTAGGGGAAAACGAGGCGCTATTGCTGAAGGCCCATGGATTGTTGATCAAAGATGTGGAGGCCGACCGGGTCATCACTCCCGCCGGGGAATGGCTTTTAGACAATTTTTACATAATTGAGGAGCAAATATGGACGGCCCGGCGACACCTGCCCAAAGGCTACAGCCGGGAGTTGCCCCATCTGTCCAACACTCTCTCCGTCAATCTGCCGCGAGTTTACGATATTGCCCTGGCCGCCATTGCCCACGGCGATGGGCGGATGAACGCCGAGAGTCTGGGTGATCTGGTGACGGCCTATCAATCGGTCACCAGCCTGAACCTGGGCGAGCTTTGGGCTATCCCCATTATGCTGCGCCTGGCTTTAATCGAAAATTTGAGGAAAATTTCCGACCTGATGATCGTCAGCCGCCAGGCGCGTCTCAGAGCCGCTTACTGGGCTGACCGAATGATCCTGATCGCCGGCGAAAAGCAGGAAAACCTGATTCTGGCCATCGCCGATATGGCTAGGAGTCTGCCCGAACTGAGCGGCTCGTTTGTGGCCGAGCTTTCGCACCGCCTGCGCGGTCTGGGGCCGGCCCTGTCCCTGCCCCTCACCTGGATTGAGGGCCGGCTGGCCGAAACCGCCCGAACCATCGACCAGTTGATCAACGATGACAATCAGTCGCAAGCGGCCAACAATGTGTCCATGGGCAACTGCATCGGCAGTCTGCGAACTCTGGACGCGATGAACTGGCGGAACTTTATTGAAGAAGTCAGCCTGGTGGAAGGCGTTCTAGCCCGGGATCCGGGCGATGTTTACGCCAAAATGGATTTCGCCGCCCGGGATCGTTACCGCCATGTGGTGGAAAAACTGGCCAAAAACAATCCCCGGTCGGAACTGGAAATAGCGGCGGAAGCCATTGAGCTGGCCCGCCTGGCGGCCGCTGAATCGGGCCCGGCTGACCGCCGGGCCCATGTGGGCTTCTATCTGATTGACGATGGCCTGGGGGAGTTGAAAAAAAAGATAGTCAGGCGGAGATCGCCTCTGGAAGCGGCCGCTGATTTGGCTCTTAAATTTTCCGGGCCCCTGTATTTCGGTGCCATTCTGGGTTTAAGCGCCGGCCTGGCTCTGGTTTTGATGATCAAATTTCAAAGAGACGCTTTTAACCTCCGGTTCCTGATGCTGATGAGCCCGGCCCTGTTTTGGGGCAGCGCCCACCTGGTCTTCGCCCTGGTCAATGGCTGGGCGACCTGGCTGATCAAGCCGGCCCGTCTGCCCCGAATGGATTTTTCCAAGGGCCTGCCCCCCGGATGTCGAGCTCTGGTGGTGGTGCCGACCATGATTACCAGCGCCCCGGTGGTGGAGAGCTTGGCCCGGGATCTGGAAGTCCGCTTTCTGGCCAATCGCGATCCTCAGCTTCACTTCGCCCTGCTCACCGATTTCCGGGACGCCGGCCAGGAGACCAGGCCGGACGATGAGGCCATCTTAAAGCTGGCCGTCGGCAAAATAAAGGAATTGAATGAAAAATATTCAAATCAATCCGGCGATATTTTCTTTCTCTTTCATCGCCCGCGCCTCTGGAATCCAAAGGAGCAGGTCTGGATGGGGCGGGAGCGAAAACGGGGGAAACTGGCGGCTCTGAACGGTTTTTTGCGCGGCCAGTCCGGGGATGATTTTTCCCTGGTCATCGGCGAGGCCGATATTTTATCCACCGTGAAATATGTGATCACTCTGGATACCGACACCGGGCTGGCCCGCGACTCGGTCAGAAAACTGGTGGAGGCCATGGAGCATCCACTTAACCGGCCGGTTTACGATGAGCGGCTGAAACGCATCGTCAAGGGTTACGGCATTCTGCAGCCGAGGCTGGCGGCCGGCCTGTCGCCGGCCGAGCGCTCCTGGTATGGCCGGCTCAACGCCGCCGAGGCCGGCCTGGATCCCTACACCAAAACCACCTCCGACGTTTATCAGGATATCTTTGGCGAGGGCTCGTTTATTGGCAAAGGCATTTATGATTTAGCGGCCTTTGAGGGGGTTTTGGCCCACCGGCTGCCGGACGACCGGATTTTGAGCCACGATCTGCTGGAGGGCTGTTACGCCCGCTCCGGCCTATTGACCGATGTCAACCTGTATGAAGAAAACCCCACCCGCTATGACGCGGATATTTTACGACAGCTCCGGTGGATTCGCGGCGACTGGCAAATAGCCGGTTGGATTTTCCCCAAAACGCCGGGGGCCGATGGTCAACCCCAGCCCAACCCCCTCTCTTGGCTGTCGCGCTGGAAAATTTTGGATAATCTGCGGCGCAGCCTGACCTCCCCGGCTCTAGTCGCCATCCTGATCGGCGGTTGGAGCCTGACTTCATCACCCTGGTTTTGGACGGCAGCGGTGGCCGGCCTCATCCTCATTCCCCTGATGATTTCTTCAGCTTTGAGCTTGTGGCCAAAGCCGGCGGATATGACCCTGGGGCAGCATCTGGCCGCAGTTTTGGGAAACGGGCCGCGCTATCTGGGCCAGGGCCTTTTCAGCCTGAGCTGTCTCGCCTATGAGGCCGTGGCCCATCTCCAGGCCATCACCCTCGCTCTCTGGCGGATAAACATTTCTCATCGCCGCGCCCTGCAATGGAACCCTTCGGCTCTGGCCAATCTCGAAAGCCGCGCCGACCTCCTCAGCTTTGGGCGACGGATGCTGGCCGGCCCGGTGGCGGCCCTGCTGGTGGCGGCCCTGCTGATAGCCCGGGCTCCGTCCGCCCTGCCGGCGGCCGGGCTGATACTTGGTCTGTGGCTGATTTCCCCGGTTCTGGCCTGGCGGCTCAGTCAGCCTCTGGTCAGAGACGAAAAACCATTGAGTAGCGGGCAAATTCTTTTTCTGCGGCAACTGGCCCACCAGACCTGGCGCTTTTTCACGACTTTCATCGGCCCGGAGGATCACTGGCTACCGCCCGACAATTATCAGGAACATCCAGTGGCCAAGGTGGCCCACCGGACTTCGCCAACCAACATCGGCCTGAGTTTATTGGCCAATTTGGCCGCCTATGATTTTGGAGCCATCACCCTGAGCCGCCTGTGCCGCCGCACGGACGAGACTCTTAAAACCCTGGCCGGCTTAAAACGGCGCCAGGGCCATTTTTTTAACTGGTATGACACCCTCACTCTAGAGCCCCTGCCCCCGCTTTACATTTCATCGGTGGACAGCGGCAATCTGGCCGGCCATTTAATGGTGCTCCGGGCCGGCCTCCTGGAGCTTGGCGGCCAGCCCATCCTGAGTGACCAAACCCTGGCCGGACTGAACGACCTGTCCGGGCTTATCCAAAGCGCTTTAAAGGCCGAGGGGCGCGGATCCAGATCAACGGCTCTGGCCGGCCTGTCCCAAACCATGGCCGCGATCTTCAGCGCCCGGCCGGCCACCCTGACCGAGTCGCGGCTGGTTTTGGACAAACTGGCCGCCCTGAGCCGGGAAATTTTAAAAGATTTGAGCGCTTCTCCGCTCCAGGCAGATAAAGACTCAACTTTTTGGGCTTCAGCTTTAGACGGGCAGTGCCGGGAAGTCCTGGCCGAGTTTGACCTCCTGTGCCCCTGGCTCGGCGACCAGGTGGAGGCCGCCCTGTTGAATGACTGGCCCGAATTAAACCGGATCATGACCTGGCGGGAACTGGCGGAACTGCCGGAGAGACTGACCTCTGACCATTTGAAGCCCCTAACCAGGGCTGAAGTCGGAGCCGGAGCGAGGGAGGCCCAAAAACGCCTGGCCCAACTGGAAAAACTGGCCCTTGAGTGCGACCGGTTCAGCCGGATGGACTATGACTTCCTCTATAACCCCGACCGCCGACTTCTGACCATAGGCTATAATGTCGAGGCCCACCGGCCGGACGCCGGATATTATGATCTCCTGGCTTCGGAAGCCAGGCTGGCCAGCTTCGTCGGCATTGCTCAGGGGACTTTGCCCGAGGAAAACTGGTTCGCCCTGGGCCGCCTTCAGAGTGGTCTGGGCGGAGACCCGGTTCTTTTATCCTGGAGCGGCTCAATGTTTGAATATCTGATGCCGCTATTGGTGATGCCGACCTATGACCGAACCCTTTTAGATGAAACCTGCCGGGCGGCGGTGGCCAGACAGATTGAATACGGGCGGTCGCGTTCCGTCCCCTGGGGGGTCTCGGAATGCGGCTACAACGCCTTTGACGCCAGCCTTGATTATCAATACCGGGCCTTTGGCGTCCCCGGGCTGGGCTTAAAACGCGGCCTGGCCGCCGACCTGGTGATCGCGCCCTACGCCTCGGTGCTGGCCCTGATGGTGGCCCCCCGGGAATCATGTCTAAATCTCGCAAGGATGAAGGACGAGGGCTTTCTCGGCCGCTTTGGGTTTTATGAAGCGGCTGATTATACTCCGGCGCGGGTTCCGCGCGGGCAATCCTTCGACCTGGTTCGCTCTTTCATGGTTCATCACCAGAGCATGAGTCTCCTGGCCCTGGACGCCCAGCTCCTGAATCGCCCCATGCAGAGGCGTTTTAAGGCCGACCTCTCGCTTCAGGCGACGCTTTTGCTGCTTCAGGAAAAAATTCCCGCAGCCACGGCCCCCTACGCCCAGACCTCCGCCCACCTCGAGCTGAAGGCCAAACCCCTGGGGACACCTTTCCGCATCCTCAAAAATCCTCAAAAATCGCCGCCTCAAGTCCGGCTTCTGGCCGGGAGCGACTATCAGGTTATGGTCACCAGCGCCGGCGGCGGATACAGCCGCTGGCGGGATCTGTCCGTAACCCGCTGGCGGGAAGACTCCACCCGCGACCACTGGGGACAATTCTGCTACCTCCGCGATGAGGCCAGCGGCGAGTTTTGGTCCACCGCCTGCCAGCCGACTCTGAAGATTTCCAAAAACTATGAAGCCGTCTTTTCGGAAGGGCGGGTCGAATTCAACGATCAAAGGCGCGGCTATGAGACTCGCCTGGAAATAGCCGTATCCCCGGAGGACGCCCTGGAACTGCGCCGCCTGCGCCTGACCAACCGATCTAAATTAACCCGGAGCGTGGAAATCACCAGTTTTGCCGAAACCGTTCTGGCGCCGCCCCTGGAAGACGCTCTCCACCCCGCCTTTGCCAAGCTTTTCGTGGAAACCGAAGCTCTGCCGGGCGGCCGCGCGCTCTTAAGCGCCAGGCGGGCCCGCTCGGAAAACGAAAACCCGCCGGTCATGCTCCACATGATGACTGTTCATGGGGCCGAGGCGGCTGAAATATCGTTTGAAACCGACCGCCTTAAATTCATCGGGCGGGAGGGCAGCGCCCGGGCTCCGGCCGCCCTGACCGGAAAATTCGGCCCTCTGGCCGGCGGCGTCGGCTCAGTGCTTGATCCCATTGCGGCTATCCGGTCTCTGATCACCCTGGCCCCGGATCAATCAGTCCTTATAGATATGGTCACGGGCCTGGGGGAAACCAGGGGAGCGGCCATCAGCCTGTCGGAAAAATATGGTGACCGGCTGATCGCCGATCGGGTCTTTGATCTGGCCTGGACCCACGGGCAGATACTTTTGCGGCAACTGAACGCCACTGAAGCGGAGGCCCACCTTTTTAACCAGTTGGCCTCTTCGGTCATCTATAGCCAGGAAAAACTCCGGGCGCCGGAAAACATTCTGGCCCGAAACCGGCGGGGCCAATCCGGCCTGTGGGGTTATGCCATTTCCGGAGATTTGCCCATCGTCCTGGTCATCATCGGCGAAAAGGCCAATATTGACCTGGTGCGCCAGATGCTGCAGGCCCATGAATATTGGAGGCGCAAAAGCCTGGCGGTGGATCTGGTGATCATCAATGAAGACCAGTCCGGCTACCGCCAGACTCTTCATGATCAGATCCGGGATTCCATCGCGGCCAGGGGCGATGAAAACCTGATTGACCGGCCGGGCGGAGTTTTTTTGAGAGCCGGAGACCGGATTGCCGAAGAAGACCGCATATTGATTCAGGCCGTAGCCAGAGTGATCATCAGCGATGACCGGGGCAGCCTGGCCGATCAGGTCGAGGGTCTGAGGGTCAAAAAAAACTGGCCCCCGGCCCTGGTCGCCTCGCGCCCGCCTCAGGCGGAGAAACTGCCCCCCCCGCCCCAGCCTCGCCTGGATCTGACCTTTTGGAACGGCCTGGGCGGCTTTACCCCGGATGGGCGCGAATATGTCGTCACCACCGCCCCCGGCCAGATTACCCCGGCCCCGTGGGTGAATATTCTGGCCAATCCGTCTTTTGGGGCCATTGTTTCCGAAACCGGATCCTCATCCACTTTCAGTGAAAACGCCCACGAATTTCGCCTCACTCCCTGGGACAATGACCCGGTGACTGACTCCAGCGGCGAGGCTCTTTATCTGCGCGACGAGGAAACCGGACAATTCTGGTCGCCCATGCCCTGGCCCTGCCGGGGAACCGCCCCCTATGTCAGCAGACACGGCTTTGGTTACAGCATTTTTGAGCATTGCGAGAACGGGATATCCTCTGAAGCTCAAATCTATGTGGCCATTGACGCGCCGGTAAAAATCACCGCCATCAAGGTGCGCAACACTTCCGGCCGGGCCCGCCGCCTGTCAGTCTCCGGCTATGTCGAGTGGGTTTTGGGCGATTTGAGATTCAAAACAAGCCCCCAGGTGCGCTGTGAAATCGACCCGGAAACCGGGGCTCTCCTGGCCAGCAATGGTTACAATTCAGATTTCCCGGGGCGGGTCGCGTTTTTTGACCTTGACCCGCCGGGAACCTCCTTTACTTGTGACCGCCTGGAATTTATCGGCTCAGGGGCCAGCCTCGCCTCTCCGGCGGCCATGTTCAGGGTCAAACTCTCCGGCCGGGCCGGAACCGCTCTGGATCCCTGCGCCGCCCTTCAATCCGTCTTTGAGCTGGCCCCCGGCGCCGAGCGGGAATTTTTCTTCAAACTTGGCTCGGGCCGGAGCCGGAACGAGGCCCGGGATTTGGCGCGCCGCTTTAAAAATAAGAAAACTCTCAGGGAGGCCCTGGACAAAGTCTGGCAGCACTGGGCTCACACCCTGGGGGCGGTCAATGTGGAAACCCCGGATCAGGCCTTTAACCTGCTGGCCAACGGCTGGCTGTTGTATCAGACTCTGGCCGGCCGCCTGTGGGCCAGAGGCGCCACCTACCAGTCAGGAGGCGCCTTTGGCTTTCGCGATCAGCTGCAGGATGTGGCGGCCCTCATTCACGCCCGGCCGGACCTGGTGCGCGAACACCTATTATTGTGCGCCGCCCACCAGTTCAGCGAGGGCGATGTTCAGCACTGGTGGCACCCGCCGACCAACCGGGGAGTGCGCACCAATTGTTCCGACGATTATCTCTGGCTGCCCCTGATTACCTGCCGTTATGTGGAAGCCACGGCCGATGATGGAGTGCTGGATGAAGCGGTCAAATTTATTGAGGGCCGGCCGCTCCGGGCCGGTGAAAATTCCTGCTATGATCTGCCGGGCCCCGGTCTGGACGGCTCTCTTTATGAACACTGCGTCAAAGCCATTCGGAACGGGCTGAAATTCGGCGCCCATGGTCTGCCGCTCATGGGCTCCGGCGACTGGAACGATGGCCTGGATCAGGTGGGCAGCCAGGGGCGGGGCGAAAGCGTCTGGCTCGGCTTTTTCCTGTTTGAGGTTCTGGTCAAATTTTCGCGCCTGGCCCAAGAGCGCGGCGATGAAAATTTCGCGGCCGAGTGCCTGGCTGAATCGGAAAAATTGCGCTTAAATCTGAATAAATCAGGCTGGGACGGCCAGTGGTATCTCCGGGCCTACTTTGATGACGGCTCGCCCCTGGGCTCGTCCGGCAATTCGGAAGGCCGGATCGACTCCCTAGCCCAGAGCTGGTCGGTGCTTTCGGGGGCCGGGGCCAGAGAGCGAGCCCTCCAGGCTATGGATTCGCTGGACGAATACCTGGTGGATCGCCATCACGCGTTGGTCAAACTCCTCGCTCCCCCTTTCGATGTTTCGGAGCCCAATCCCGGCTACATCAAGGGTTATGTCCCCGGCGTGCGCGAAAACGGCGGCCAATACACCCACGCGGCCATCTGGGCCGGTATGGCCTTCGCCGCCCTGGGGGATCAGAGCCGGGCCTGGGAAATTTTCAACCTGATAAATCCGGTGAACCACACCTCCTCGCCCCGGGGAGTTGAGATATATAAGGTGGAGCCCTACGTCATGGCCGCCGATGTCTATGCTGCGGCCCAGCATATCGGCCGGGGAGGCTGGACCTGGTACACCGGGTCAGCCGCCTGGATGTATCGGTTTATGATGGAATCCCTTTTGGGGATTTCGCTGATAAACGGCCGTTTGAGCCTGCACCAGCTGGTTCCTCCGGGCTGGGATGAGTTTAAAATCCACTACCGCTTTCGGGAAACGGTCTATCACCTGACCATCAGGCCCTCGGCCCCGGATAATGACCGCCCTGATTATGCCCTGGACGGCCAGAAACTGGAAACCAGCTTCATAACTCTGGTGGACGACCACCGGGAACACTGGGTGGAAGTGGTCACTCCCCGTCACCTGGCCGGGAAACCATAATATATCTTGACAAAATATCTGAAAAATCATATATATTGGAGGTTAAAGCCAATTTTTCAACGGAGGATTTCGTGGCTAACAAGCAGAAAAAAGCTAAAAAAATCGTGTTGGCTTATTCCGGTGGGCTGGATACATCCATTATTTTAAAATGGCTCAGGGAAGAATACGGGGCTGAAGAGGTCATCGCCTTCACCGCTGACGTGGGCCAGGGCGAAGAGTTGGACGGCCTGGAGGAAAAAGCTTTAAAAACCGGGGCCTCCAAGCTCTATCTCAGCGATCTCAAAGAAGAATTCGTCAGAGACTTCGTCTTCCCGGCTGTGCGGGCCAACGCCGTCTATGAGGGCCAGTATCTCCTGGGCACTTCCCTGGCCCGGCCGGTCATTGCCAAGCGCATGGTGGAAATAGCCCGGGCTGAAGGGGCTGACGCCGTGGCCCATGGGGCCACCGGCAAGGGCAATGACCAGGTGCGTTTTGAGCTGACCACCATGGCCCTTGATAAAGACCTGATGACCGTGGCCCCCTGGCGGGAATGGAGCCTGACTTCCCGCACCGACCTCATCAACTTTGCGGAGAAACACGGCATCCCCATTCCGGTGACCCGGGCCAAACCCTACTCCACTGACCGCAACCTCCTGCACATCAGCTTTGAGGGCGGTATTCTGGAAGATCCCTGGCAGGAGCCGGATGAGGATATGTTTGTGCTGACCGTCTCTCCGGAAAAGGCTCCGGACAAGCCCACCTATCTGGAAATTGAGTTTAAGGGCGGCGATGCCGTGGCCGTGGACGGCCAAAAAATGACCCCGGCCGCGCTATTGGCTCGCCTTAACACCCTGGCCGGAGCCAATGGTATCGGCCGCCTTGACCTGGTGGAAAGCCGCTATGTGGGCATGAAATGCCGGGGCGTCTACGAGACCCCGGGCGGCACCATCCTCTGGCTGGCCCACCGCAATATGGAAACCCTGACTTTAGACCGGGAGGCCATTAATCTCAAAGATTCCCTCATGCCCAAATACGCCGCCCTGGTCTATAACGGCTTCTGGTATTCCCCCGAGCGCGAGGCCCTGCAGGCCCTGGTGGATCAGACTCAGGCCAGGGTCAACGGAGTGGTGCGACTGAAGCTCTACAAGGGCGGCGCCTCGGTGGTGGGCCGCCGGTCAGCCGATTCCCTCTACCATGACGCCTACGCCACCTTCGAGACCGACGGGGTTTACAACCAGGCTGACGCGGCCGGCTTTATCCGCTGCTCGGGCCTGCGGTTGCGCATTCAAAAACTTCTGAGAGGCTGAACGAATGGCCGCTAACCCGGGTAAACCATGGGCCGGGCGCTTTTCCGGCCGCACGGACGACCTTTTGGAAAAACTCTCGGTCTCCATCCATTTTGACCAGCGGCTGGCGCCTTTTGACATTGCCGGTAGCCAGGCCCACGCCCGGATGCTGGGCCAGGTGGGGCTGGTCACTCAGGAGGAGAGCCGCCGGATGGTCAACGGCCTGGAAAAGCTGAAAAAGAGGGTGGACAGCGGCCTGTTCCCCTGGGATTCGAAGCTGGAAGACGTGCATATGAATCTGGAGCGGGCCCTGACTGACCTCATCGGGCCGACTGGAGAAAAGCTCCATACCGCCCGTAGCCGCAACGACCAGGTGGCTCTCGACACCCGCCTGTATCTGCGCGAGGCGGCGGCCGGGATAGGGGTCTCTTTGCGCCGGTTGCGGCAGGCCCTGGTGGATAAAGCGGCCTCGGCCAAAACCGCCGCCATGCCCGGTTACACCCACCTGCAAAGGGCTCAGCCCATTGTGGCCGGGCACCATTTACTGGCCTATTACCAGATGTTGACCCGGGATCAGGAGCGGCTGGGCGATCTCGCCCGCCGTCTGGACAGTATGCCTCTGGGCAGCGGCGCCCTGGCCGGCACAGGTCTGCCCATCAACCCGCAAATGGTGGCCGAGGATCTCGGTTTCAGCCGCCTGGCGGAAAACAGCCTGGACGCTGTGGCCAGCCGCGACCACCTGCTGGAGTTCCTGTCTTTCGGGGCCATCCTCATGGTGAACCTGTCCCGCCTGGCCGAGGATCTGGTGCTCTGGTGTTCCCAGGAATTCGCTTTCGCCGAGCTGCCCGACGAGCTGTCCACGGGCAGTTCCATGATGCCCCAGAAGAAAAACCCAGACGGGGCGGAGTTGATGCGGGGCAAGGCCGGCCGGGTGGTCGGCAACCTCATGACCCTTCTGACGGTGGTCAAGGGTCTGCCCATGTCCTATAACCGCGACTTGCAGGAGGACAAAGAGCCCCTCTTTGACGCTGTTGATACCTTATTGCTGGTGTTGCCCATGGCTGCGGCCATGATCAGCCGGCTAAAATTTAATTTTGACCGGATGCGCGAAGCGGCTAACGACCCCTACGCCCCGGCCACCGATCTGGCCGACCATCTGGTCAAAAAGGGAGTCCCTTTCCGCGAGGCTCACCAACAGGCCGGGCAGACTGTCGTTTACGCCCTCTCCCGTCATAAAGCCCTGGTGGATCTGAGCCTGGCGGAATTGAATAAATTCTGCCCCCAGGCCGGCCCGGAAGTATTGGAGGAGATGCGGCTCCCCGCTCTTTTGGCGGCCCGGGACACCACGGGCGGCACGGCCCCCCGCAGTGTGGGGCGGCAGTTGGCCGCCGCCCGCCGGGCTCTGGCCGCTGAAGCCCGAAAAGGAGCTATCTGATGAACCGGGCCTGGGCGAGACTGATAAAAATAACCGCTCTCCTGGCGGCGGTGGCCGGTCTGACCAGCCTGGCCGCTTGCGGCGTCAAAACCGCGCCCTATCCCGAGGCGGCCACCTTGCCCGGCCAGGTTCGGGGCCTGACCCAGACCCTGACTGACCAGGGAGAGCTAATATTAAGCTGGAGCCCGCCGGAGACCAATATGGTTGGGCGGCCTCTCCAGGAAATAGGCGGTTTCGCCATTGACATGGCCGACAACGAAGTGACCGAGTCCTATTGTCTGGCCTGCCCCCACCAATACGCCCGGGTGGATAGGGTGCCGGCGGCCACGCCTCCGCCGGGGCTGGTGCTGGCCCCCGGCCCCTACACTTGGCACCGCCAGTTGCGGGAGGGGCATGTCTATCATTTCAAGGTTTACGGCCAGGCCCCCGGCGGCGGGGTTCACCCCCAGGCCGGAGTGGAGACGATTGTCTGGGCCCTGGCCACCCCCGGCCCCCTGCCGGGCTTTGCCGCCTCCATGGGCGATAAAGCGGTGGAGTTGAGCTGGAGCCGCCCGGCCAAGGGCTTCCGGGCCGAAATTGAAAAGCGCGGCCAGGCCGGAGATTGGGCCAGCCTGACCACCCTGGAGCAGTCCACCGGCCATTTCAGCGATCTGGCTGTGGAGTATGAGCAGACTTACACCTACCGGGGACGGCTGGCCCGCCTGCAGGGCGAAACGGCCCGGCCCGGCCCCTGGTCCCAGGAATTTACCATCAAGGTGGTGGACGTCACTCCGCCCAACCCCCCTGGCCATCTGGACGCGGCCTTGACCCTGGATGGTGTGCGCCTGACTTGGGAAAGCCTCTTTTTCGACCCGGATATGGCTGGTTATATTGTCTATCGCCAACTTTCGGGAGAGCCCGGCTTCACCCGTCTCAACCCGAATCTGCTCAAGGAAAACGCCTTTTTCGACCCCGTCAGGATGCAGCCGGGGGTCACCGCCCGCTATCAAATCACGGCCGTGGATAAGAGCCCCCGGGCCAATGAGAGCCTGCCCTCGCCCGGAGCCGATGTCTATCTCGACCCGCCGGCCGAGGAAGTGCCCCGGCCGGAATGATAGATGATGATAATGATTAATAGATGGAGCCCAGGAGATGTTTAAATATCGCGACAACCAACTGATGGTTGAAGACCTGCCTCTGGCTGAGATAGCCGACCGGGTGGGCACGCCTGTCTATGTCTACTCCCGGGCCGCTTTCACCACTCCTTTAGACGACCTGGAATCGGCTTTTAAAGATATCCCCCACCTGGTGGCTTTTTCCGTAAAATGCGCCTCCAACCTGTCTCTTTTGGGCCTGGTGGCCGAAAGAGGGCTGGGGGCTGACATTGTCTCCGGCGGCGAACTTTATCGGGCCCTCCGGGCCGGGATCGACCCCGGCCGGGTGGTTTACTCCGGCGTGGGCAAAACCGCCCGGGAGATGGCCGAGGCCCTGACGGCCGGTATCCTGATATTTAACGCCGAGTCGGAAGAGGAATTGCATCTGCTGGCTGAAACTGCCGCTTCCCTGAAGCGCCGGGCCCGGATATCTCTGCGGGTCAACCCGGCGGTTGACCCCGGCACCCACCCCTATGTGGCCACCGGCCTTAAGGAATCCAAATTTGGCCTAGCCCCGGAGGCGGCCCTGAAACTCTATCGCTGGGCGGCCCAAAACCCCAACCTGGAGGTGGTCGGAGCCGACTGCCACATCGGCTCCCAGCTATTGACGGCCTCACCCTTCCTGGCCGCCGCTGAAAAACTCCGCGATCTGATTTTTCAGCTGAAAAAAGATGGCCTTGAGCTGAAATATATTGATTTGGGTGGGGGTTTGGGCGTAACCTATCAGGATGAGGCCCCGCCCTCGCTGGCCGAATACGCCGCCGGCCTGAAAGGGATACTGTCCGGTCTGCCCGGCCTAACCCTGATCCTGGAGCCGGGGCGTTTCGTGGCGGCCAACAGCGCGGTTTTGCTGGTGAAGACGCTTTACCACAAGACCAATGGCGACAAACGGTTTGTCATTACCGATGGGGCCATGAATGATCTGATCCGGCCCAGTCTCTATGGCTCCCGCCACGAGATCGCTCCAGTCAGGCCCAGCGGCCGGCCCGAGGTGGTGGTGGATGTGGTCGGCCCCATCTGCGAGTCGGGCGACTTTCTGGGCCAGGATCGCCGTCTGCCGGCGCTGGCCGCCGGCGATCTTCTGGCCGTCAAGAGCGCCGGGGCCTATGGCTTCACCATGAGCTCCAATTACAATTCCCGCCCCCGAGCCGCCGAAGTGCTGGTTTCCGGCGGTGATTTCCGGGTCATCAGGCCCCGGGAAACTTATGAAGACCTGGTGCGGGGCGAGTGACCCAGCCGGATCAGCTCCGGGAACACAAATATAAAGTAGAGAGATAACAAATGAAAAAATTTGCCTTTTATAAATACAGCGGACACGGTAATGACTTCGTCATTGTGGATAACTGGGAAGGCCTGGTTCCGGAAAAGGAAATGTCTAAAATCACCAAACTCGTCTGCCGGGCCAAATACGGCATTGGGGCTGACGGGGTGGTTTTTATTATTCCCGGGCCGGATGAGGTTGATTTTGCCTGGCGTTTTTTTAATGCTGACGGCTCTGAAGCGGACGCCTGCGGCAACGCCAGCCGCTGCACAGCCCATCTGGCTGTGGCCCTGGGCATTGCGCCGGAGGAGATGTCTTTCAAAACCAAGGCCGGAGTGGTGGAAGCGGTGGTGCATGACCGCCTGGTCAAAGTGCAGCTGCCCAAGGTCGGCCGTTCGGAGGGTAGCGCCCTGGTCGAAGCCGATGGCGTCAGCCTGACCTATCACCGCCTGAACGTAGGCGTGCCCCACGCCGTGACCTGGGTGGATGATCTGGAAAATATCAATGTTTTTAAGGTTGGACGCATTGTGCGCCGCCACACGGCCTTTGCGCCGGAGGGGGCCAATGTCAATTTCGTCAAGATTCTGGGGCCGAGCCGGCTGGCCATCCGCACCTATGAACGCGGGGTGGAGGATGAAACCCTGGCCTGCGGCACCGGCACCACGGCGGCGGTGCTCCTGGCGGCCGCTCAGGGGTTGGTCAAAGGCAATTCTGTGGTCTGTCAGACCCGGGGCGGAGAAGAGCTGGTCATAAGTTTTGAAGGTGCCCCGGATTCGCCGGACAAGGTCTTTATGGAGGGCCAGGTGCGCTATCTTTTCTCCGGCCAGGTGGAGGATGACCTGTTCCTGAAATAAAACAGGCCACGAGGTCGAACAGCCCGGGTGGTGAAATTGGTAGACACAAGGGACTTAAAATCCCTCGACCGCAAGGTCATGCCGGTTCGACTCCGGCCCCGGGCACCAAAGATGAATCCCAAACAGCCCCATAAAGTCTAAAAAGCCTTATGGGGCTTAGCTTTTATGTGATTTGACAGACCAGCTAAGATTAATCAAGACCATTTGACATACCCCGTCTTTGGGGGTAATATATGGGGTAAGTTTTGGGTTTGAGGGTGGGGCAAAAATGGCATACCCCCAACCGTTAAGCCCGGCCCCGGAGCGCCCTATTATGAAGCGGATCATCCCCCTGTTAGACCGGCAGATAGCCACGGCCAAGCCTAAAGATACCCCCTACAAGCTGTTTGACGGCCAGGGGCTGTTTATACTGTGTTGTCCCTCCGGCTCCAAGCTCTGGAGGCTGAAATACAGCTTTGATGGGCGGGAGAAACTCCTGGCCCTGGGTGTTTACCCCCATGTTTCCCTCAAGGCCGCCCGCCAAAAAAGAGACGAGGCCAAAGAGATGCTGGCCGCCGGGGTTGACCCCAGCGCCGTGAAGCAGGAGGCTAAGGCGGTGGCCCAGGCTGAGGCCCGGGAGGCCGCCAACACCTTCGAGGCGGTGGCCCGCGAGTGGTTCTCTAAAAAACGGTCTACCTTTTGCGAGGGGCACCAAAAAACGATACTTTCCCGCCTTGAACGCCAGTTGCTCCCTGACCTGGGGGCCATGCCTTTTACGACCATTGAGCCGGCGCATATACTGGCGACTATCCGCAAGGCTGAGGCCCGGGGGGCTATCGAGACGGCGCACAGGCTGGCCCAAATAGCCGGTCAGGTTTGTCGCTACGCCCGCCTCTGCGGCTATGTGAAATATGATGTGGCCGCCGGTCTGTCTGAGGCCCTGCCCTCTGTTCAAACGCAACACTACGCCACCATAACAGACCCCCAGGAGATCGGCCAGCTACTCCGGGATATTGACGATTACCCCGGTGATATAAGCATTGTCTTCGCTCTAAAGATTTTGCCCTATGTCTTCCTGCGGAGCTGTGAGCTACGCGGGGCTGAGTGGCAGGAAATAAAACTGGAGGCCGGTGAATGGGTTGTCCCCGCCGGCCGGATGAAAATGAAAAAGCCGCATTTAGTCCCCCTGGCCCCGCAAGTGGTCTCCCTCTTGGAGGCGCTGAAGGAGTTTACCGGGCACGGCGCTCTGGTGTTCCCCTCCCCCCATAGCGCCACGCGCTGTATATCTGATATGGGCCTGTTGAACGCGATCCGGCGCATGGGCTACGGCCAAGATCAAATTACTGTCCACGGCTTCCGAGCCATGTTCTCTACCCTGGCCAATGAGCATGGTTTCAGGCCGGATGTTGTTGAGGCCCAACTGGCCCACGCTGAAAAGAACGCTATCAGGGAAGCCTATAACCACGCCCAATACCGGGAGGAGCGCCGGGAGTTGATGATTTGGTGGGCCGACTATTTGGACGAGCTGAGGGGGGCTAAATGAGAGAATGGATTACCGGCCAAAAAGTCATGAAAGATTACGGCCTGTCGGCCGCAGGGTTGGGAGAGCATTGCTATAGCGGAAAACTGACCGCTTATATAGCCGAAATTGAAAAGCCTATTTATGAGCTCAGCAAAATACAACGGGTGCCCGAATATCCCCCGCCGGGAGTTGACCCCCATGACCATATCCAAAGCGGTGAGGAGGTTAGGTGGGATTGGGACGATATTTTAAAGGTCAAGCCTATCCGGCTTAAATTGGCTAATATAAAGTGGGCTTTGGGCCAGTTGATGGCCGCCTGGGAAGAGAAAAACCCCCACACCTTGCTGGGGAGAATGGGCAAAGGATACGGGCAGGATATTCCGGGCCTATGGATTCCACCATATAATGAGGATAATTATTTTAAAGATTATTCGTTTGATGAGCTAACACGGCTAAAATCAGCCTGGGAAATTAAATGCCGCCAGTTGGATCTGGAAATCAGGGAACTGACAGACCCTAATTTTGAGGCTATTGTTGCGGCAGAAGGCTTTAGGGAAGAATATCCCAACCTAAATTTTGACACCTATGGCTATGCCTGGAAAACCATTATGCCGGTGTTCTGGCGTGTTTTAATTGACGGCCAGCCCTTTAACAGTGAAGATATTAAAGGCCAGCTTTTCTTTTTCAACTTTGATATGTTCGAACGAGATATAAAAAGCCTGTATGCCAATGATGGAATTATAGAAGCATACAAAACCTACCTTGCAAGGATGTGGTTCGACAAGGCCGAGGTTGAAAAGTTACTTATCAAAGACCCCCCTGCACAGGCCGCCCAGGATTCCCCCCTTGAAAGCGCCCCGAGTTCCGATGGGCGAGTTGGCCAGGGGGATAATGTTGAGATCGACCTGGCAGCATGGGAGGAGGCGATAAAGCAGGACGAGAAAGACGCCCCACGCAAAAACTATGCGCGCCCCAGAAGGCTGAGGACTTATATTGACGTTAAAATAAGGAAAGCCGAATCATCCACCAATAAAAACAATTTCACGAATGACTTAAAAAAAATACAAGGTGATATTGATTACATGATGAAAAAATATCCAAACTTACGGCCATTGCGAAAATAATAACATCAAATTAACGTTATTATTTTTTTATGCTGGTATATCTAATTGATATACCGGCATTTTTATTTTCAATTTTTGAGATTCTAACGTTGAAATAACGTTAATACTTGCCATATCTTATTAGGAGAACAAGGGAAACTCAGTAAAACATTATGACTGGTAGGTGAACAATGGAACAAGCTGAAACTTTTTTAAGCCGGAAAGAGGCCGCCGAATTTTTAAAGATGAGTGAGATTTTCCTGGCCAAAGATATCGTGACCAGACGGCATCGGGTGCCCTACATGAAATTTGGCCGGAGTGTTCGGTATCGCCTGGCCGACCTGGAAGCTTGGGCTTTGAGACAAAGGGTTGACCCGGCCGCCGGGGCTAAACGCTGATGGACTTCAAGGCTATCAACCAGAATAAGTTTTAGGTTATTGGAGGTTTAAATGGCTATTGATTATTCAAAAATCAAGGGGGCGCTCCGGGCGCGGGGGTGTGCTGAGTTTTTCGGGATTGGGGAATCCACCTGGTGGCATTGGGTGCAGACTGGAAAGGTGCCAGCCGGAATTAAAATCGGCAACAAAACGACCGTCTGGCGCATCGCTGATTTAGAGGCCCTCTTAACACAGCCAGCGGCCGCCGGGGCTAAACGCTGATGGACTTCAAGGCTATCAACCGGGAGCTGTTGACCCGGCTGGACTGGCCAACATTTTTACCGGGTGGCCATAGGGCGGGCCGTGAATTTCAGGCGGCCGACCTGACCGGCGGACGGGGCCGGAGCTTTTGCGTCAACATGACCAACGGGGCCTGGTGCGACAATGCGACTGGCGAAAAGGGCCGGGACATTATCGGCCTGGTTGCGACAAGGTGGAACTGCGGCCAAGGTGAAGCGGCCCGGCGGCTCTGCGATGAATACGGTCTTGACCCCGGCGGCCAGACCCGGAGCGGATCCACAAGGGAAGATAGCCAGCCCGGTCTCTCCCTTGTGGGGGCCAAGTCTCCCCAGCCTGGCCCGCCTGACCGGGGATTTACCCAGCTGATCCCGCCCGGCAAACCTCCCGAATCAGCCATGATCATCAACGGCCGCAAGGCTGACCTGGCCAGCCACTACCAGAGGCCGGCAGACTGGCAGACAGCTTTTTATATCCTCCGCTGGCATGTCAACCCCTTGACCGGCAAGGGGAAGCTGATACTGCCCTTAAGCTATGGCGAGTTGTGCGGCGTTGTGGGCTGGCATCGGCGGCTCCCCCCTGGCCCGGGCCGCCCGCTGTTGGGGCTGGCCGAGGTCTGGCAAGCCCGGCGCGAAGGTGACGCCCGGCCGGTGTTGATTGTCGAGGGCGAAAAATGTTATCAAGCGGCCGCTGACTATCCCTTTCTTGTGGCTGAAATCGTTGACTGCTTTTGTATCCCGGTTACCTGGCACGGCGGCGGCGGGGCCTGGCATTGGTCTGACTGGCGAATGTTGGACGGTTGCGGCCCTTTTATCCTCTGGCCTGACGCAGACCCAACCGGGCTGAAAGCTATACAGGGGATAGCCGAGACCCTGGCCGCATATTCGGAGAATCGTGAATATATCGAGTTTGTTGAAATCAAAGAAGACTGGCCGCCCAAGTTTGACTTGGCTGACCTGATTGAATTGGAAAGGAACCGCAATGGCTGTTGAACCTGTAACCCGGAAAAAGTATCAACCCAAACCAAAAACAAGCCCGGCAACTGGGACGGCCGCCGGGCTAAAAGAGATTCAGGGAAAGGTTGTTGTATCTGAAGAATACCACGAGACCCCGCCCCAAGTCAAGGTCAAGATTCAACTAAAAGCCGATGAGCTTGACAAGGCCTATACAGCCATTGACGAGCGACTGTCTGGCTACGGACGGTATTTTCAGCGGGGGGGCCAGCTGGTGGTGGTGCTTGATGTTCCGGCCATTGATATTGTTAGGGGGCCGCTGACCCAGCCCACGGTGAGGGGGTTGACGGTGGATGGGCTGAGGGCCGCCCTGGCTGATAAGGTTACCTTCACTAAATTTGACAAGCGATTGAAAGATTTCAAGCCCTGCGGCCTTGACCGCGAAACGGCCGGGGCCTATTTATCCGAGGCCCGTAAATGCGGCCTGCCTGTTTTACGGGGCCTGATAACCGCCCCCACTATCCGGCCGGATGGAAGTATTTTACAGAGGCCGGGGCATGACCCGGAGACCGGGCTATTTTTGGCCGGGGGCAAGTTTTCTCCGGTTCTGGATACGCCGACAAGGGAAGACGCTGAAAAGGCCCTGACGGCCATTTTAGCGCCGTTGGCGGGCTTCCCCTTTGTGGACGATCCTGATAAGGCGGCGGCGGTGGCGGCCGTGTTGACCGTGATCGCCAGGCCCTGCTTATCAGTAGTCCCAATGTTCGCGATAACAGCCAGGACAATGGCCACGGGAAAAACTCTGCTGGCCTGGCTGATCGCCTTTGTTGGGGCCGGCCGTAATAATTGGGCCAGCGCTTCCTACACGACTGACGCTGAGGAGCTGGCCAAGAGTGTTTTAAGTCTGGCCCTGGCCGGGGAGACGATCCAATGTTTCGACAATATCGACCGGCCCTTTAAAAGTGGAAAGCTCTGCGACTGGATAACCAACCCGGAAATAGGGGGCCGGATTTTAGGGCAGTCAAAAACATCCACCATTCCCAACCTGGTAACATTTTTGGCCACGGGGAATAACCTAACCCTGGCTGGAGACCTGACCACTAGGGCCTTGAGGATTGCCATGGATGCCGGGGTTGAGCATCCAGAGGAACGGGCTTTTGAGGTTGACCTGCGGCAATGGGTGCCGGCCAACCGGGGCCGCCTGGTGGCCGCCGGGCTAAACATCCTGCGGGCTTACCACCTGGCCGGGAAACCCAAGCCACAAGGGTGGAGTGAGTTCGGACGCTTCGAGGCCTGGTCTGATCTGGTTCGCGGGGCGGTGGTCTGGCTGGGGATGGATGATCCGCTGGTGACCAAGGATAGCCTGGCCGAGCTTGATCCGGTGACTGAGAGCCTGGGGGAAGTGCTGACGGCCTGGCATGAGTGCTTTGGCAATGAATCCAAAACAGCGGCCGAGGCCATTAAACAGGGGTCAGCCCAACTTCAGGAAGCTATTGATAACGCTATAAACTCCCCGCAAGGGGTGAAACCTAAAACCCTGGGGAAGTGGCTCAAAAGTTACGAGGGCCGGATAGTTGACGGCCTGAAAATATCCAGCAAGCGCTACCAAGGGATCAAATTTTGGAAAGTGGAAGGGTGACAGGGTTGGTGGTTTAGGTGGGTTTTAGGGGGGTGATTCCTCTCGTTGTACTAGAATCACTTCTAGTATTCCCTACGCGTAAGGTAAGAAGATGAAACCCACCAAACCCACCGCAAGCCTCAAGGGTATGACAGTGCTGGCTTTCCGGGTGGGGGTTTGCGGCCGGGCAAACCCACCACAAACCCACCAAACCCACCGCCCAAGGTTTCCCCCTTGTGGCAATCCTGATGATAGACGGGGCTGGCGATGACTGAATTTAGAAAGGAATACAAGGCATTGGGGGAGGATGTGGCCCCTGAAAAAGCCAGCCGTCTCCGCTGTATGTATTACATGGATGGGAAATATCAGAGGCTAAAGTTTAATTCACCGGCCTGTCGGCTGATGAGGTCTGACCCTAAAAGTATCTGCGGCGGCGGCGTATGTGGCCGGATATTGGTGAGAGGAAAGCATGAAGATAATAGTTGATACCCGGGAGCAAAAGCCTTTCACCTTTGAGGGCCGGGAGGCTGTGGAGGTGGTGGTGGGGACGCTGGCCACCGGGGATTACTCCCTTGTGGGCCTGGAGGATCGGGTGGCCCTGGAGCGCAAGAGCCTGGCTGATTTGGTGGGGTGCCTCACCGGCTCCAACCGGGATAGGTTTGAGCGGGAGCTGGCCAGGGGGCGGGGGCTGGACTACTTCGCGGTGATTATCGAAAACGGCTTTGAGGAGCTGACGGCCAAGCAATACCACAGCAACCTAAACCCGCATGCGGCCGCCCAAAGCATCCTGGCCTTTCAGGTTCGTCACCGGGTGCCGTTTATCTGGGCTGGGAATAGGCGGGCGGCTGAGTATTCCTGCTACTGGCTACTGTCGAAGTATCTCCGGGAGGCCGAGGCCCGCTATAAGGCAATCATCAAGGCTCACGGCCAGGAGGTGGCCCTATGAACTTCGCCGCAATGAGGGATGACTATAACGCCAGGATTGACCCCCTCTATGAAAAGGAGCTTGACCGCCAATGCTGGCTTGACCGGCAGGAGGAGCTTGAACAGGAGGCCGGGCGATATTTTGATGATCCTGAGACCGAGGCCAACTTCCTGGCCGCCGGCCGCAACCGCAACCAGCCGGCCAACCCTGGGTCTGCTTTCGCCCGCCGGGCCATGGAGATATACCCTAGCTATGGGCATCCCTGCGGCAAGGTGAGCCAGCCCTTCCAAGATGGCCTGAAATGGGCCGGGGTGGACGATGAATAGGGCCGCCGGGGGATTCCCCCTTGTGGGGCTGAGACTAAGAAAACCTAATAATTTTGGGGATAGATTTAATTTCCTACCAAAATGTAGGAAATGACAAGGAGGCAATTAGATGATTAAAACGACTATACGGGCCAGTTCTCTGCCGGGGCTGTTTGACTGCCCGGCCCGGTGGGAAGCTGTGCATATTCAGGGGAAGCGGATGCCGTCAAGCGGCAAGGCCATGCTGGGCACGGCTGTGCATAAATCAACGGCGGTCTATGATGAATCCCGCCTCAAGGGTGAAGGCCTGACCGCAGACGAGGCGGCCGGGGCGGCGGTGGATGTGCTGGCCAGGCCGGGGGAGGATGTGGTTTGGGAGGACGATTTAAACCCGGCTACGGCTGAAAAGATCGCCCTGGGTCTGCATGGTCTTTACTGCGCTCAGATTGCGCCGGCGGCGGATTATGTGGCGGTGGAGGCCACCTGTGAAGCCCTGACCATTGCTGACCTGGGGATTACCCTGACCGGCACGGTTGACCGAATCCAACGGACGGATGACGGCCTGGGCATTGCCGACATTAAAACCGGCGGCCAGGTGGTGGGCACAGACGGCAGGGTAAAAACCGCCGGCCATGCTTTCCAGATAGGGGTGTATGAAATTCTGGCCGAGGCGGCCACTGGCCAGCCGATGAGCGCCCCGGCCAAGATCATCGGCCTGCAAACCGGGAAAACCCCAAAGGGCCAGCGGGCCGGTATAGGCCGGATAGAGGGGGCCAGGGCGGCCCTGGTCGGCTCCGATGATGTGCCCGGCGTTTTGGAAATGGCCGCCAAGCTGATTAACTCCGGGGCTTTTTTCGGCAACCCCCGGTCTATGATGTGCCATTCGCGTTACTGCCCAATCTACAACAATTGTAAATCAAGGAGATGAGAAAATGTCTGTTGCCACTACCAGCCTTACCGAACTGAAACACAACGCCGCCCCGCCGGTCAAGCCGGGAGACGATGCCACTGACCTGGGCTTTTATTCCGGGGCTTCCTTCTCCCTGGCCATGAGGGTGGGGACGATGTTTAGTCAATCAACCCTGGTTCCCAAGCATTATCAGGGCAACCCGGCCAACTGCCTGATAGCCCTGAATATGGCCAAGCGCCTGGGAGCTGACCCCTTGATGGCCATGCAAAATCTACATATCATCAACGGCAATCCCGGTTGGTCTTCTCAATTCCTGATAGCCTCCTTCAACATGTGCGGCCGCTTCTCCAGCATCCACTACAAGTGGGTGGGGACTGAGGGGCAAGACGACTATGGTTGCCAGGCCTGGGCAGTGGAAAAGGCCACCAATGATACCCTTGAAGGGTCTCCGGTGACCATTGCCATAGCCAAAAAAGAGGGCTGGTTTCAGCGGACGGGGTCTAAATGGCAGACCATGCCCAAACAGATGTTGATGTACCGGGCGGCCGCCTGGCTGGTGAGGGCCTATGCGCCGGAGATTGCCATGGGGTTGCATACGGCTGAGGAAATGCTGGATATGCGGCCCGGCCCCGGTGGGGTTTATGAGAGCGCCGGGGCGGCCACCATTACCACGGGAGAGATACAGGGGCGGGTTATTGAGGCCCAACCGGTGGCCGAAGAGGAGGCGGCCGCCATATCTCCGGCCACGCTTCAAGCTATTGAGGTGGAACTGACCCGCCTGGGGACGCCCGGCCACCTGCCGCCGGAGCTGGCTGAAAAGTTTGAGACCGGTGACCCCGGGGAACTGACGGAAGCCCAGGGCCGGAAAGCGGCCGCCCGGCTAAATAAGCTTTAACCCCTTGCGGCCCGGCTCCCGCCGGAAGTGGGGCCATTACCCATGAAAGAGAAAGGGGAAAACAATATGGCGTCTATGAACAAGGCTATTTTAATCGGCAAGGTGGCCAAAGATTTGGACATTAGACAGAGCCAGGCCGGGGCCGACTATTGCCGGCTTTCCCTGGCCACTGCGGACAAGTGGAATGGTGAGGAGCGGACGGAATATCATGCCGTGTTGATCTTCGGCAAGCTGGCCGAGGTGGCTATAAAATATCTGGCCAAAGATCGCCAGGTCTGCATTGAGGGCCGGATCCAATACCGCAAGTGGACGGACAAGGCCGGGGTTGACCGTTGGATAACGGAGATCATCGCCAGTGCCCTGACCCTCCTGGGAGGTGGAACCGGCAAGGGGGGAAACGGTGGCCAGCCCAAGCCGAGTGAGCCGCCGGTGGCGTTTGTCAATACGGGCGGCGAACTGTCAAGAATTACTTTACCGTTGGCCGGGGCCTGTCTCTCCCCTTGTGGCCGGCCTACCTCCCCTCCGGCTCCCTGACAAATTATTGACGACTGGCAACCGATAACCGCCCCGCCGGGCCGATAATTATTGTCCCGGCGGCTATACTGGTATAACATAGTGATATTACGACAATAAAGCCATTCGCAATAAAGTGGCCAGGTTTACATAATGGCACTTATCGGACAGTATAGAGTTGCAATAAAGTATTTATAGAGTGATAGTGTAAATTAAGTGTTGACAACGATTGATAGTGCTGTTAATATAGGGTCATAGATAGAGAGAGGGCGTCAAATGAGAACCAAAACAAAACCTACAGACCTCACCTTGATGTTAAAATTTGCGACCACCTTCGTAGGCCGGGCTTGCCTTGATGTTATTGCCGGATTCGCCCGGAAGAGACGCATTGTGGATCACCGGGCCGCCTCTGTTTTCTGGAACCTGGTGGACGATGGCCGCATTATTTGCCACCTGAATCAGGACGGTGTTGAAGTAGTTGACAAGGTAGGTGACTGAATGGCGTTAAGCGAAGACGAAAAAATTAGGCTGGCATGGCTGAAACATGAAAGCCGGAAAGGAGGAAGCAGGATGGCGGCATTGACGGATGAGGAGAGAGCAGAGCGGCCCCTGACAGTGGATGAGGCCGCAGAGTTTTTAAAGGTGAATCGCTCAACTGTTTTGAAGTGGCTAAAGGAAGGCAAGATTCGAGCGGCCAAAATTGGCAGGGAATGGCGAATAAAGAAAGCGGAAATTGACCGCCTGCTTAATGGCGAATAAAAGCGGCCCCATCATGGTGAAACCACCACCAGACAGGGCCTCACCTTCACAACCAACATGAGAATCGAGGAGCAAGCCATGAAGGCTAAAGAGAGTGTAGACCAAACGGCCGGCCAAGGCAAGGCCAAAGTGAACCCTCACGAGGCGCTTTATTTCGAGGATATTTTTAAGATCATGGCCGGCCGATCAATTGACGATGTATCTTTGGACGGTGTATCTTTTGATGAATGGGATACAGACCGCAGACGGAGAGAGCACGAAATAATCAAAGCTGAAATGGGGGTGGCCAAATGAGAGACCTATGGCTTGACGATCGCCGCCCGGCCGCTGAAAGGTGCCGCTGGATGGCCGACCAGCCCGGCATTGAGGAGCTGACCCACAAGGGGAAACCCGGGTTTTTACCCTTGAAGGCCAGGCCGATGCCGCCGGCTATGGGGCGGGTATTCGCTGACCTGGCTAGAGTGGCCAGGGCGATCGGGGAGACGGACGCCACCTGACCGGCGCAACATAGACCACCAGCAGGGGCCGGGCGGCGATCGTCTGGCCCTTTGCTTTTCTGGCGGGTGCCGGGGTGCCGGGGCGGGGGTTGCCCTGTCTCTCCCCTTGTGGTATGCTTGCCCTCAAGTTTCCATAATCATCAATTTTAGGTAGCGGCCCGGAATAGGGGTATCCCCTGGGGTATGACGAATAGCCAATAAATTTTATTTACAAATTACAATACATTATAAGAAAGTTCGACTCCGGCCCCGGCACCACAATAAAATCAACAGGTTACATTAAAACCCGCCCCACACAAATACACCCGTTATTCTAATTGAAACCAAACGCTGATTTTAAGACCTGGAGGGTATTTCCAGTAAAGGGGCACACCCTGCCCGACCATAAAAGTTAAAGCCGAACAGCCAGCATTGAAGAAAGGCCTGCTTGAAAAGATGCTTGTCTAGGAGGAGGTAGATGCAACTCATTGAACGACGGTAGATATATCGAAATTGCGATGCTTCCGTTTTCATTCGCCGAATATCTTGAAGCCATGTCAGGTGCGCCAAATGTTACAAAAAATGAAAGTTTGGCGCAGTTAATTTATCGCCGATACTTTTTAATCAGGCATTTTCTTAAAACTGGCTTATATGTCAGGTAATTTTAAGATTGTCACCAAATAACTTGTAAACTCGGGCTAGGAGATATGAGGATGATCCGCCCAAATACAGTATCTGCTGAACAGCTTATGAGAGAGGCGATCCGTCTAGCCTATCAGGGGATAGATTCCGGAGCTGGCGGCCCATTCGGCGCGGTAATTGCCGATGAAGGTGGAAACATTCTGGCTGGGGCGCATAACGAAGTGCTTAAAACGGGAGACCCCACCAGCCATGCCGAAATTATGGCTATCCGTGCTTTGGGCAGCTATTCTCTCCCCAGTGTTACCATGTTCGCCACGGGCTATCCCTGTCCCATGTGCCTGGCCGCCCTACTTTGGGCCAGGATACCCAAAGTTTACTATTGTAACGATTATACGATGGCCAAGGCTATTGGTTTCGATGATGATGCCTTTATGCACACCCTGGGCGAGATATACCAGTGTAGCCCCACTTTTTCAGAGAAAAGTCACACCAGCCTGATTGCCATCTCCCCGTTGACATTGCCGGAAGGAAAAGAGCTGTATGACTACTGGTTAAACCAGCCAGGACATAAACACTACTAAATCAGCGCCAAATTTCAGGCATTCACCACCGCCAACTCCTCCCAATTCGTGGTCGCCCCCTTTGACATCATGTTCCGCTTCATGTGCCAAGATGTGTCCGGCTGGCTCTGGCCTGCCACTGCTCGCGGTTCTGAACCTTCAGCTCAAAACTCCCACCTCAGTTGCAAGCTCCCGCCCACCCCCTCCCGTCGGCCCACATAGCCCTGCAGGCCCAGGTCAAGGGCCAAACGCGAATCCGCCCCCGTCGGTTTCAGGCTAAAGCCCAGCTCGCCCAGCCCGGAATTTCCTCGAAGCGCAACCGATCCTGATAGACGGTCAGGCTGTCGCTCTGCTGCCGCGTCCAGAGGAGTTTGGCCGAAAAATCCAGGCTGGCCGCGTCTGAGATACCCCAGATGTAGCCCAGGCCGCCGTGGAGGCCGTAATAGAGGGCGGAAGAATCAAAGTCCGCCCGGGCGCCGTTATACAGAATGTCTCGGCTGTTGAAATCCATTTTGGAGCGGCCCACTCTAGCCGAACCATCCACATACAGGCCGGTGAGAAGGCCGGAATTCAGGTCATAGCAGCCCAAAATACCGCCGCCGAGGTAGGAGATATCACCGTGGCCCTTGACCGAGGCGAAGTTGCTGAAACTGTTGTGCGAGGTGTAGTCGCCCCGGCCGCCTTCAAAGAAAGCGCCCACGGTCAGCCGCCCGTAGCCCACATCATTACCGAGGGCCAGACCGGCCAGCAGGGAGGCGCCGCTCACATCCACATGGGAGCCGGTTTCGTAGCGCGACCAGCCGCCATAACCGCCCGCGACAGTCAAATCAGCTGCCTGGGCCAGGGGGTGAACAGACCCCCAAAAAGCGCCGCGACCAGCGGCAGGCACGGAATCAGTAGGCAAGCGCCAAAAAAGGTTAAGGTGCAGGTCAAAATTCGTATTTCATCTCCAAGCTGACGCCCAGCCCCTCGCGTTGGCCTACATAACCCTGGCAAGCCAAATCAAGGCTCAGGGGCAGAGCTTCCCAGGCTACAGTTAGGCCCATCTCGCCGATGCCGATATCGCCGCGCAAGTTTGGATCTTCAATGGCATAGCCGTAGGTCGTGGCCCGCGCACGGTTATCAAATTCGTGTTCATAGGCCGCGCCAAGGTAGGGGCTGGCGTATTCGCTAAGGGCGTAACTGAACCGCCCTCCGGCCCGCAGACGTTTGGAAGCAAGATCGTCAAATTTAACCGGGTCATTCGTGGACAGGGTGACATCCGCGCCATTCTGATGCGTCCAGAAATACTTGCCGTATAGGTCCAGAGAAGACTTCCCGCTCAAGTTCCAGAGATAGCCCAGGCCCGTGTGCAGACTGTAATAGGCTGAGTTGGCGTCATAGCCTGACCCAAGGCCCGGAACATCAGAGAAAGGGGCCGCCGAATAGTCGTTATAGAGACGGCCTGCCCGGCCTGAAACCTCGGCGTAAAAATGGCCCGGCCCGGCCGGCTGGAAGTCCAGGCGGCCCAAGAGGCCGCCGCCGACAGAGTGGGCATCGCCATCGCCCCTGACTGAGGCGGCGTTATGGAAAGAGTTGTAGGTGTCGTATCCGCCATTGGCGTATTCAAAAAAAGCGCCTAAAGTCAGAAAACCGGCGGGGAGTTCCGAGCCGTAAGAAAGGCCGGTTAGAAGGGCAAAGCTGTTCATATCCACCTGGGAGCCGCTGTTATAACGCGAATGGCCCCCGGAGAAGGAAGCGAAGGCGGCCAAACCGGAACCTTCCCGGTCTGCGCCCCTCCGGGCGGCCCGCCTGGCATTGTCCAGGCCCGCGCCGGCAACAGCGTCCGCCCCCTGGTTGATGAGGGCCATTCCGCTCAGAAAGCCTTCGGAAAGCGCCTTGGCCTTCGGCGAAGCCTGGCTATAATTATAACTGGCGGACAGAAATCCTCCGCCCCCATTCAGGCCGTAAGTGTGGAGCAGGGTCGCTCCCTGCAGGAGGCTGGCCTGGGTGGCGGCGCTGGTCAGAGTGGGAGCGCTGATAAGCTGCAATTCCGGCGGGGCCGCGTTGACCGGGCATATGCCCTTCAAAGACCGCGCCACCGGTGATATTCGCCTCTTTGGCCATCAACAGGGGATTGTTGACCCGCGTCAAATCGAGAAAAAATAAGCTGCCGTCCTGAAAATCAACCCGGCCGTTGATAGCCATCGCCCCGCGTGAAACATAGACGCTATTGTTATGTTGCCGCAAACTTATGTCATCCCCGCCTGTAGGCCCGAAAGTATGAGATTCCGGGCCGCTATAGAGCCAGCCGTGATTGTCTATGTTGACCGTTTCTGCGCCAGCGCCACCGGTCAGGATCAAACCCCGAGAGCCGGCATAGAGGGCACCGGTATTGTTGATATTGAGACTGGTCGCCTGTCCGCTTGCGGCGGCGCTTTCGAAGGTATAGGCGGACCCCAGGCCGTCATGGCCGATGGCCCCGCTGTTCTCAACATTGACGGTCAAGTCTGTCGAGGAGCCTCCATAGGCGGCTCCGGTGTGATTGATGAAAAAAACATTACTGGTGTGGCCAATCTCACTACTTGAGTTCCTTGAGTCAGCCGGCAAACGGCCCTCCCGCGCGGTGATCAGGCCGGCATTACGCACGGTGTAGCTCGCATCCTCAATAAGAACCCCCTTTTCAAGGCGGCCGGTGGGAGTGAGGTCAATAACGCTGCTACTGTCGCCGGTATAATACAGTTTACGGAAATAGTCTCGTTTGCCCCACACCGTGTCGGCCGTGCCCCAAATCTTGAAGTTGCCGTTAAGCTCGTCAGCGTAAGCTCCGGCGCTGTCGCGCTGGGCATACAAATAGGAACCGAGGCTGGCCACGCCGCTTACGGTCGCGCTGGTGTTGTCTCCCGGCGCAATGAATTCCGTCAGCCCCTGATGGGTCGGATTGTCAGGATTCCAGTCATAGGTGTAGCCCAGACCAGTCCAGGGGTTGGGCCACTCATCATCGACGGCCCCGGCAATATCTTTAGCCGGATGGTCGCGAATCCATTGCTGGGCTGAGGTGGAAAAATCCCAGCCAGCGGCGCCGGCCACATCCGCAGCCGTCACCTGTTGGTTTATGGCCGTATTCATTGCCGGGCGAAACATCTCATTAGCTGTCTGTTTAGGGTCAATGAAAAACTCAACGACGCGGTTATAACTCCCCCCCCCGGCGACAAACCAACGGCCTGAATCGTCCGCAACCATACCCCACGGCTGCCGGGGTCGTTGCCGGCGGGAAAGGCGCTTTGCAGCCGATTGGCCAGCTCGGGCGCGAGCGTCACCCAGACATTGCCGTACTGGTTCAACTTGCCACCACTAATATCGCTATATGCTGACACATTATAGCCGGCATAATTACCTACGTTACTGACCAGCAGCTTATTGGCTCCGTTAATACTTTTCCAGATATTGCCATCGCCGGGGCCGGTAATGGTCAGGGGGTCGTTCACCACGCGGTTCTGGGCGGCCGGGGTGGTGGGCAGGCCATAACTGTGACCATTAAACCATTTCATGAAAGACAGCACATCATAGCGGGCATTGTTGTAGGTCGCTTGTTCTGCCGGAGTCACGGTTGCCGAATAGACGATTTGAGCGCTGAAGGCCAGGAGGGCCAGCAGCAGTCCGCAAAAAGCCGGGGCGGCCTTAAATTTTAAGGTTATATTCATTTTGGTCAAACTCCATTTTTCTCTAAAATATTGCACAAGGACAATTCATTGTATATGGCGGGGTCAAAAGGGTGTAGATTTTTTTTATAGGTAAAATGTTAATGATTTGGCATATTGTACTTCGCGTGCAATAGTTGGCGTACATCCTCGTCCCAAAGGCCGCTCTCAAA
>JAISJK010000038.1 GCA_031261565.1 Candidatus Adiutrix sp. | reverse complement strand
CCCCTCTGCCGCGAAGCCCTGCGCTGCGTCCGCTGCGGGGCCTGCGCCAATGTCTGCCCGGTTTACCGCCTGGTGGGCGGCCACAAGATGGGCCACATCTATGTCGGGGCCATCGGCCTGATTCTGACCTATTTCTTTCACGGCCACGAAACAGCCAAAAACCTGGTGCAAAACTGCATCAACTGCGGGGCCTGCCAGAATGTCTGCGCGGCCGGCATTGATCTCCCGGCCATTATCCAGGAAATCCGGGTCAGGCTGAATAAAGAGTCGGGCGCGCCCCTGTCCTCGAGCCTCCTCAGCCGGGTGCTCAAGGATCGCAAGCTCTTTCACACTCTCCTGCGCTTCGGCAAATGGGCCCAGAAGCCGGTCACCGGCGGCACGCCTTATGTCCGCCACCTGCCGCAGATCTTCGCCGGGGGCCAGGGCTTCCGGGCTCTCCCGGCCATTGCCGATACCCCCTTCCGGGATGAATGGGCCAAGCTGGCACCCAGCGTGGCCCAAGGCAAGGTCAAAGTCGGCCTCTTTGCCGGCTGCGCCCAGGATTTCCTCTATCCCGACCAGTTAAAAGCCGCCGTCAAACTGATGGCGGCCAAAGACTGCCGGGTGGATTTCCCGATGGAGCAGAGCTGTTGCGGTCTGCCGGTGCAGATGATGGGCGAAAGAGCGGCGGCCATAGCCACGGCCCGGAGCAATGTCCTGGCCTTTGAGGCCGGCCAATTCGACTATATCGTCACCCTCTGCGCCTCCTGCGGCTCGCACATGAAGCACAGCTACCAGGCCCTCCTGGCCGGTGAGCCGGGCCTGGCCGCCAAGGTGGAGAGTTATTCCCAGCGGGTTATAGACTTCAGCTCATTCCTCAAAAATGTCCTGGGCTATAGCGAGGCGGATTTCAATAATCAGGGGGAGAAAGTCTGCTATCACTCGGCTTGCCACCTCTGCCGGGGCCTGGGCGTGACCAAAGAGCCGCGCGCGCTGATGGCTGCGGCCGGCCAGTATGTCCCCACCCCGGAGGAAGATGTCTGCTGTGGTTTCGGCGGCACCTATTCCGTGAAATTTCCGGAAATATCCAGCGGCCTCCTGACCCGGAAACTCGCCGTCCTGGAAGAATCCGGGGCTTCCACTCTGCTGACCGACTGCCCGGGCTGCGTGATGCAGCTGCGCGGCGGCGAGGAAGTGCGCGGCAAGAAGCTCAAAGTGGAACACATGGCCGAATTTTTGGCTAGACAGATGAAATAGACAGATGAAATAGACAGATGAAATAGCCAGATGAAATAGCCAGATGAAATAGGCGAACGAACCATTAACTCATTCAGAAAGGGAACAGCATGGCCATCAGTCCGGCACTTATCAAAGAGTTTTCCGCTGTAGTCGGCTCGACTAATGTTTTGACCGAAGAAGCCGACCGTCAGGCTTATTCTTATGATGCGGCGGTTCTGTCGCCGGTCATCCCCGCCCTGGTGGTGAGCCCGGAGACTCAGGAGCAGCTGGGCCAGGTGGTCAAACTGGCCTATGTCGCGGATCTGCCCATCACCGTTCGCGGTGCCGGCACCAACCTCTCCGGGGCGGTCATCCCGGAGCCGGGCGATGGCCTGGTCATTCTGACCAACAAGTTGAACAAGATTCTGGAAATCAACGCCGAAGATTTATACGCCGTGGTTGAGCCGGGGCTGATCACGGCCACCTTCGCCACGGAAGTGGCCAAGATGGGGCTTTTTTATCCCCCCGATCCGGGCTCGCAGTCGGTCTCCACTCTGGGCGGCAATATCGCCCTGAACGCCGGAGGTCTGCGGGGCCTTAAATACGGCGTGACCAAAGATTATATCATGGGCATGGAAATCTTTGATTATCGCGGGGAACTGATTAAATCCGGCTCGCGCACGGTCAAATATGTGACCGGCTATAATATGCCCGCCCTGATGGCCGCCTCGGAAGGCACTCTGGGCATCTTTTCCAATATCATCATCAAGCTGGTGCCGCCGCCCAAGGCCCAGAAAGCCATGATGGCCATTTTCGGCGATGTCAACAAAGCCTCGGAAACCGTGGCCGGCATCATCTCCGCCCATATTG
The DNA here is from genome assembly GCA_031261565.1 of Candidatus Adiutrix sp. Classification (GTDB taxonomy): domain Bacteria; phylum Desulfobacterota; class Desulfarculia; order Adiutricales; family Adiutricaceae; genus Adiutrix. The sequence goes on along the minus strand of JAISJK010000038.1, from coordinate 4,023 downwards.
TGCCCTGCACCCTGGAGTTTCTGGATCAGAAGTGCATCCGCTATGTGGAAGCCGACGCCAAGATCGGGCTGCCGGTGGAAGCCGGGGCCATTCTGCTTATTGAGGTTGACGGCGGCCACGCGCAGATGGTGGAGGAAGACGCGCAAAAAGTGATGGAAATCTGCAAAAAGTGCGGCAGCACGGATATCCGCGTGGCCCGCAATGAAAAAGAGAAAAACGACATCTGGGCCGCCCGGCGCAACGCCTTGCCCGTCTTGGCCCGGGCCCGGCCGACCACCGTGCTGGAAGACGCCACCGTGCCCCGCTCGCGCATCCCGGAGATGGTGGCCGCCGTCAACCGCATCGCTGAAAAGTTTAAGCTGGAAGTGGGCATCTTCGGCCACGCCGGAGATGGCAACCTGCACCCGACCATTCTATGCGACCGCCGCAACAGCGAAGAATTCCACCGGGTGGAGCAGGCGGTGGACGAGATTTTTGATGTGGCCCTCAAACTGCAGGGGACTCTCTCGGGCGAGCACGGCATCGGCATGGCCAAAGCCAAGTGGATGGAAAAGGAGACCAACCGGGCCACCATTGAATTCGCCAAAAGCATTCGCCGCGCTCTTGACCCCAAGATGCTCTTTAACGCCGGCAAAAAGTTTGTCTAAAAAAAGTTTCATTAGGAGGCCCTGATGTCTGCAAACACACAACCGCCAACGGCGCCGCCGGTTCCCCAGGATATCGCGGCCCTGGCCGCCATGTTGCTGGAGCTGGATGATATGCTGGTCTCCTGCATGCGGTGCGGCTTCTGCCAGGCGGTCTGCCCGGTCTATGGCGCGACCATGCGGGAGGCCGATGTGACCCGGGGCAAAATCGCCCTCCTGGAAAATCTGGCCCACCACATCATCACCGATGCCGAGTCGGTCAATGAAAAGCTCAACCGCTGTCTGCTCTGCGGTTCCTGCCAGGCCAACTGCCCCTCGGGCGTCAAAATTATGGACATCTTCCTGCGAGCCCGATCCATTGTCATGGGCTACCTGGGCCTGTCGCCCATCAAGAAGATGATCTTCCGGGGCTTCCTGGTGCGGCCCAAACTTTTTGACGGCTTGCTGGGTCTCTCCAAAACATTTCAGGGGCTGTTTATCCGAGACGACCACAACGCTGCCGGCACCTATCAGGCCCCGCTGTTTTCGGCCTTTATCGGCGACCGCCACTTCCCGGCCCTGGCCAAGGAGCCCTTCCACACCACCACCAGCGCTCTGGCGGAGAAGGCCGGGCCGGGCCGGCCGGTGGCGGCCCTGTTTCCCGGCTGCGTCTCCGATAAAATCTTTCCCCAACTGGCCCAGGCCACGGTCAAGATTTTGCGGAAACACCAGACCGGCATCTTTCTGCCGGCCGGCCAGAATTGTTGCGGCATTCCGGCCCTGGCCTCCGGGGACAGGAAGACCTTTGACCAACTGGTCAGGCAGAATCTGGCCATTTTTAAAACCGGAACCTTTGACTACCTGGTCACCCCCTGCGCCACCTGCGCGGCGACCATCAAAGAAATCTGGCCCAAATTCTCTAATGATTACACTCCGGAGGAGCAGGCTACGCTGAAAGAGATGAGCGAAAAGGCCATTGACATCACCGCCTTCATCGTTGATGTCCTGAAAGCCGAGTTGCCGGAGTCGGCCCAGGGCGGCCGACGCGTCACTTACCACGACTCCTGCCACCTCAAAAAATCCCTGAACGTCAGTAGCCAGCCCCGCCGGATACTCAAAAACATCCCCGGCCTGGAATTTGTGGAAATGCCCGAGGCCGACCGCTGCTGCGGCTCGGGGGGCAGCTTCACTCTGGCCCATTACGATCTTTCCAAAAAAATAGGGCAGCGCAAACGCGACAATATTGTTTCGGTCAAACCCGATCTGGTCGCGGCCGCCTGCCCGGCCTGTATGATGCAGATTATGGATATGCTGTCGCGCAACGGGGACAACATCCCGGTTAAGCATGTGGCCGAGCTTTACGCCGACAGTCTTGGTTAACTTAAGGCCGTGGCCAGGCAACCCTGGCATCAACCGGTGAAAGTGAGGAGAATGCATTATGTCTATTGGTATGCTCGCGGTTTTTGCTTTTATTCCCATTCTGGCGGCGCTGGTGCTCATGGTCGGGCTTCGCATGGGGGCCATGAAAGCCATGCCCCTGGCCTGGCTGTCCTGCGCCGCCATCGCCATCCTGGTCTGGAATCTGCCGTGGCACTATGTGCTGGCTCTGAGCCTTAACGGGGTAGTCAGCGCCGTTGGGGTGCTGATCATTGTCTTTGGTGCTCTGCTCATTCTGCACACCCTGCAAGCTTCCGGAGGCATGGAAACCATCCAGTATGGCATGCAGGGCATCAGCCGGGATATGCGCGTCCAGGCCATCATTGTCGGCTATATGTATGGGGCCTTTATTGAGGGTGCGGCCGGCTTCGGCACCCCGGCCGCTCTGGCCGCCCCGCTCCTCTTGTCTCTGGGCTTCCCGCCCATGGCCGCCGCAGTCATCTGTCTGGCCTTCAACTCCTTCCCGGTGACTTTCGGGGCGGTGGGCACCCCGATCTTATTAGGCTTCGGCAACGCCATCGGCGGCATTGGCAAAGAGGTCGCCGCTGCGGGCGTGCTTGACGGCGTGAAAGCCAACTTCACTTCCCTTGACCAGTTATTGGCCTATACCGGCCAGTCGGCCAGTCTGATGCACGCCCCCATGGCCTTTATCCTGCCCATTTTCATGCTCGGCTTCATCACCCGTTACTTCGGCCCCAACCGGAAATGGTCTGATGGCTTCGGCGCTTGGAAATTCTGTATTTTCGCGGCCGTCGCCTTTGTGGTGCCCTATCTGATCCTGGCCCTGTTCGTCGGCCCCGAGACGCCCTCCCTGGTGGGTTCTCTGGTGGGTCTGGGCATCATTGTTACCGGGGCTAAAGCCGGCTTCTGCATGCCCAAGGAGGTCTGGACTTTCGGAGACTACAACAAGTGGGACAAAAGCTGGACGGGCGACATCAGTTTTGCCGTCAAAGAGGTCAAACCCCACATGAGCCAGCTCCAGGCCTGGATGCCCTATATCCTCATCGGCTTGATTCTGGTGGTGACCCGCATTAACGGCCTGGGTCTCAAGGGTTGGCTGAACACCAACGGCGTGGTCGCTTTCAAAGGTATTCTGGGCTACACCAACGTCAATGACCAGCTCAACCTGCTCTATCTCCCCGGCACCGTGCCCTTTATGCTGGTCGCTATCCTGACCATCTGGCTGCACAAACTGCCGGTGGGCAAGGCGGCGGCGGCCTGGAAAGACACGGCGGTGAAGATGAAGGCCGCCACTATCTCTCTAATCGCCTCGGTGGCCCTGGTCAAAATATTCCAGGGCTCAGGCATCACGGAGGCCATTGGGTCGGCTAACGCCGGGCTGGCTGATGCGGCGGCAGCCGGTCTGCCCTCCATGCCCATGGCCATGGCCAAAACAATGGCCGATATCCTGGGCAACAGTTGGCCGATGTTCGCCGCCTATGTCGGCGGTCTGGGGGCTTTTATCACCGGCTCCAACACGGTTTCCGATATGCTCTTCGGCCTCTTCCAGTGGGATATGGCCGGGATGCTCGGCATGTCCCGCGAGATTATCCTGGGAGCTCAGGCCGCCGGCGGGGCTATGGGCAACATGATCTGCGTCCACAATATTGTGGCGGTCTGCACGGTGGTCGGCCTTCTGAACCGCGAGGGCGAAATCTTGAAAAAGACCTTCTGGCCCTTTCTGCTCTATGGCGTTGTCGTGGGCATCACCTGCTTCATCCTGCTCAGCGTTGGCACCGGCCATTTCAGCTTCTAAGGCGGTTAACTGCGGGTGGTCTGGATTGCTCCAGACCACCCGCTTTGACATGATGATGCTGGTTCACGCAACTCTTCGTAAAACTGAAGGCCTCGCTAAAAGTGACTGTACCGAAAGGTCGGCTTAATGTTCGAAATTTGTGTTTGCCGGAGCTGGCCGCCAAAAAAATCGTCCATGGCGTGGACAATGTCCAAAATTCCACAAAAA
>JAISJK010000029.1 GCA_031261565.1 Candidatus Adiutrix sp. | reverse complement strand
ATGACGCCGTGGCCTCCAATTTTATTATGGAAAACGCCAATTATAAGTCAAAATTAAAGATAGCCCTGGTTCTGGATTCCCCGGGCTCGGAGGAGCTCTACGGCGTGGCCGTGCGCAAGGGCGACGGGGCCACCCTGGCCCTGATCAACAAGGGGATCGCCGGGGTCAAAGCCCGGGGTATTGACAAAGATCTGCACAAAAAATGGATCGCCTCTGAATAAGCTATTTACGCGCCCATGGTTCAGCCGCATAAGCAACGCGAATTGGACAAGGCCCCGGCGGCCCGTCCCGGCGGGAGCGGCGATGGCCCTGGTTTCACCATTGAAATAGCCGATGGGCCGGCCGTCCCCCGGGCAGCCGACCCGGGTCTCCATTCGGCCTGGAAGTTTGTGGTTCTGGCCACGCCCCTGGTGTTCCTCCTCCTCTGCTCCTATGACTACCTGGCCGGGCTGGCCCTGGCCGCTTTCCCCGGCTGCTTTGAGCCCCAGGGCCTGATGCGGCGGTGGGCCGATGATGGCGGCCACTATCGCCGGGCCTTATTTTTCATTATGCCCGGCGGTCTGTGGGTGACCACCAAAATTACCCTTTACAGCATTCTGCTGGTGTTGCCCCTGGGCGTCCTGACCGGCCTGTGCCGCATTTCCAAAATAAGATGGGTCAACCTGACGGCCTCGGTCTATGTGGAGGTGGTGCGGGGCATCCCCCTCCTGGTGCAGCTCTATTACATTTATTACGCGGTTTCCACTTTCATCACCGTGCCGCCGGTGGTCAGCGCTGTTCTGGCCATGAGTTTCTGCTATGGGGCCTATATGGGCGAGGTGGTGCGCAGCGGGATTGAGTCCATTGACCGGGGCCAGCGGGAAGCCGCCCTGAGCCTGGGCTTCACCCCCTTCCAGACCATGTTTAAGGTGATTCTGCCCCAGGCCGTGCGCACCATCCTGCCCCCGGTGGGCAACGAGTGCATCGCCTTGCTCAAGGATTCCTCTCTGGTCTCCATCATCGCCCTGCCGGATATCCTGCGGCTGGCCAGAGAATTCGCCACCCGGACTTACTGGTATTTCGAGGCCTACACCGTGGTCGCCCTGATTTATCTCTTTATCACCCTGATGTTGTCCAAGCTGGTTTCGCTGACCGAAAGCCGCGTGAGCCGCTATGAAAGACGATAAGATGCCCGGCGACCAGCCCATTATCGTCATGAGCGACGTCTATAAGTATTTCGGCGATTTCGCCGCTCTGACCAGGGTCTCCCTGTCTATCGGCCGGGGCGAGAAAGTGGTGCTGGTGGGGCCTTCCGGCAGCGGCAAAAGCACTTTGCTCCGGGCCATCAACCGCCTGGAGACGATTGACTCCGGCGCTATCCTGGTGGATGGCCAGAATATTTACGATCGCGGCGTCAACCTGGGCCAGTTGCGGACTAAAATGGGCATGGTCTTTCAGAGTTTCAACCTGTTCCGCCACAAAACCGCTTTGGAAAATGTGACTATGGGCCCGGTGAATGTGCTCAGGCGGCCGTCTCAGGAAGCTGAAAAGCTGGGCCTGGAGCTTTTGCATAAAGTGGGCATCGCCGACAAGGCCGGCAACTACCCGGCCCAGCTGTCCGGCGGCCAGCAACAGCGGGTGGCCATTGCCCGGGCTCTGGCCATGAATCCCGACATTATGCTTTTTGACGAGCCCACCTCGGCCCTCGACCCGGAAGTCACCCACGAGGTTTTGGACGTGATGGTCAACCTGGCCGGGGAAGGCATGACCATGGCTGTGGTCACCCATGAAATGGGCTTTGCCCGGCGGGTGGCCGACCGCGTTATTTTCATTGATCAGGGCCAGATAATTGAAGAAGCCCCGCCCGCCGTTTTTTTTGAGCGACCCGCCTCTGACCGCACCCGGACTTTTCTGCAGCGGATTTTACCCTTTTAACAGCGTAATCAGACTCACCTCCGGCCAGGCCCAGAGGCGGAAGGGGATGGCCACCGAGGCCACCCCCTGGCTGACATTGATCCAGGCCGGACCTTCCTGATAGAGGCCGCAGGTGTATTTGTAAAAGAAAGCGGCAACATTGGCCTGGTCAAAATAGGGCAGCTGATACTGGCCGCCGTGGGTGTGGCCGGCCAGGTAAAGGCGGACGCCCTGATCCACCGCCTGGGCCAGGCCCTCCGGGCGGTGATTCAGCAGGATGATAAAATCGCCCGGCCGGGCGGTTGGGCCGGTCACGGTCTCAAAATTTAAAACATAGTCATCGCGGCGCTGGGCGCTCAGGGCCCGGCCGACCCAGTTAAGGTGGGCCCCCTGGTCGTTTAAGCCCACCAGGGCCAGGGGCAGCCCTGGCAGGTTGGCCCGCCGGTCCATCAGCATATTTAAACCGTGGCCGTCCAGGAGCTCGGCCACGCGTTCCGGCCGGCCCGTATAGTGGTCATGGTTGCCCAGCACGCCCCAGACGCCGTGGGGCGTCTTCTGGAGGATTTTCAGGGGCTCGTGATACAGCCTGGCAAACTCGGCGTTCCTGTCCACCAGGTCGCCGGTCAGGGCCACCAGATCGGGCTCAAGCGAGGCCAGGACTTCCAAAGACTGGGCCAGCTCCGCCTGATTGCTCCACAGGCCCAGGTGGATATCCGAAATCTGGCCGATTTTAAAGCCCTGCAACCCGGCCGGCAGATCGGCCACCACCAGGTTTTGGCGGACAACCCTGGGGGGCCGGCCTTGCCGGACAAGGCCGTAGCCGCCCAGCCCGAGAAGGGCCAGGGAACCGCCGGCCCCGGCTAGTTTGAGGAAATCGCGGCGCTCCCGGCGGGCGGGTGGGCGGGCTGCGGGT
>JAISJK010000021.1 GCA_031261565.1 Candidatus Adiutrix sp. | reverse complement strand
CTGGCCTCAGCATTGGTAATCCACTCGTGTTCCCCGAAGTATGGCAGGAGCGCTTTTATAAAGGCATTTTCGCCGGAAGTCAATTTATCGGCAACTTTATCGGCAACTTTATCGGCAACTTTATCGGCAACTTTATCGGCAACTTTATCGGCAACTTTTTTTGTTTTATCCAAATTAAGAGGGACAATGGTCTTGAACACATCACCCTCAATCAGTTCCGGCTCTCCGTTTGAATAAATTTTAGTGTAGCGGTAGAGATTCCTGATGCCGGAACCGAGTTTGTCGGCCCGCCCAATATTCACAAAGAAGTGCGCCAACAGCGGGTTCTTGGGATATGGTGTGAAATGTTCAGGCACAATGCGCCCATGGCGCTGCGCTTTGTTCCAGTTCTCCGCATATATGCGATTATTTTCAATAATTATTTTGGCCGGGAAAGGACTGGAATACTCACGGTGAACGAGAGTGTTGCTGACAATCTCCCGGGCAATCCATGTCCGAACGCTGACCCGCTGGTCATCAATCAGGAAAAACTTATCAGACGTATGTTTGGCTATGAACTCCATGAGCAGGTCATAGCTTTCAATCAGGTTGGTTTCGACCATAAGTCGATCATCATAGCGGTCGAGGTTATCCTTGCGCAGTATTGCATCAGTCACATAGCCGGGAACACAGGAGCGGATAACATCGTCACGCCCAAAAAGCAGAATGGCGGCGAGATTGAAACCCTGTTTTCCGGTTCTCCAATCATTCTCGTAAAGACCGGCGCTTTTCAATATGTCCAGGTCGGGCATGTTTTCCCACGGGTGCTCAGGATAGTGACTCAAAGCCATCTGGCGAACCCTAGGCATGAGGTCAAGGCGAAGTTCCTTTTCTGTCACAAAGGGAAACACCTCACGCTCAGTATATATGGATGATTTCCTCCTGTACAGGTTGGCCACCATATCCGTGGACTTGGTTATGTCGATATCGGCATCCTCTGTTCGGTCAAAGACCTTATCGGAGCAGAGTTCGACCTGCGAACTCACTGGGATATAGGTATATAACACCAGTTTGCCCTTTACCTTGATCTCTTCCAAATGCAAAAACAGCGTGGGTGAGACTTTTTGCGGGTTATTGAGCATATTGGCGAAATTTTTTTTAATAGAGGCGGCAGCGTTGGGATTGACGCCAACCACTGTGCCGTCATCTTCTACTCCAAGGATGAGATAGCCGCCGTAGCGGTTGGAGAAAGAGCAGACGGTTTCAAATACGCTGTTGTTCAGCTCATTCACGCATTTTTTATATTCTATCGTCAGGCCTTCACCTTCAGATAGCAGCCGTTTGAGTTGCTCTAAGGTCATAGCTCCAAGATTTCCGATATTGCTCTCAATCCGCCTTAAACCTCAGAATGGGGCAGGCCTGGATCAGCTCATTCAAGGGCAGGCCCCCGTCGCGCAGTATGCGGGGAGCGCCGAGGCTGGCGTCAATGATGGTCGAGGGCTGACCGCCGGGGGTGGGGCCGGCGTCAATGATCAAATCCAGTTGATCGCCGAAATATGCGGCCACCTGGTCGGCTGTGGTGGCCGGGGGCTGGCCGGGCGGGTTGGCGCTGGTGCCGGTCAGGCCCCGATCCACCATCCGCACCAGGCGGCGCACCAGCTCCAGCTCCTCCACCCGCACTCCCACAGTGCGGGCCGGGCCCACCAGCGAGGGGTGTAGCCCGTTCTGGGCCAGCAACAGCAGAGTCAGGGAGCCGGGCCAAAACCCGGCCATCAGCCCCGCAGCTTCCTCCGGCACTTCCCGGGCATAGCAGTGGATGCGGCCCGGCTGATCTATGAGGATCAGAAAGGGCTTTTGGCGGCGCGCCTCCAGGCCCTTGAGCCTGGTCAGGCGCTCCAGGGCTTTGGGGGTGTCCACCAGGGCCATCAGGGCGTAAAAGGTCTGGGTGGGGCAGGCCACCAGCCCGCCGTCCAAGAGGGTTCTGGCCACCGGGGCCAGCTCGTCAAAAGTCGCCTGGGTAGAGGGCAACACCAGGCGTTGGGGAGCGGCCACCTCCGGGTCAGCTCTGGGGAAATCTGACCTCAGCCACTTTTTCGCTGCTCAAGGGGCTGAGGTTCAGGTCTTTGGCCGGGTCTCGATCCCGCTCCTGCCAGGTGGCGGCCAGGGCCGTGGCCTGGCCGGTGGTGACGACCACGGATTGATTAACGGTCAGAGTGACCTTTTGCCCATTGCGCAAAAAGAAGAATTCCGGGGCCTTGCCGTCCACCGCCACCTGCACCCAGACCTGGTTTTCCGTGCTGGCCAGGGTCAGAAAGCCGGCCCGATCCGCCGGCGCGGCCGGATCATCGGGCTGGGCTGAGGGCTGGACTGAGGGCGGGGGAGTCAGACTGCCGGTGACCACGGAGAGGCTGCCGTCCGGGGCCTCGCCAATGGGGTCAGCCATGAAAGGGGTCTCCGGCTCCGGGGCGGGGTCGTCCTGGCTGAGGGCCTGGGTCAGGCCTCCGGCCGAGGGGTCGGAGGGCGAGGTCTGGCCGGCCGGCAGGGTGGCCGGCTCCTCCGGCCGGGCGGTCAGGGAAAAGCCCGGCACCCGGCCCAGGAGGGGCACTATGGAGCCCAGGCTGTAGCGCAGACCGGGCCAGAGAACCAGGAGGGCGATGGCCGCAGCCAGGGCCAGGAGGGCGATGACCACAGTTGAGCGCCCGGGCCGCCAGGGGTCATTGCCCACGTTGGTTTCCACATAGCGCTGGCCCAGGGGCTCACGGCTGGCCGGCTCGTTTTTAAAGCCGCCGGTCATCTGGCGGTAATCCTCAAGAATGGTCTCGGCGTCCAGCCCCAGCTCGTTGGCGTAGGCCCGCAAAAAGCCCTTGGCGAAAACCGGCGGCAGAGAGGAGAGCCGCCCGTCTTCAATGGCTTCCAGTTGATCCAGGGGGATTTTGATTTTAATAACCACGTCCCGCCGGGTCAGGCCGGTGATTTCCCGCTTGGTTTTCAGATAATCGCCCAGCCCCTCCAGGGTTTTGGCCTGGGGGTTAAGCTCGCTGGCGGCGGCGGCCGGCCGGGGCAGGTTAGCCCGGGGCCGGCGGGCCGGGGCTGTCTCGGGCAGACCCGGGCCGCCGGTAATCTCACTGGCCGGCCGGGCCGGGGGGCGGGCGAATTTAGGTGGTTTGCCCAGGATGCTCATATTTATTTACCTGTTAATTTTGATGACCGCATTGCGCTTGAGGTCGTTGACCCACTTGGTGTAATGCTGCTGCATTTTATAGCGTTCCAGCTGGCGCCGGGCGCTTTCCCTGGCCTCCGGGCTGAAATCATCAGCCTGGCTCCGGCCCTTTTCTTTCTTGACGGTCGGGGCGGGGGCGGGGGCGGCCGAGGGGGGATCGCCCACCGAGGAGATAATAATCACCGCGTTGCCGGCCGAGACCGGCTCCAGGGGCTGGCCCGAGCCCAGCTTGGAAGCCACCGCCTGGATTTCCGGGGGCAGGTTGGCCACGGTGGCGCCTTCGCCGGTGTCGCCGCCCTTGTCCCGGCCCGGGCCCTTGGAATATTTTTTGGCGGCGGCGGCAAAGCTCAGGCCCCCCTCAATTTCAGCTTTGATCCGCCGGGCCTCGCTCAGGATTTTATCCTTGTTTTTCGGATCCAGGGGCAGAAAGATCATCCGCAGGGGGCGGGTGTCGCCCGTCCCCCCTCCCCCGGCCGCCGGCCCGGGCCCCAAGTCCGGCCCCTCGCCCCGAAGAAAGGCCGAAACCTCGCTGTCGGTGACCACGGTCTTGATGACCTGGGCCCCCATCACCCGGTTGCGGAGCAGCTCCACCCGCAGATCATCGCGGAAAGCCTCAATGGTGGTGCCGCTCTGGGCCAGGGAGGCCTGAAACTGGGCATCGGTGAGGTTATTCTCTTTCTTGATGGATTCGAGGGCCATGCTGACATCTGAGTCGGTGATGAAGACGCCCTTGGTCTTGGCCGCCTGGTTGATCAGCTCCTGGTCGATCAGGCCCTCCAGCACTTTCTGGCGCAGAGCTTCCCGGGGCACTCCGGCCGCCTGTCTGGTTTTGGCCAGATTGCTCACCCGGTTGTCCACCTGCTTTAAGGTGATGATCTCGCCGTTGACCACGGCGGCCACGCCGTCCAGGCCCGCCCGGGCCGGGCCGGGCCAAGCGGCCAGGATCAGGGTTAAAATGAGGGCCATGAGGTTAAAACGCATATTTATAATACCTTTCCCGTGAAAAAGGGGGCCATCTTCAGGTCAGCCCCGGCCCGCAGGGCGGCCAGCCACTCCTGAAAGGCCAGGCGGCCGGCCTGATCCTCAAAAGCCGCTTTGGCCGCTTGAAATTCCTCGGCCGGGGTGGGGCCGGGCACCACCTCCAGCACTTCATAGACGGCCCAGCTTTCCGGGAGGCGAAAGGGCCCGGCCAGGCGCTTTTCAGCCACGGCCTGCTTCAGAGCGGCCCGGTCGGCCGGCGGAAACTGATCGGCCCCCAGCCAGAGCGGGCCGGACAGAATGACGGCCAAGCCCTTTTTTTCAAACTGGGCGGCCAGTTGGGCCAGGCTGGGCGGCTTTTTAATCGGCCAGGCCGGGGCCTGATCCCGGGGCGGCAAAAACAGCACCCGAACCAGATAGCGGGGCGGCAGATTTTTGGGCCAGCCGGCCCAGAATTGACGCCAGGCCGCAGCCGAAAGAACCCGGCGCTCAGCGGCCACTTTCTCCGTCATTTTACGCAAGAGCAGTTGGCGGCGCAAGGCCTGGCGCAAATCCTCCAGCTCGGCCGGCGGCGGGGCCGCCCCAAACCAGGCCGAGACCAGCTCATCCTGGGCCTGAGCCACTTCCTGGTCACTCACGGCCAGCCCGGCCTTTTTCGCCTCGGCCAGCACCAGGCTCTCGTCAATGAGCCGGGCCAGCACCCGGGGGGCGGTGATGTCCCGCTCGCCCCCGCGGTCCAGGGCCGGGTAAAACCCCCACTCCAGCACCTGCTCCACCGCCGCTTTGGGTATGGGGCGACCGTTGACCAGGGCGGCCACCTCCGGATCCCAAGTCTCCTCCCGGCAACCCGGGAGGGCGGCCAGGGCCAGCAAACCGGCGGCCAGGGTCAGACGGGCCTTATTTATTAATAAGTGTAATATTTTAAATAAGTCCTGGCAAGAAATTTTTCACTTTCTCCAAATCCTGGCCGGTTCGGAGCCGAATATCGCCGACAAAGAGGCGGCCGTTGGGCGACAGCCGGACTTGGCGGGTTTTGTCCAGCACCAGGGCCATGACCCGGTCGTAATTGGCCGGGCCGGCCGGGCCAAAGGTCAGAGTCAGGCCTCCGGCCCCGGTTTCCAGGCGCTGGACGCCCACTTTTTTGAGCCAGAGCTTGATCTCCATCATGGCTGACAGGGCCTGGGCCTCGTCCGGCGGCGGGCCGAAACGGTCGATCATCTCCGCTTTCAGGGCTTCGATGGTTTCGAAGTCGGCGGCCGAGGCCAGCCGGCGGTAGAGCACCAGGCGCGACTCGGTATCCGGGACATAGGCTTCGGGGAGATAGGCCGGGAGGCCCATGGCCACCACTGGGCTCAGCTCCTCCTCCGGCGGCTCCCCCTTTAAGTCCCGGATGGCCTCCTCCATCAGCTGGTTATACATTTCATAGCCCACCAGATGGGCCTGGCCCGACTGGGCCGCCCCCAGAATGTTGCCGCTGCCCCGGATCTGGAGGTCGTGCAGGGCAATCTGGTAGCCGCTGCCGAGGTCGGTGTGGTCGAGAATGGCTTTTAAGCGCTTTTGGGCGTCGGCGGGCAGGGTGTCGGGGTTGTCGACCATCAGGTAGGCGTAAGCCTGCTGGTTGCCCCGGCCCACCCGGCCGCGCAGCTGATAGAGCTGGGCCAGGCCGAAGCGGTCGGCCTGGTCGATGATAATGGTGCCGGCGGCCGGGAAATCAAGGCCGGATTCAACGATGGTGGTGGTGATCCAGACATCCAGTTGCCGGTTGAGGAAGCTGGTCATGATGTCCTCCAGCTCCTTTTCTTTCATCTGGCCGTGGCCCACCCCGAATTTGACCAGGGGCATCAGCCGCCGGAGCTTGGCCGCCCACAGGTGAATGTCCCGCACCCGGTTGTGAACCAGAAAAACCTGCCCGCCCCGGGCCAGCTCCCGGTCAATGGCTTCGCAGACGGCTTCGTCCTCGTATTTCATCAGGAAGGTTTTGACCGCCAAGCGATCCTGGGGGGGGGTGGCGATGGAGCTCAGGTCCCGGATGCCGGAGAGGGACATGGACAGGCTGCGGGGAATGGGCGTGGCGCTCATGGACAGGACATCCACCTGGGCCCGCAGCTTTTTCAGCTTTTCCTTGTCGGCCACGCCAAAGCGGTGTTCCTCGTCAATGATGACCAGCCCCAGGTCTTTAAATTTCACGTCTTTTTGCAGCAGGCGATGAGTGCCGATCAGCACATCCAGCCGGCCCTCGGCCGTGCGTTTCAGGGTCTCCCGAACCTCGGACGGCTTTCTAAAGCGCGACAGGGAGGCCGCGTTGACCCCCCAGGGCGAGAGGCGGGCCTCGAAAGTGTGGCCGTGCTGCTCGGCCAGGATGGTGGTGGGCACCAGCACGGCCACCTGTTTTTTTTCAGAGACCACTTTAAAGGTCGCCCGCATAGCCACCTCGGTCTTGCCATAGCCCACATCGCCGCAGACCAGGCGATCCATGGGCCGGGGCGCGGCCAGGTCGGCCAGCACCTCTTCAATGGCCTGCCGCTGATCCGGGGTTTCGGTGTATTCAAAGGCCGATTCAAATTCCATAAAGGCGTTGTCGCGCTTGGCGTAGGCGTGGCCGGGGGAGATCTGGCGGGCGGCGTAGAGCTTTAAAAGTTCCTCGGCCATCTGCCGGATGTTTTCTCTGACTTTATCCTTGAGCCGGCCCCAGGTCAGGCCCCCCAGCTTGTCCAGGGAGGGGGGGCGGTCAGAGCCGCCAATGTATTTGCTGACCGCCCCGAAGAGCTCCACCGGCACATAGAGCTTGTCGCCGCCCTTGTATTCGAGGTGCAAAAAGTCGCCCTTCTGGCCGTAAGACAGGTTGAGGGTGACCAGGCCCCGGTATTGGCCGATGCCGTGGACATTGTGCACCACAAAGTCGCCGGGGCTGAGATCCTTTAAACTGGCGAAGGTGAGGCCTTTGAACTCTTCAGCCGCCCGTCGCCGGGGGCGCATCCGGGCCCCCAGTATTTCGTCTTCGGCGATATAGGCCACCCGGTCCCCATCCACGGCAAAGCCGGCCGACAGTTGGCCCACATCCAGGGAGAGACGGCCAGAGGCGGCCGACAGGTCGTATTCATTGAGCAGGTCGGCCAGGCGGCGGGATTGCTCGGCCGTGCGGGCCACCAGATGGGTCTCAAAACCACGGGTCAAAAGGCTCTTCAGCCGGGCGGCCAGGGGGCCCAGCAGGCCGGCTCCGCCCCGCCCGGGGGTCAGGGTGGCCCGCAGAGTGGTGTTCAGCTCAATGGGCACCCGCAGATAAGCGGCGGCCTGATCCTCGTTTTCGGGCAGCTCCAGGTGGCGGGCCCGCCAGCCGCCGGGCCGGGTCAGAGCGCAGGCCGTGGCCTCGTTGGTCTGCCAGAGGCTGGTCAGGGGCAGGTGGGGTCGGCCCTCCACCGCCAGCCGCTCGAAATGGTTGGCCAGGCCCAGCCAGGCGGCCTCCCCGGCCCGGAAGCATTCTTCCGGCTCATAGACCAGACTGCCGACCGGCCCTAGATAGCCGGCCAGGGGTTTCAGCTCGGTGAAGAGCGGCGCCCAGGATTCCAGACCGCTGAAGGCTTCGCCGTTTCTCAGTTTCTCAGCCAGAGGCTCCCACAGGAGGGCGTGCCAGCCCTGTTCGGCCGCCATTTGCTCCAGCCGGTCAGCGGCCCGGCCGCACGCCTCGGGCTCGTAGGCGAATTCCGAGGCCGGGGCCACCAGGAGCGATTCCAGGCGGGCTATTGAGCGCTGATCCTGAATTCGGAAGCTGCGGATGGATTCCACCAGGTCGCCGAAGAGCTCCACCCGCACCGGCCGGGCCTGGCCCACCGGGAAAATGTCCACCAGGTCGCCCCGGGCCGAGTAATCGCCCCGCGACTCCACCTGGCCCACGGCTGTATAGCCGTTTTGGCTGAGAAATTGTTTGAAATCATCCACATCCAGCTCGGCCCCGCTCTGGATGAGGCGGCGACCGGCCAGGGCCTGGCCCGGCTCCGGCGCCAGCCGCAGGGTGGCGGCGGCCGAAGCCACCACCAGCCGGGGATCGTCCTGGGCGGCCAGATGGGCCAGAGCCCACTGGCGCTGGGCCATGGTGTCGGGGGCCGTGGACTGGGCCAGGAAGGGCTTGGCCTCCAGGGCCGGGAAGAGATGGATGCGCTCCCGGCCCTCGGGCCAGAAAAAGTTGAGGTCGCCGGCCAGGTCTTCGGCCATCAGGGGGCTGGGGACAGTCACCAGAATGGTTTGGGGCCGGTGGCGGATCAGTTGAACCAACAGGCGGGCCAGGGCCGCAGGCGGGAGGCCGCCCAGGACAATGGTGCGGCCGGGGGTCGGCTGGAGGGAGCTCAAGTCCCCGTTGTAACGCTGGTATTCCATGATCCTCAACCTGGCAGGTTCAGCCCAGGCCGGCGATGGTCTCTAATTTGGCCACGGGCAGGCTGGCCTCCACCAGGTCGGCCAGTCGGTCGTATTCACGCTCTTTCAGCTCGTGGTAAGAGGCCGGGAGAGGTTCAGGTCGGCTCTCAGGCAGTCCCCGGCCCCGGCCCAGGTTATTGAGCAACTGACGGGTGAAATCAAGCTGGTCAAAAAAGCCGTGGAGGTAACTGCCAAAGACGTTGCCGGCCGGGTTGACTGCTCCGGCCGGGCCGTCCGGCCCATCGGCCAGGGGCCGGGCGGTGGGCCCGGCCGTGGTTTCCCCCAGGTGTATTTCATAGCCGGTCAGGCGCCGGCCCCCAGCCCCGGCCAAAACCCCCGGGTGGTGGCCGAGAGTCAGGCTGGTTTGAATGGTGCGCTTGGTGCGGGCCAGGGAGGTCTCCACCTCCAAAAGGCCCAGCCCGTCAATACTGGGCAGGTCGCTCTCCACCCCGTAAGGGTCGTGAATCCTGCGGCCCAGCATCTGGAAGCCGCCGCAGATGCCGCAGATAGCCCGGCCTTCGGCGGCCAGGCCCCGCAAACAGCCGGCCAGGCCGCTCTCCTCCAGGTAGAGCATATCCTCCAGGGTGTTCTTGGAGCCGGGGATGATAATCAGGTCGGCCGCCTCCAGCCCGGCCCGATCCTCCACATAGCTCAGGGCCACCCCGGGCAGACTGTCGAAAACAGCGAAATCGGTGAAGTTGGAGAGACGCGGCAGCCGGAGCACGGCGATCTGGATGGCCCCGGGGCCGGAGGCCGCCCGGGCGGCCGTCAGGCGGTCGGTCAGGCTGTCCTCCTCGTCAAGGGCGAATTTGGCGTGGGGGATGACCCCCAGCACCGGGATGCTCAAAAGGCTTTCAATCTGGAGCAGGCCCGGCTTGAGTATCTGGAGGTCGCCCCGGAATTTGTTGATGACCAGGCCCTTGACTCGGGTCTGGTCGGCCGGCGGCAGGAGCTTGACCGTGCCGTAGAGGGAGGCGAAAACGCCTCCCCGGTCAATATCGCCCACCAGGATGACCGGGGCCTGCACCATGGCCGCCAGGCCCATGTTGACGAAGTCGCCCTGCATCAGGTTGATTTCCGCCGGGCTGCCGGCCCCCTCAATTATGATCAGCTCGTATTGAGCGGCCAGGGCCTGGAAAGCGGCCTGCACCTGGGGCCGCAGGTTTTCCTTGTAATCGTAATATTCCGTGGCCGACATCTGGCCGTGAACCCGGCCGCCCACAATGACCTGGCTTTTGCTGTCGCCGGTGGGCTTCAGCAGAATGGGGTTCATCAGGGCCGAGGGGCTCAGCCCGGCGGCCTCGGCCTGGGCCACCTGAGCCCGGCCCATTTCGTGGCCCTCGGGGGTGACAAAGGAATTGAGCGACATATTCTGGGATTTGAAGGGGGCCACAGCCAGGCCGCGCCGTTTAAAAATGCGGCACAGGGCCGTGACCAGGAGGCTCTTGCCCACTGAAGAGGCCGTGCCCACCACCATCAGAGTTTTGGCGTTGGATTTCATGAGCGGGGGCTTTCAATCAAAGGCCAGGGCCGCGCCCCGGCGGTTGAGATGAACCCGGAGCTCTATTTTGCGGCTGGACTGGTCAGAGGCTTTTTTCTGGCCGGCCTCGGCGGTCTCGGCCATATCAGGGGCAAACTCGGCCCCGAGGCCATAGGTGGCGATGGGGATGCTGGAGCCCCGGGCATAGAGCAGAGCGGCCAGGGCCTTGGCCCGGGCCTGGCTCAGGTCATAGTTATACTGGGTGGAGCCGGTGGCGTCGGCGTGGCCGTAGATGGTCAGGGTGATGGCCAGATCCATGGAGTCGGCCAGCTTTTCCAGGGTCACCAGGGTGGTCACGGCCTCCTCCATCTTGGGCCCGTCTTCAGGCAGGGGCTGGACTTTGTTGGCCGGAAACAGGATAACGGTTTCGTTGATTTTGTTGACCAGGGTTTTCATCCAGGCCGTGTCCAGATCGTTGAGGACGCCCGTGAGGTCGATCCCGGTGATGCCCGGTGCCCGCAGAGCCTGCTCCCGAATGGCCTCGCGCCAGCCGATGGAAGCCCGCCCGGTCAGATGCAGCACCTTGCGGTCGTCCAGATAGGCTTTGACCCCGTTCTGGGGGTCGCTCAGGCCCTGGATATCCACCCGCATCAGGCCCGGCAGATTCAACAGACGGCCATAGGTGGCGAGCACCCAGGTGATGGGGGCCGTGCCGGCCAAAGTCAGGGTGTTGGAGGCCTCGTCAAATCGTTCCACCACCCCGGCCGGTTTGTCGGCCAAAAGCATGGCGGCCCGCTGGGCCACGATTTGGGAGTCCCGGGAAAGATAGGGAATATAAGTGATGCGGTAACGATCCCGGGGCAGACCGAACTCGGCCAGAGCCTGATCCGGCCGACCGGCCAGATCGTCTTTCAGGCAGGTTATTTCCCAGAGGCCAAAGAGGCGGGATTTAACCTGCAGGAAAATCAGCCCCGGGGCCAGGAGGGATTTTTCAGAAATCCGGCGCTCCATCTCGGTGGTCTGGTAATACCGGTGGCCCAGGAAAATCAGCGGGCCCAGGAGGAGGGCCAGAATCAGGAGAGGGGCCAGCTTGGCCCGCCAGGGCAGCTTCTGGCTCTCGTCTTTAAACCGGGAAATCAGGAGGCCCTCAAAGTGGCGGCTGGATTTTCTAAAGGGGTTGGTATCGCCGGAGAAGCGCTCCAGGTCGTTGGCGCACTCCAGGACCATCAGTTCCAGGGCGGTCTGCATGTCAATGCGCAGGTTGGGCGGGGCCTGGCCCCGCACCACGGCGGCCAGGTAGATCTGGGGCGCTCTGACCACAAAAATGTCGCGGTCGCCGAACTGGAGGGTGCTCAGTTCCCCCCTGGCGAAGCTGTCGTTGACAAACTGCTGGATGGCCGTGAGCATGGCCGCGATCTGGTCGCCGTCATCGCTGGCCGCCACATCCTGATTGACCAGGTGGAGAAGCAGGGTGCCGGTCTCCACGTGAATGACGAACACCTGCTCCACCTGGTATTCCAGGGTGTTCATCATGACCACTTCACTAAAGGTCTTGCCGGTGTTGAGGGCTTCCAGCCTCCATTTCAGGCCGGTCAGAGAAAAGCTTTTCTCCACGGTCCGGCTGAATTCCTGAAGCATGCCCCGGATGCCCTCGCTGATGGAGCGGCGGATGGCCGGGCCCATGACCGGAAACAGATTGTCAGCCAGCTCCGTGGGGTTGTTGCGGACGGAATTGCTGAGGATGTAATCCACGGTGGGTTTGAGGACGCCGATTAATTCGCTGTCGCGCTGCACCCGCAGGCGGATGGCCTCGGTGATGACCTGGCTCACGCCCTGGGCCAGGCGATCCGGCTCGGACAAATGGCGGTGGAGACCTTCCAGGCCGTCAATCTCGCGGCTGAAAAGAAGGCGGCGCAGTTGTTGGAGCTCTTCGTCCGTTGGCTGGGGGGGGAGATCAGGCAGAGGGGCGAGCCGGGGCGGCGCGGCCGCCGGCTCCTTTTCTTCGGTCTCAGGTTCCTCCTGGCCCGGAGGCTCATCCCTGGCCTCCAGGTAAGAGTCAGCCGGCTGAACCAGCTCATTGATCATGGACAGGAGGCTGTCTTCCATCGCCGCTTTGGAAGGCTTTGGAGATGGCTCGGCCTCGGCTTCGGCGGTCGGCACCGGAGCCAAATCAGGGGGCGGGGCCGGCTCGGTGTCCGCCGAAGATTCGGGGAGGTCAGGCTCCGCCGTAGCCGGTCTGCGCCACTTAAAAAAGCCCATCAATAATTGTCAGCGCTCCCGACCCGGGCCACGGCCGGCAGGTCTCCGGCCTCCTCCTGGTCTTCCAAGGCTGAGGAGGACTGATCCGGCCCATTGTCATCATCGGTCTGGCCAAAGGTGGCCGTCTCCCTGGCGCCCAGAGTGTCTTCATTCCAGGGTTTGCTCAGGCCGCCCACCATCTCGGCGAACATGCCGGAGAGGGCCGTGCGGTAAACCATATCGGCCCGGATCTGGGAGGCGGTTTTGGCCAGGGCGTTTAAGGCCCCCGCGTATTTGCTCTCGATCTTGTCGGTCAGGCTCCCGGCTTCGCTGAGCAAAAGCGAGCGGAGATCGCGCTCGGCCGTGTCAATGGTGTTGGCCAGCTTGGCCAGCTTGCGCTCGAAAGCCTCATTGGTCTGGGCCAGATCGCCGTTAAGCCTGGTCACGGCTTCCTGCCGCTCCCGCTCCTCGTTTTTGAAAGCGTCGGCCCGCTCTTTCTGCTCGGTTTTCAGGGCTTCCAGCCGCTCCCGCTGCTCAGCCTGGAGGGCTTCCGACCGCTCGCGCTGCTCCGAGCGCTGCTCGGCCTCGCGCTCCTCCTGCTCCCGCCGCAACCGCTCCAAGAGAGAGGAAACTTCGCTCTTCATGAAGTTTTCCAGGGAGTCAAGCCTCTTTTTCAGGGAATCTTTAACATCGTGAATTTCCCGCAAGAGGCGATCTTCCTGTCTTTTAAAGCGGACTTCCATGTCTTTCAACTGGGCCCCGAAAAGAATTTCGCGAACCTGCTCCATGGGTGCGCCTGCGGGCGCCTGGTCTTTTAATGCTGGCGAAGGGGTGTAATTATCCATGCGCAATCCTGCTCTCTCTGACGGCCGGCGCTTTGAGGGCCTGGCCGCCGGGTGGTTGACTATTGTTAGCTGTCTGGTCACGGGCCAATCTCTTTATAGTTTAATTTTCTTATATTACAACAATTAAGAATTTCTGGCAAGATGGGTGGTCATGGTGGTTATTGGGGAAACCTCTGCCTGAGGCTCTGAACCTGACCCAGGTTGGCCATCAGGATATCCACCAGTTCCGGGTCAAAGTGGTGGCCGCTCTCCTGGAGCATAATCTGGCTGACCACATCCTCATCAAAGGCTTCCTTATAGACCCGTTTGGAGCTGAGGGCGTCAAAGACATCGGCCACTGCGGTCACCCGGCCGAAAATGGAGATTTCCTCGCCCCTTTTGCCTGGAACCCGGCCGCCGGAAGCTTTATAACCGGACAGGGGGCGGCCGGAGGCCGGGTCGACCCAGCCCGGGTAGCCCTGCCCGTCCCAGCGCTCGTGGTGGCTGAGGATGACCTCGTGGATCATGGCGTCGAGATCCGAGCCCACCGGCTCAAACAGCTTCAGCCCGATCAGCACATGTTTTTCCATCTCCTGACGCTCGTCGGGCGTGAGCCGGCCCGGGTTGTTTAAAACCTGGTCGGGCACGCCGACCTTGCCGATGTCGTGGAGCATGGCCGCCAGGCGCAGACGATCCACCTGGGTTTTAATCTCGGCCGTCGGCAGGTCTCGGGCCGCCGCCCAGTTTTCGTAGAGGAGGCCGGCCAGGTGACCGACCCGCAGGGCGTGGTCAGTAGTTTCCCGGGGGTCGCGCAGCTCAGCCATGCGCACCGTCCAGAGCAGCATCTGGCGAATGAGCTGCACCCGCTCCAGGGCCATGGCCGCCGTGGCTGAAAAAATCAGCATCGACTCTTCATCGCTCCGGTCAAAGGCCAGGGCCTGGCCGTCTTCATCCTGACGGTTGATAATCTGCAAAACTCCGAGCACTTTATGGTGCAGATCAATCAGGGGCAGGGTCAGCACCGAGCGGGAGACATAGCCCGTCCGGCGGTCTAAAAAGGGCTCAAAGCGATAGGGCTTGTCCGGGGGTATCTCATAAGCTTCGGGGATATTCAGGGCCCTGGCTTCCCGGGCCACATAGGCGGCCAGAGAATGGCCGGCCAGCGGGAACTCTATATTTTTATAGTGGGCCAGGATTTGGGCCTGGTTGTTTCCGGAAAAAAAAGCATTCCGGCTGTAGGCCAGGATCAGCTTCTCCCCGTCGGGCAGGTAGATGGAGCCGGCTTCGGCGCCGACAAAGCGGCAGGCCTCGCTCAGGATGGTTTCCATCATGACATCCAGGTCGGAGACGCCGCTCAGGGTGGCGGCCAGGGCCCTCAGGGCCTCGAATTTGCCATTCCCCGCCTGGTGCGCATCGGTTGAGGCCATATCTACCTCCGTTTGGGTGATAATAGCACAGGCGGGGCGGCTGGGGCAAGATGCGCTCCTGATTCAGGCTTGCCATCTGAAGGAAATCGTGGCATTATATAAATAAGAAACCAATCACTATCCCACCGCTATAAGGAGGTTTCTAATGCCTGTTTTATTAATCATCGGCTTGGTATCCCTGTTGATTGGGCTGATTTTGCTGGGCGTGTGGTTCGGCTCTTTCCTTGTCCTGGTCAAGGCCCTTTTGCCCCTGGCCTTCCTGGCCGGCGGCGCGGTAGCCTCTTACCTGGGCTGGACCGAGCGGCGGGATCGGCGGCGGCCATCCATGGATTTTTCCAGCCCCGGCGAGGCCACCCGCTACCAGGCCGAGGCCAGGGCCTATCAGGCCGAAATTAACGAAATCAAAATAGAAATAAAAGATAAAACCGAATAACCAAAACGGCTCCCCAAGGGAGCCGTTGTTTCCGGGTCGGCTGGCCCGGTCACTCAATAACCGCCACTACGGCATCAGCCTCCACGGCTTCCTCCTCTTTGACATTGAGACTTTTGACCAGGCCGGCGGCCGGGGCGGTGATGGGCACTTCCATTTTCATGACTTCCATAACCATCAATTCAGTGTCCGCCTCGACTTTATCTCCAACTTTGACCATTATTTTCCAAATGTTGCCGCTCATTGGCGCTAATATATCAGCCATTTTTCCTCCAGTCGCCGTTTGACTAAATAATATACCAAGCCCCGGCTTTATGCAAGCTGAGGCCCCGCAATTAATTCTTGACAATATCCACCTTCCTACATATAAATAGAAGATTGACCTTGGTTGGGCGAGAGTGGCGGAATTGGTAGACGCACTGGCCTTAGGAGCCAGCGGACTAGCGCCGTAGGGGTTCGAGTCCCCTCTCTCGCACCACAAAAATAACGCCATGACGGGAGCGACCATCGACTATGAATGTAAGCATTAAAGAGATAAACAGCATCAAAAGAGAGTTGACCGTAGAGCTCCCGGAGGAAACTGCGCTAAAATCGCGGAAGAAACACCTGGATAAATTCACCCGGGAAGCCCGCCTGAAGGGGTTTCGCCCCGGCAAGGCCCCCCGGAACCTGGTGGCCCAGATTTACGCCGATGAGCTGAAAACAGCGGTGCTGGAAGAGGTGGTCTCCCAGGCCATGCCCCAGCTGCTGACCGAGCATAAGCTGGAGCCGGTGGGCCAGCCCACGCTGGAGACCCTGGATTATGTGGAGGGCGGCCCCTATAAATTCACGGTGACCCTGGAAATCCCGCCGGTCTTCGAGGCTCCCGAGTGGCGGGGCCTGGAAATTCAGCGGCTCAAAGCCAATGTGACCGAGGAAATGATCGACCAGAAAATCGGGGAATTGCGCCGGAGCCTCTCCACCGTCAAAAAAGTCGAGGAAGAGCGGCCGCTCCAGACGGGCGACCTGGCCAACATCACCTATCAGGGCTATCAGGGGGAAAATCTGGTCACCGACCTGTCGGCCGGGCCCCTGAATGTGGAGCTGGGCACTGACCGTCTGACGCCGGAGTTTGAGCAGGGCCTTCTGGGGATGAAGGCCGGGGAGACCCGGGATATCAGCGTGGTCATGCCCGAGGGCAGCCGGAAAGAGCTGGCCGGTCAGACCCTGGTCTTGCGCACCACCCTGAAGGAAATCAGCCGGCGGGAGCTGCCGGAGCTGGATGACGAAATGGCCAAGGATCTGAGCATTGACGGGGTGGAAACCCTGGCCACCCTGCGGGAGCGCATCCGGGTGGATTCGTCCCGGGCGCTCGAAGCCCAGAATGATCAGTCCGCAGCCCAGCAGGTCAGCCAGATACTGGCCCGGCTGGTCAAAATCGACCTGCCCACCGCCCTGGTTGAAAGGGAAATATACAAAAATGTCGAGGAAATGCGGCGTAATTTCGGGCAAAACGGGCTGGATTTCAAGAAAATGGGTCTGGATGTCAATATGCTCCACCACCGGCTGCGGCCCCAGGCCGAGGTGAATGTGACCGCCGCCCTGGTGCTGGATCGGATCGCCAGAGACAACAACATTGAGACTACGGAAGAGGATATCAGCCAGGCCCTGGCGGACATGAGCCGGGAGTACCACCGGCCGGCCGAGGCCTTGCGGGAGCATTACCAGTCTAAGGGCCTGATGGAATCTCTGCGGGCCGGCCTCCGCATGGATAAGACCATCGACCTGATCAGGGCCGAGGCCAAAGTGGAAGAGGTGGATCACATTGACCCGGCCCGGCTGGGCCGCGGCCACCCCATTACCGGCCCTGAAGACGAGACAGCCGAAACAGCCGAAGCTCCCCCGAATGAGTAAACCGCCACTATTGTCACTATTTTAAGGATCAGTCACTATGGAAACGATAGCCAAACGCATCCTGCCCCGCCAGCAACGCCGATTTTTGCCGGCTGATGAACGGCAACTCGGCTTCGGCGACATTTTTTCCGACCACATGTTCCTGATGGACTACCATGACGGCCGGTGGCAAGCGCCCCGCATTGAGCCTTTCGCCCCCCTCCAACTGTCGCCGGCGGCCATGGGGCTCCACTACGCGCAGCTCATTTTTGAGGGGCTCAAGTGCTACCGCCGGGCTGACGGCCGCCTGGCCCTCTTCCGCCCCAAAGACAATTTTGTCCGGTTTGCCCACTCGGCCCAACGGCTCTGCATACCTGATTTTGACCAGGGCCTGGCCTTGGCCGCCTTAAAAGAGCTGCTGCTCATCGACCAGGCCTGGGTGCCCTCCACCCCCGGGGCTTCGCTCTATATCCGGCCGTTCATCGTGGCCACCGAGCCTCACCTGGGGGTGCGGCCGGCCCGGGAATATCTCTTTATGATCATCACCGGCCCGGTGGGCCCCTATTACCCGGAAGGCTTCGCCCCCATCAATATCTATGTGGAGCCCCAATACAGCCGCACGGCTCCGGGGGGCCTGGGGGAGATCAAGGCCGCGGCCAATTACGCGGCCAGCCTCTTCGCGGCCGAGGAAGCCCATAAGAAAGGCTACACCCAGATTTTGTGGCTGGATCCCTGCCACCATAAATATGTGGAGGAAGTGGGCAGCATGAATATGTTCTTCGTCCTTGACGGGGAACTGCTCACCTCGCCTCTGGCCGGCACGGTTTTGCCTGGCATCACCCGCCAGAGCGTCCTGACCCTGGCCAAAGACTGGGGTCTGAAAGTGGCCGAGCGCCCCCTGCCCATTGAGGAAATTATCGGGGCCCAGGAATCCGGCCTCCTGACCGAGGCCTTCGGCACAGGCACGGCCGCAGTGGTCTCCCCGGTGGGTCGGCTCCACTATCAGGATCAGGATCTGGTGGTGGGCGGGGGGCAGACCATCGGCCCGCTGACCCAGCGCCTCTATGACGAGATCACCGGCATTCAGTATGGCCTGCGGCCGGATAGCCACGACTGGATTTTTCCGCTCACCTAAGTGGGGGATTTTTTACGCATCGAAGGCCGTCTGCCCCGGCCGGCCGCCCTGGAATTGTCAGCCCGGCTTCTGGCCGCCCGCCCCGACTGGGATGTGGAGACCGAAGACGGGCTGGCTTTGGCTATCCCCTTGATCCCCGGCGCGGTGGACAGCGAGCTGACCGTGGTGGAGGAAAGTTGCGCCCGCCTGGAAGCCACCCGCCCCGGGCTGGAAATCGACCTTAAGGTCAGCCGGGCGGCTGAGCCGCCTGACCCGGGGCCGGGCCCGGCCGGGGCCGGGCCCTTTCGGATTTTGCAGGCTGAAGAGGCGGCGGCCGGGGCGGCGGTCAATGATCTGGTTTTGCCGCCTGGCTTCCTGGCCTCCCGGCGCTGGTGGGCCGGGGCCACCCTGCTTCTGGCCGCCTTGGCTGACCATCTGGCCCCCCACCCGGGCGCGGAGGAAACCCGGGGTCTCCCGGCCCTGTTTATTGAGTCCCGCCTGCCTCTGGCCGCCCAAGCCGCCAGCCTGGCCGGAGCCCAGCCGGTGGATATCGGGGCGCCGGGGGGCTCTTTAAAAAGGGATCGGGCTGGCTTTTACGGCCTGATCGCCCTCCACCTCTCCCCCTATCTGGCCTCTAAAAAGCTAAAAAATCTGGCCAGCGGCCTGAGGCCGGGGGGCGTGATTCTGCTCAGCGGCCTGGCCAACGGCCCCCAGACGGCCCACCTCCTGCGGGCGGCGGCCCGGGCCGGCCTCTGGCTGACCTGGTCGGCCGCCGAGGGCGACTGGGGCGTTTTGAAACTGACCCAGGCCCCGGTTAGAGGCCATTTACCCCCCCTGACCGGCAGCCTGGTGCCCGATTTGATTGAGCTGCCGGAGGAGCTGGCCGAAGACCCGGCGGAAGAGTTGCCGGATGACAGTTTGCGGCCGGAAGACATTGGGGAGGAAGAGGATTCAGACGACAGGGATGATGATATCTGAGGGCGCCAGGATTGGAGCGGCCAGGCGGTGCCAGCATTCCCAGGCCCTGGCCGCCAGGGGCCCGGGAGACCGGCTGATGGTCTCCCGCTCCGGGGCGGCCAGATCAGGCTCCGCCAGGTCATCGGGTTCCCCCCCGCGCAACTCGGCCCACATGGCTTTTTCGTGGGCGGCGGTCTCGGCCAACAGACGGTCGCTCTGCCAGGTCTGATGCTCGGTGATGGACCAGAGGGCTAGGTAGGCCCGGTCATCCAGGCGGGGTAAGCCGGGCCGGGGGGTGGACTGGCCGGGCTGGTAATGGGCAATGGCCGTGGCCAGGGCCGGTTGACTCTCCGGAATCCGGCCATCCAGGCCCAGGTAGCCGGCTCCCAGCTCCGCCGCTTTTTGGGCCAGCTGGTCGAGGGCGGCGAAATCATATTCCGGGCTGTGCTGGTCGGGCAGGAGGAGCGGCTGAGGGCCGCCGGGGCCGGGCGACAGGGCGAGGCGCCGGGCTAGATACAGCTCCCAGCCGGGCCAGGAGAGATAATAGGCGGCCAAGCCGTCCAAATCGCCGGTTTCCGGCAACAGCGGCCAGATTAGAGGCGCCAGCAAACGGCGCGGCTCAGAATAAGAGGTGGTCATTATGAATGATATCTGCTCCCCCATGGACACTCAGATTTTCAAGCAGGGGCTCTCGGTGCTCAGCACTTCCGTTTACATCATCATCGCCGCTCTCCAGGGCAATGGCCAGAAACCAACCCTGTCGGCCATCCAGGATCGCTGGAATGAAACGCCGGAGGGGCTGGCCGAATCCCTGGAAGCGCTGATGGATCGTAAAATCATTGAGCGACACCCCGGGCCCAGTGGGGCTGAGCCTATCTATCTGGTCAACCCGGCCTCCATGTGGGGCAACGAGGACGACTGATCTATTTTAGCTGGTATCCTGATGGTTGGCAATAAAGCGGTTAAGCCGCCTTCCTTAATGGTCACCGTAGTGCGTTCGGCACTGAGTAACCTCAATCTGATCATTTACAATTCTATAAACTAACCTGTGTGTGTCATCTATGTGCCGGCTCCAATATCCCGCAAGATCATGCTGGAGTGGCTCCGGTTTTCCGATCCCCGTATTCCCGTTCCGCTCAATGTCTCTCAAAAGATTATTAACCCGCTTTAACGTCTTTTTGTCCTGCGTCTGCCAGTAGAGGTAGTCATCCCACGCTTTGTCCGTCCAAAGTTTTTGCACCAACTAATCCTCAATAAGCTCATGCGCTGTCAATTGGCCTTCTTCAGCCGCACGAATCGATTCCTTAAGAATTTTCATATTACTCGCGCTATAAAAGGGGTCTAAGCTGAGTGCAAACGGTATCCCTTGATGCCTGATGGTCGTTTTCAGAAACATATTAAACGCCGTAGTCATGTTAAGGCCCAACTCGTTAAACAAATGGTCGGCCTTTTCTTTCAGGGCGTCATCAATGCGAATATTAATTTGGGCCATGCTATTTGTCCTTTCTGTATATTATTATATAGCATCAGCTATACAAAGTCAATCGAGGGGGCGAAGCTCGCCAGGGCGATTGCATTTTAAATAGCCCCAAATTGGCATAAAAGTTGCTTTATATAATCTGTATCTATCCTGAAATCCCGTTAGGGGTCGTCAATAAATTAACTTTACAAATTATATTGCTAAGGGATGATGATATAATTCCATTCAGCATGAAAATTATCTGGGATAATTTTAATTGCTTTCATCTCTTCATCTGTTACTTTTAGTCCAATCGGATACTGAGTATGATCCAGTCTGCAGGTAACAGTCAAGCCTTTTGTAGTGGTTGTTGCGCTAATCAAATTGACAATTGTTTCGT
>JAISJK010000020.1 GCA_031261565.1 Candidatus Adiutrix sp. | reverse complement strand
TGGATATAGACATGACGCCAACGCTTAATCGCTTAATTTCAGGCTGTGACAAGGGTCGGCCTTTTATGGTATAATCATAATGATGTGGAAATCAAAACTGGCCAAGTTGCGAGACTTGCGGGCGGGGCTGATCTATATTCGGTAATAAACGGCTGACGCCAAGGGGGCCGGGTGCGGATTTTACACTTTTTTAAAACTTATTACCCGGATGGTCACGGAGGAATAGAGGAAGTTATTCGTCAACTGGTCGTGGGCGGTCGCGCCCTGGGTCTGGAAAGCGAGGTTCTGACCCTGACTGAGGGGCTATCCGGGGAAATAAACTTCGAGGGCCATCGGGTTCACCGGGTCAAAAGGCTCTTCAAGCTGGCCTCCACTGATTTTTCCTTTAGAGCCCTGAGCCGCTTTAAAAAGCTGGCCCGGCGGGCTGATTTGATTCATTATCACTTTCCCTGGCCCCTGGCTGATCTGGCCCATTTTTACGCCGGCCACGGCAAACCCACCATCCTGAGTTATCATTCCGATATCGTGGCCCAGAAAAAGCTGCTCCACTTGTATCGGCCGCTGATGAACAAATTTCTGTCCAGGGTGAACGCCATTGTGGCCGCCAGCCCCAACTACCTCCAGAGCAGCCCGGTGCTTCAAAGTCAGGGGGCCAGGGTTCGTTGCATTCCCTATGGGCTGACGGAAATACCCCCGCCTGATCAGGCTCGCCAAGCCTTTTGGCGCTCCCGTTTGGGCGACCGCTTTTTCCTCTTTATCGGAGTTTTCAGATATTACAAAGGCTTGCCGTATCTGCTGGAGGCAGTCAGGGAACAGCCCTACCCCCTGGTTCTGATTGGCGAGGGCGGTCAGGAAAAGGAACTTAAGGCCCAGGCTGGGCGGGCGAACCTGACTAATGTCCATTTCCTTGGCGCGCTGTCGGATGAGGACAAAGCGGCCCTGCTCAGTTTATGCCGGGGCCTGATTTTGCCATCTCACCTGCGCTCCGAGGCTTTTGGCCTAAGTTTAGTCGAGGGGGCCATGTTTGGTAAACCACTTATTTCCTGCGAAATAGCCACCGGCACGACCTATATCAACCAGGACGAGGTCAGCGGCCTGGTCGTCCCGCCGGCTGATATCCCGGCTCTGCGGGCCGCCCTGGGGCGGCTGTGGGCTGATGACCAACTGGTCGCCAAACTGGGGGCCGGGGCCAGGCAGCGCTATGGGGACTTGTTTACGGCTGAAAAAATGGTAAAATCATATGTTGCCCTGTACTCGGAGCTTTTGGGGCAGGTATAAGTCTTGAGTATGGCCACGGCCAGCCGGAGATAATAAGTTATGATCAGCGTCATTTTGTGCGGCGGGGCCGGCTCCAGGTTATGGCCCCTTTCCCGGGAAAGTTATCCCAAGCCCTTTATCACCCTGCCTGATGGTCAAAGTCTCATTCAAAAAGCCTTCCAGCGGGCTGAAGCCCTCCCCGGCACCACTGAAATCCTGACGGTCACCAACCGGGCGCTACAGTTTCAGGTGGATAGGGAGATAAAAGTTGCCGGGATCAGGCTCAAAACCTCCTGCATTCTGGAGCCGTTTGGCCGCAATACCGCCCCGGCCATCGCCGCCGCCGCTCTGGATTTGTCAGCCCGTTACGGCGAAGATGTGGAGCTGCTGATTCTGACCGCCGACCACCTCATCGCTGACCAGGAGTCATTTCGATTGGCCGTGGATAAGGCTTTAGATCTGGCCCGCCAGGGCCAGATCGTCACTTTTGGGATCCAGCCTCAAGGCCCGGAAACCGGTTTTGGGTATATCGAGGCCGAAGGCTCCCGGATACGGCGTTTCGTGGAAAAACCGACTCTGGAAAAAGCCCGCGAATACCTGGCCGCCGCCGGCTTTTACTGGAATTCCGGCATGTTTTGCGGCCAAGCCCGGGTCATTCTGGCCGAGCTGGCCCACCACGCGCCAGACCTCTTGGCGGCCGTGGAACGGTGCCTGTCATCTTCATCACGCCGCCGGGAAGGAGAGATACTAGAATTAAACGAGGCTCTCTTCGCTGAAGTCCCGGGTATTTCCATCGACTACGCCCTGATGGAAAAATCTGACCGGACGGCGGTGGTGCCCTGTGACATCGGCTGGAGCGACATCGGCTCCTGGACTGAGCTGAACGCCCTGAGGCCGGCCGACAGCCAGGGCAACCATGTCCAAACCGTGGAAGAGGCCGTCCTCATGGACACCGATAGTTGCGATATTTATAGCGAAGACCGCCTGGTGGCCACCCTGGGGCTGACTAATCTCCTGATTGTTGACACGCCGGATGCTCTCCTGGTGGCGGATAAAGGGCAAGCCCAGGAAGTCAAGGCCATTTATGGCCAGTTGAAATCCGAGGGCCGCGAGGTTTACAAGACCCACCGAACCGTGACCCGCCCCTGGGGCTCCTTTACTCTACTGGAAAACGGCCCCCGCTTCAAAATCAAAAAGCTGATTGTCAGCCCCGGCTCGGCCATTTCCCTCCAGCTGCATCACCACCGCAGCGAGCATTGGATCGTGGTCAGCGGCCTGGCCGAGGTGACCCGGGACGAGGAAGTATTCTTTGTGGACACCAACGAATCCACCTATATCAAGGCCGGCCACCAGCACCGGGTGGCCAACCGGGGGATCATTGATCTGGTCATTATCGAAGTCCAGAGCGGCGATTATCTGGGCGAAGACGATATTGTCCGCTTTGATGATATTTATGGCCGGACATTTAAGGCCGGGCCATGCAATTGAGCTGTTTTAAAGCCTACGATGTCCGGGGCCGCCTGGGTGAAGAGCTGAATGAGGAGATCGCCCGGCGCATCGGGCGGGCCTATGGCCAGTATCTGGCGCCCCGCCGGGTGGCCCTGGGCGGCGATGCCCGCCTTTCCAGCGGCCCTCTCAAAGAGGCTCTGGCCGAGGGGCTCCTGGCCGCCGGGGCCGAGGTGCTGGATCTGGGTCTGTGCGGCACTGAGGAGGTCTATTTCGCCGTCTTCAGCCAGGGGCTGGATGGGGGCATTGAGGTCACCGGCAGTCACAACCCCTTGACCGACAACGGTTTGAAATTCGTCCGGGAGGAATCCAGACCCATCAGCAACGACACCGGCCTGTTGGAAATCAAGGCTCTGGCCGAGGGAGGCGTTTTCAGCCCGGCCCCGGCCCCGGGTTCCCGCCGGAGGGTCTCTTTCCGCCGGGAATATGTCGAGCATCTTTTGTCATATATTGAAGTGAAGAATCTGCCGCCATTAACCATTGTCTGTGACTGCGGCCATGGCGCGGCCGGGCCGGCGCTTGTGGATTTGCAGGCCCGGCTTCTGGAACTGGGCGCCCCCCTGAAATTTATCAACCTGGCCGCCGAGCCGGACGGGACTTTCCCCCAGGGCCTGCCCAACCCCCTGTTGCCGGGAAAACGGGCCCGCACAGCCGGGGCTGTGCGGGCCCACCAGGCCGATCTGGGTCTGGCCTGGGACGGTGATTTCGACCGTTGTTTTTTCTTCGATGAACAGGCCCATTTTATTGAGGGCTATTATGTGGTGGGGTTGCTGGCCGAATCTTTTTTAAAAACCCAGCCTGGCGCGGCCATTATCCATGATCCCCGCCTATATTGGAATACCATTGATATTGTGCATAAAAATGGTGGGCGGCCCGTGGCCGGCAAAACCGGCCACGCCTTCATCAAAGAGCGGATGCGCCAGGAAAAGGCCGTCTATGGCGGCGAGATGAGCGCCCACCACTATTTTGCCCCGTTCGCCTATTGCGACAGCGGCATGATTCCCTGGCTGCTGGTCTTGGAGCTGATGGGCCGCCGGGGCCGAAAGCTGTCCGAGCTGGTGGCTGAGCGGCAGGCCCTGTTTCCCTGCAGCGGGGAAATAAATTATCGGGTGGCGGATGTCCCCGCCGTGCTGGCCGGGATTGAGGCCCATTTCAGCCTAAAGGCCGCTAAAGTTGACCACCTTGATGGTCTGAGCATGGAAATGGCCGACTGGCGCTTCAATCTGCGCGGCTCCAATACCGAGCCCCTGTTGCGCCTGAATCTGGAGACCAGGGGCGACCGGGCGGCGGTGGCCAGGCTGGTGGCGGAAATGGAAAGTCTGATTGCTTTAGGTGGATCGGAATCAGACAGATGAAAGTTATACTTAATATAGAGTCAGTAAAATTTCCATTAACCGGCATCGGTCGTTACACTTTTGAGCTCGGCCGGGCTCTCCAGCGTTCTGCTGACCTTGAGAAGCTGATTCTCTGGTCGGGCTTGAGGCCGGGCCAGGGTTGGCCGGAAATGAAATCATTGGTCGCCGGCAACGGGATCCGCTTCCGTGCTCAAATCAAAAATGGGGTTCGTGCCATTCCAGGCGCGGCTGATCTCTATCTCAAACTAAGGCGCCGCCTTACTGCCGGCAGACTAAAAAAATACAATGACTGCCTGTATCACGGGCCAAATTTCTACCTGCCACCCTTTGACGGACCCAAGGTTGTCACTATACATGATCTATCTTTTGCGGTCATGCCCCAAACCCACCCGGCAGACCGGGTTCGGCTGATGACTGCGGCCCTGGAACACGCAGTCAAAAACGCGGATCAGATTATCACTATCTCTGATTTTTCACGGCAGGAAATAGGCCGGGTTTACAACTATCCGCTCAATAGAATAAAAACGACCTATCTGGCTGCCTCTGAAAGCTTTCGCCCCAGAACGCCAGCCGAAACTAATCCTTACCTGGCTCAGTATGGCCTAAAACCAGGTCAGTACAGCCTGTATGTCGGAACTATTGAGCCCCGTAAAAATATTATCGGCCTTTTAGACGCCTATGAAAGACTTCCCCTGCCGCTCAGGCGGCATTACCCTCTGGTTATTAGTGGTTTTGCCGGTTGGAACAGCTCCGACATTCATCAAAGGATGCAAAAGCTTAGGCCCCAGGGCTGGCTACATTATTTAGATTTCCTGCCCCATGATCATCTGCCCATTCTGATATCCGGTGCGGCTCTTTTTCTCTTTCCTTCCCTTTATGAAGGCTTTGGACTTCCGCCTCTGGAGGCCATGCAGAGCGGGGTGCCGGTTCTGGTATCCGACCGGGCCTCTTTGCCGGAAGTGGTAGGCCCGGCCGCCCCTCAGCTTGACCCGCAGGACGCCGGCTTATGGCGGGAATGGATACAGCGGGGGCTGGAAGATGATACCTGGCGCCGGCAGGCCATCAAAATGGGCCTGGAGCGGGCCGCTGAATTTACCTGGCAGCGGTGCGCGGCCAAAACTGCCGCCGCCTACCAGGCGGCTGCCGCCA
This sequence comes from Candidatus Adiutrix sp., assembly GCA_031261565.1. Taxonomy (GTDB): domain Bacteria; phylum Desulfobacterota; class Desulfarculia; order Adiutricales; family Adiutricaceae; genus Adiutrix. The sequence continues at coordinate 3,889 of JAISJK010000020.1, read as the reverse complement.
GCCATGGGGGAAGCACCTAGGTGAGAATCAAGCCCTGTTTCCTTGCCATCTCATCGTTGATAACCGCTACCGAGAGCGGATCAAAAGCCCAAGTTTTAACAGTGGAGCGAAGCGCGTCGTTCAGTGCCTCCTGGATAGGCGGCAACCACGATTCATCATGGCCGTTGATAACCAAAACAAATTTTACCCCAATTTTAGACAGATCAAGTCTTTTGAAAGAATCGGGCAGTTCTGTTGCGGCCAGCTTGTGCCTTTTCAAACGTGACGCCCAGCCGAGAGAAAAGGCGTTGACCAGTTTTTCCTTAATTTTAGCGATGAAATCCTCGAAATTCAGTTTCGGTTCGGGTCGTGGCGCACCTGATTTGGCCTCCACAACCCAAAGAACATGGCGCTTTTGTTTGTCGGGTCGCAACAACAGAAATTCCGCAATCTTGACATTCGCCTGAATGGCCGTATAGCTGTCGCTCTGCTCAATATAAAAACAACGCCCCTCAGGATACGGGCCGAAGGTCATTCCGGATTCGACAATAGGCTGGGTGGTCATTTGAGCGTCTCTTCCACTTCTTCCTTGTACAGCCGAATCGACTCATCAATGATGCTGTTTTTCGGCATGCCGTCTCGGAGGTTTTCTGGCCGCCATGTTCCGTCTTGGGCGGAAATTACCGGAATTGACATTTCATTCTTCTGAGCTATGAGGAACAATTTTTTTACCACAAAGTAGGAATGACTGGAAAGGAAGAATTGAATTCCACATTCAGCCAGCAGGGCCACGATGTCCAGAAATTTGGAAATCGCCACTGGATGCAAGGCTGATTCCGGCTCGTCAATAAAGACAATCGAGTCGGTATTTAGATACCGATTGCTTAAAAGCGTATCGAGAATGGCAATCTTTTTGGTTCCCTCCGCCGTCACCCCAATAGGAAATTTTTGGTTCTTTTTTTTGAATTGCCAGCGGCCTGACTCCTCATCGTATTCAACGCGCCCGCCCAGAATGGCCTCCAGACTGCGCCGGGATTTGGCGAATTCCGTAAAAATTTTCCCCCCTCTGGGCGACAGGCGGAGCGCGCGGGCCAGGTCTAAATAGGTATCGTCAAAGCCGAAAGTTTTGTCCTGTTCCCGAGATTTGAGAATAATCTGGTCTAACGACAGAATTTCCTTCGCTGGCAGGAAGATGGAGTTGCTCGACCTGGGGGAGACATTATTTTCCAGATAAGAAATCTGCTTGGTCGTGTCCTTCCCGAAACTGTAAATAAAATCATTCTGCTCAAATGTAATCCTGCAGGACAGCCCGTCATCAGCGCCCTTGGCCACCAGATCCCCGATCCTGTCCGGTTGAAAAGTCCAGTAGAGCTTATCGGCAAGAATATCTGCCGCCGTTCGCAGATCATCACCGCGCTTGTATTCTTCCATCGTCCGCATTGCGCTGTAGAGAATCTTTAGCAGGAATGTCTTTCCGGCACCGTTAGCGCCGATTATCAGATTAATCAAGCCTAGATCCCGCCAATTTAGTTCATCCAGAGGCCCAAAATTTTTTATTTCCACTTTCTTCAGCATGGTTTAATTTCCTAACCTTTCATTTTAATCCATAATATCTAATATTCAAATCTTTCAGCGGACTAATCGAGCGCAAAATCGCATTATTCAGGATCAATGCTATAACCATAGCTTATTTAAGGCCTGAAATCAAGGTATTAAAATAGCTTCCGCTTTATTTATTGCATATCAGCTTTATTTATTGTAGAATACAACAATTTATCAAGGATGGCGAGCGAGAAGGATGAAAACAGCTATTGTCACTGGCATCACCGGGCAGGATGGGGCCTATCTCACCGCGCTTCTTTTGGAAAAGGGCTACCGGGTCTTCGGCACCTACCGCCGCAGTAGCTCGGTGAATTTCTGGCGTCTGGATTATTTGGGTTTAAAGGAACACCCCCATCTGGAGCTGGTGGAATATGATTTGACCGACCTGTCTTCATCCCTGCGGCTGATGGGGAAAGCCGCCCCCGATGAGGTCTATAACCTGGCCGCCCAGAGCTTTGTCGGGGTCTCCTTTGACCAACCCCTGACCACCGGGGAAATCAACGGCTTCGGGGCGGTTAATCTGTTGGAGGCCATCCGCCAGGTTAAACCGGATACTCGGTTTTATCAGGCCTCCACCTCGGAGATGTTCGGCAAGGTGCAGGAAATTCCCCAGACGGAAAATACGCCATTTTATCCCCGCAGCCCCTATGGAGTAGCCAAGCTTTACGCCCACTGGATGACCGTCAACTACCGTGAAAGTTATGGCCTTTTCGGGGCCAGCGGCATTTTGTTCAACCACGAGTCGCCCTTGAGAGGCAAAGAATTCGTCACCCGTAAAATCACCGATGCCGTGGCCCGCATCAAGCTGGGCCGGCAGGAATGTCTGGAACTGGGCAATATGTCGGCCAAGCGCGACTGGGGATTTTCCAAAGAATATGTGGAAGGTATGTGGCGAATGCTCCAGGCTCCGGAGCCGGACACCTTCATTCTGGCCACCGGCCGCACCGAGACAGTGCGGGACTGCGTCGCCATGGCTTTTAAAGCGGCTGATATTGAGATAAAATGGCGGGGCCAGGGCCCGGAAGAAGAGGGCCTCTGCGCCGCCAGCGGCAAAACCCTAGTCCGGGTCAACCCTAAATTTTACCGCCCGGCCGAGGTTGATCTTTTGATCGGCGACCCGGCCAAAGCCAGAGAGAAGCTGGGCTGGGAAGCCAAAACCAATCTGGAGAAGCTCTGCAAGATGATGGTGGAGGCGGATTTAAAGCGGGTTTAAGGATGAACCAGGGGATTTATATGCTTAAGGATATATATATTGATAATTATCGCCGCTTTATTAACAGTAAGATTGTTTTTGGCGAAACGGCTTTGATCGCCGGCAAGAACGGTGCCGGTAAAACTACGCTTGTCTCTCTCTTGGCTAAGATAAAGAGATTCATTATAAATACAGACAGCACCGGGCATATCGATGGATTGGTTACTTTTGCTGATTTGCCGCACTGGCGGAAATCAGATCGAGGAAGAGCGGAAACACACTTTATACTTACTTTCAGCGTTTCAGGAACTATCTATACTTACGAATTAAAGATTCAACACAACTTTTTAGAATTAAAAGGCCGCATTTCACATGAAAAATTAAGTATCGCCAGTGATGTTTTGTATGAGTATGATAGTGTCAAAGAAAAGAATACATCTTATGTCACCACTGATGATGGCCGGGAATTTTCCTACGGCGTTGACTGGAACCATAGCGGGCTACTGGTCGCCAGCCGGGTTTGCAGTAAAATACGAAACTTTATTGAGGCAATCAGCAATGAATTTCACATTTTCATTCTCGCGCCTGATTCACCTGCGCGAGATAAAGACAGTAGCCAACTTGATATTTCCGGTAATAATTTTAGCCAGTGGTATTCAAAAATGTTGCAGCGAGATATAGAAGTTGCCAACGGTGTTCTCAACTCCTATAAAGATTTTTTGCCAAATGTCGGCCGGGCTTTTATCAGCGATAAAGGCGAGTTTACAATCAGCGAAAAAGCAGAGGGAAAGCAACAGTTTGAAATAGCTTTTTCCGAATTATCCACCGGTCAACAGAAGTTGTGTATATACTATGCGATTTTTAAAATGCTTCCTGATGCTTCGACTTTGGTCCTTGATGAATTTGAAAATCATCTTTCGCCGGCTGAATTACAGCCATTGTATGATTTGGCGCAAAAAGAACAGGATGAACGCGATTTGCAGATAATTTTGGTGTCTCACCATCATAAGACACTTAACTGGTATCATGATTCAGCCCTTGTTTTTTCATTAAGCGGGCTTCCGGCCCACAGCAAAATAGATAGGTATGATCCTGATGATTCGTGTCTGACGCTGG
>JAISJK010000102.1 GCA_031261565.1 Candidatus Adiutrix sp. | reverse complement strand
CAGAGGGGATCTTTGGCCAGCTCGATCCGCCCGTTGTCCACAAAGACAACATGGATGCTTTTCCGGCCGCCGGGCGAGACAGGCGATTCAATGGCCCCGGCGATCCAGGTCACATAGGTGGTGATGGCCTGGGCGGTGGCGTTGCGGGGCAGCACTTTGATGATGCGGAGGGCCTCGTGGAGGGTGGGAACCAGTTTATCCAGGCCGCAAACAGCCACATGCACCGGCGGCAGAGAAGTCACCAGGCGGGAATTGCCCTCGTTGGTGCAGATGCCGATGGCCCCGTTTTCGGCGATGGCGAAGTTGGCCCCGGAGATGCCCAGGTCGGCCCCGGCGAATTTAGCCCGCAATTCCTTGCGGGCCACTTTAACCAGCCGGGCTATTTCACTGTCCTGCTTCTGGCCGGTGGCCTCGGTGAAGACATCGGCCACCTGATAGCGGGAGAGGTGGATGGCCGGCATGACCATGTGGGACGGCCCCTCGTGCCGCAGCTGGATAATCCACTCGCCCAGATCGGTTTCCACCACCTCGCAGCCTTTGGCCTCCAGAGCCTGATTGAGATGAATCTCCTCAGCGGTCATGGTTTTGGATTTGATAATTTTATGGCCACCGTTGTCCGTGGCGATTTTGGCGATGATGTCATTGGCTTCTTTCGCCGTTTTGGCCCGATAGACCTTGACCCCGCGCTTCTCCGCCTCTTCCTTGAATTTGGCGTAGAGCTCGTCCATCTGGTCAATGGATTTGTCTTTGGCCGCCGCTATTTCGGCAATCAGCTCTTTTTCGTTGATATCGGCGAAGACAAGTTCGCGGTTGCCGCGATAGGCCACTGCGAATTTATCCAGAGTCTCCCGCAGAAATTTGTCGTCCAGCGCCTCCTGGATTTGAACATGATATTCTTTAATATTATTAGCTGTCTGCATGGTAAAACCTCCCCCTTACTCTTCTTCCAGCAAGACCACATGAAGCTCCAGCGGGCCGTGGACGCCCGTGGTCAGCACCCGCTCAATGTCCGAGGTGCGCGAGGAGCCGGAGATGAAGGACGCGTAATTGGGGCCCTTGGCCAGCAGGCCGCGCAGGTAGCTCTCAGCCTGATAGGAGTCGCCGACGATTTTGGCTTTGGGCAGAGTCAGCACATGGGTTTCGCAGATCATGGTGACCAGGCGCACATCCTCATCGGGGCATTCTAGCACGCTGGTGGCCGTGTCGGCTATGCCCATGGCCCCGGTAGTAAAGGCCACGTCTATGCCCGACAAATGCTCCCGCATCCCCTGGCGGATCATGGCTAATTTTTTCTTCTGCCCCAGGGCGGCCAGGGCGGCGTAATCGGCCTCATTTAAACCCGGGGCGGCCAGGGTTTTAACTGTGGCCCGTTCTCCCGGCTGGTCAGACAAGAGCAGCCGGCAGAATTCCTTTTTATCGCAGATGTCAACGGCGTAGGCCATGGCCTCAGCCAGGTTCTTCAGTTCAACCACCACTATGGATACCGACGCGGCCTTTTTCTTAAAAAGGTCTATCGCCGCCTGATCAAAATTAGTCATAATCCCTCCTGTGGCATACACCAATAACCCACCCTGGCGATACACTAAACCAAGGCCAACGCCCGCTTCCAGCTGGGCGGCCAAGCAAATGGCTATAAATCAATGGTAGAGTAAACTTTAACAGATTTCGGGAGCGCCGTCAAGAAATTTCAATTGCTATTTCAAAACTATATTTCAAGCTGGCTGAAGAGGCAGCCGCAGTAAGTCTGGCGGTAGAGCCCCAGCGACCGGGTCAGTTCCTGGCCGCGCCGGCGGCCCGGCCGCCAGTCCTCATAATAAAATTCCAGCCCCTCGGCCGTGGCCGCCCGGCGCCCTTCCTCCAGGATGAGATCGTGTTTTTGCTGGCGGCTGAAGGTCAGGGTGGTGCTGAAATATCGGTGGCCCCGCCGGGCGGCGGCCCGGGCGGCGGCCTGGAGGCGATGGGCGTAACAGAGGCGGCAGCGCTCCGGCGGGGCGGGGTTTTGAGCCAGCTCGGCCAGGAAAGCCCGGGGTTCGTAGGGCGGGGAAAAATCGGCCGTCAGCTGATGGTGAGCGGCCAGGTAGGCCAGGCTGTCGCGCCGGCGGCAGAATTCAGCCCGGGGATGAATGTTGGGGTTGTAAAACCAGAGCTCCAGGGCCAGACCCGGCCGCTCGGCTTTAAACCACTCCAGGGGCCAGGCGGCGCAGGGGGCGCAACAGACGTGCAGGAAAAGCCGATCCATCTATTTCCCCAGACAGAAGCGGCTGAAAATTTCCTTCAGAATATCGTCCGGGGTGGTTTGGCCGCAGATGATATCGAGAGCCTGGAGGGCCTCTTTCAGTTCCAGGGCCCAGATATCAGGCGGGTGCCCGGCCTCGGAAGCGGCCAGAACCGCCCGCAGATATTGGGCCGTGCGGGCCAGGGCGGCCTGGTGGCGCAGATTGGGGGCCACCTCCGGCGGGGCCGGATTCTCCCGGCCGGTGGCCAGTTTCAAAATGGCCGCCTTCAGTTCCGGCAGGCCCTGGCCGGTGCGGGCGCTGACGGCCAGGGCCTCGCCCCCGCTCTCCGGCGGCCCGGCCAGATCAATCTTGTTCCAGACAGTGAGGGTGCGGCCCGGGGGCAGGCTGGGCGGCTCAAAGTCGGCGACGCCCTGGGCTTCAGCCGCGCAATCCCGCACCCACAGGGCCAGATCTGCCTGGGCCAGTTGTCTCTGAGACCGCTCCTGGCCTCGGGCGTCCAGGTCATCCACCGGGGCCGGGGACAGGCCGGCGGTGTCGCACAATTCCACGGCCAGGCCCGCCCAGACCGCCTCAGCCGTGATATAGTCCCGGGTGGTGCCGGGGACGGGGCTGACCAGGGCCCGGTCGGCCCCGATCAAAGCGTTGAACAGGCTGGATTTGCCCACATTGGGGGCTCCGGCCAGGGCCAGTCTCAGGCCCTCGCGGAAAGGCCGGCCGGAGCGGCCGTCGGCCAGCAGCTTTTCCAGGGGGAGCAGCCCGTCGGCCCGCAGGCGGGCCCGCCAGTCATCCATATCCTGAGGGGCCAGATCATCGCCAAAATCCAGCTCGGCGGTCAACTCGGCCAGGGCTGAAAAGAGGGCTTGCCGGATGGGCGCGATTTGGGCCGACAAGCCCCCGGCCAACTGCCGGGCGGCCAGCCAGGCTTCGGCCTCGCTCCGGGCGGCCACCAGCTCGGCCACGGCCTCGGCCTGACTGAGGTCGAGGCGGCCCAAGTGGAAAGCCCGGCGGGTAAATTCCCCGGGCTCGGCCAGGGCGGCCCCGGCCTCCAGCACGGCCTTTAAGGCCAGAGCGGAGACCACCGGCCCTCCGTGGCCCTGAATCTCGCAGCAGTCTTCCCCGGTGAAGGAGCGGGGCCCGGGAAACCAGACGGCCAGGGCTTCATCCAGCAGACGGCCCCCCGGGGCCATGATGCGGCCCAGACGCATGGTGCGCGGCCGCCAGGGCCCGGCCTGAGCCGGCTGAAAGACCCGGCCGACCACCGCCAGAGCCTCGGGCCCGGAAAGGCGGATAATGGAAACCGCGCCCAAGCCGGGAGCGGTGGCCAGGGCGGCGATGGTCGGGCTCACCCGCTGCCAAAGAGCGCGCATGATCGGCTCCTCACCTCAACAATTTACGATGGCGGCCCCACCGCCGGCCAGGGTTGGTCGCCCCAGAGAGCGTAATCCTCGCCCCGGCGCCGATAGGCCGCCTTGGGCACCCACCCGGCCCGGCTCAAAGCCTCGCCAATGGCCGGGCCGGCCTGGCTGTGGAAACTGATGGCCAGGCCGCAATTGGGGTTGACGGCCTTGGGCACGGGGATCAGCTCAAAGGCCAAGCCCCGCTCCTCCAGCAGTTCCTCGACATTGAGCACCATGGTGCTGGAGGCGAAGACCAGCACGATTTCCTCCTCCGGCGGGGCCGGGTCGGCGACCTCCGGGCCGGGGATCTCCGGGCGGAGCGTTTCCAGGCTTATCATTTCCAGACTTTCCATACTGACCTGCCTTTCAAGTATTGTCAAAAGCAGAGGCTTTGTCAAGCCTCAGGCCAGGTGAAAAGTGGGCAGCCCGGCCGAGCGCTCCGCCTCGGCCCGGGTCTGCTCGGCCAGATGTTTCAAAGTTTCCCTGAGGATGGATTCTTCACGCTTCATCCGGCGGTGTTCATAAATAATGGAGCCGAACATGGCCGCCAGGCAAACCCCCGAGTAAATATAAGGCATAAGGCACCTCCGTGGTCTAAAGACCATAATTTAGACCGTCAGACCAGCCAGGCTAGCTGCGGCCATCTTCTGAGCAGGTAGTTAAGCAAATAAGGGGCCAGAATCTGGGAGGCCGGGATCACTGAAAAAAAAGACTTGAAAATCAAGGCTAAGGAAAGTATTTTAGGCCAATGGCTCTTAAATCGGCCAGGGGGGCGCCCGCCGGGCGACCGTCAATTTTTTCCCAGTTCTTGTTATTCCGGCCCGACCAGCCACCAGTGGAGATAAGATCATGCGCCAGCTCGCCGACCGAATCGACCTCATCGCCCCCTCGCCCACCCTGGCTCTCGACGCTAAAGCCAAGGCCCTGAAGGCCGCCGGTCAGGATGTCATCAGCTTTGGCATCGGCGAGCCGGATTTCAACACCCCTGACCACATTCGGGAGGCGGCCATCAAGGCCATTCGCGATGGTTTTACCCGCTACACCCCGGCTGACGGCATTCTGGAGCTGAAAGAGGCCGTCTGCGCCAAATTCCGCCGGGATAACCGGCTGGGCTACCAGCCCGGCCAGGTGGTTATCTCCAACGGCGGCAAGCATACCTTATATAATATCTTTTTATGCCTCTTCCAGCCCGGGGACGAAGTCATCGTGCCCGCCCCGGCCTGGGTCAGCTACGAGCCCATGCTCCACCTGGTCGGGGCCAGGCCGGTGCTGGTCAAGACCTCCCCGGACAATGGCTACACCCTGACCCCGGCTGAGCTGGAGGCGGCCATCACCCCCCAAACCAGGGGCCTGGTGATCAATTCCCCCTCCAACCCCACCGGCATGACTTATGGGGCCGGCCGCCTGAAAGAGCTGGCCGCCGTGATCCTCAGGCATGACCTCTGGGTGGTCAGCGACGATATTTATGAAAAGCTGATCTATGATGACTGTCAGTTCGCCAATCTGCCCATGATTGAGCCGGCCCTCTATGACCGGACGGTCATTGCCCACGGCCTCTCCAAAACCTACGCCATGACCGGCTGGCGGGTGGGCTTCCTGGCCGGGCCGGAAAAAGTGGCCCGGAGCGTGGCCAAGGTTCAGAGCCAGACCACCTCCAACCCCTGCTCCATCTCCCAGAAGGCGGCCGTGGCCGCGCTGAACGGGCCTCAGGAGACGGTGGGGGAGATGGTCAAATCCTTTAGCCGGAGGCGGGATTTGGTTTTAAGGCTGCTGGCGGATATTCCCGGGGTGACCTGCCCCAAACCGCAGGGCGCTTTTTATGTTTTCCCCGACATCTCGGCCTATTTCGGCAAAAAGAGCGGCGAGCAGGTCTTGAAAACTTCCGACGACCTGGCCGGTTATCTGCTGGATAAGGCCGGGACGGCCATTGTGCCCGGCAGCGGCTTTGGCGACGACCACACGCTGCGCCTCAGCTACGCCGTCAGCGACGAAGACATTGTCCGCGGCCTGGGGCGGGTCAAGGAGGCCCTGCTGGCGCTGAAGTAATTACGGTGCTTGGCGCGAGTGCTTCGGCCATATCTCCCTCAGTCGCCGCAGGCCGGGGTGGTTTATTATGTCCTATCGGACATATGGCCCGTCCGAGCCTTTCAGTCCAGTAAATTTTTTTCCGCTCGCTCATCAATTAATTTCGGTATTATACTTAGATCACAAAATGATTATCGAAAATGTCCGCCGCCTGGTAGCTGCCGATCGTCGTCTTCCATCCGCCCTCAAGGCGGCCATTAAACTCCTGATCACCTTGTGCCTGCTCCTCATAGAA
>JAISJK010000081.1 GCA_031261565.1 Candidatus Adiutrix sp. | reverse complement strand
GTGTAGATTAAAAAATACACTTATTTTGTAAAATGTGTTATACTCTTTCCGTGCTCAACTTGAATAACGGAAGGAAGTCTACATTATGCTGAACGAAAACCTGTCTGAAAAGCAATTAAGTGTTGACCAGGAGAAGCTGAATAATTTTTTGGTTCTGATTGTTAAACTTGCCGAACAATATGGCTCATCGTTTAATATAGAACACTTATCTGAGCTCGTAATGATTGCGTCAGAGCACGATGCCCACTTAAGAGAGGGAACATCCGACCCTGAAAATTTTCTGACCATATCCCAGATGGAGTCCATGATGTTGGATCTCGAAAGACGAATTAAAGAGGCTGATCTCAAGTCTCTTCTGGAGGAGCTGAAACACTTGAAAGGTGAAGATGCAATTGTAGACAAAAAAAAACCGCATGGAGAGAAAGAAATGTGAAGCTTAGAAGGTATCGCCGTTGCGGCGCTTCTGTTATTACATTGTCCGGCAGGGTTCATTATGACAGGATGTCTCTCATCCCTTCAAGCAAGGCGGATGCCAAGCGTTTAGAGGTGTCAGGGCACACGGGGCTTTTGTTTCCGCTGGATGAAGTTCTTCAATTAGATCGGTTGCCGTTTAAGATGACGGTAGCCGTCATGCTCGAAATAGCCAGAGAAGCCTGCCGGTCGCACTCCTACGAAGAGGCCGAGCAAAAGCTGAGGGAACGAACTTGTATAAGGCTCAACGATGACTCTATACGCGCTGTGACGAACACTGTTGGCGAGCTGGTATTCGCCAATGATGTCAGAGTGGCCGATGAGAAATGGGCGCTGCTCGATTCCGCAAAACTGTCCATTCCTGATAAAAAATTAAATTATATCTTGTATTTGGAGGTAGATGGCGCCATGTTGCCAACGAGGCACAAGAACGACCAAGGATCCATCTGGAAGGAAAATAAGCTGGGTATGGCCTTCTCAACCGACAATTTTTTGGTTTGGACAGATGGTAAGGGCCAAAAGCGGCACAGGATATTAAAAAGGGAGTACACAGCGTTCGTCGAAGGTCTCGACGGGTTCAAGAAACAGATGCTTGCTCTGGCTCTCCGTAATGGCTATGGGCAGTACCGTCAAACTGTTCTCTTGAGCGACGGAGCAACCTGGATCAGGAAAATGAAAGATGAATTGTTCCCGGATGCCCAGCAAATACTCGACTTTTTCCACTTGTGCGAAAATGTTTCCAATTTTTCGAAGAGTGTGTTCAGCATGGATGAGGCGAAATACAGGCCATGGACAGACATGATGTGTGATCTTTTAAAGGCAAGTTGTCTTGAAAAGGCAATCGGCGAAATAAAAAAACTTGGCAAACGCCTCCTTTCCAAAAGTAAACACGACTTGCTACAGTATCTCATGCATAACAAAGACAATATCGACTACGCGACTTACATAGGTAATGGCTACTTCATCGGTAGCGGGGCTATAGAAAGCGGAAACCGAACTGTATTACAGCAACGCTTGAAACAACCGGGAATGAGATGGAACACCAAGACAGGACAATATATACTCACTTTAATGGCTAAGGACAAAAGTGGCCTATGGGAACAGGATGTCGTTCAGGCCATATACCGGCATTACGGTATTGATCCAAATGCTGGATTTATAAAAGCGCCTTTTAGTAATTAGTGTATTTTTTAATCTACACCCCAACCATTATTCTTATTATTAACGGCCCTCCATCAGGGTCAGGGCGGCGGCCAGGATGCCCTCCTCATCCAGGCCCAGTCTGACCCGCTGAGCTTTTTGGCTGGCCGGGGGGGGGGGCTCATCGGTCATTCCCAGACCGCGCACCAGATGGCCGCTCCCGGCCAGGGTCTCGCTCACCGCCCCGAAAAGCCCGCCGGTCAGGCTGTTTTCTTCCACGGTCAGCACCCGACCAGTTTTGGCGGCCCAGGCCAGCACCAGTTCCCGATCTAGCGGTTTGATAAAGCGCAGGTTGATGACCGCAGCGGAAACGCCGCAGGCGGCCAGGCGGTCAGCGGCCGCCAGGGCGGCGGCCACCGGGGCCCCCAGGGCCAGAATGGCCAGTTGCTCGCCAGGCCTCAAAGTCACCCCCCGGCCAGTAATGAGCGTTTGCAGAGGGGCCACCTGGGTCGGGGCCGGGCCCCGGGGATAGCGCAGGGCCGAGGGGCCGGGCAGACTCAGCCCCAGCTTGAGCATGGCCTCCAGCTCGGCCGCATCGGCCGGGGCCATGATGGTGAAGTTGGGCAAAAGGCGCAGGTAGGAGAGATCGAGGCTGCCGTGGTGAGAGGGGCCGTCCTCACCCACCGGCCCGGCCCGATCCACGGCCAGCACTACCGGGAGATTGGGCAGAGCCACATCGTGATAGAGCTGGTCAAAGGCCCGCTGCAAAAAAGAGGAATAGATGGCCGCCACCGGGCGGTAGCCGCCCAAAGCCAGCCCGGCGGCCAGGGTGATGGCGTGCTGCTCGGCAATGCCCACATCAAAGGAGCGCTCGGGGAATTTTTCAAAAAAATCGGCTAGGCCGGTGCCTTCGCTCATGGCTGCGGTGACGGCGGCCACCCTGGGGTCGGCCTCGGCCTCGGCCGTTAACAATCGCCCGAAAACTTCGGAGTAGCCGGGAGGCTCCGGGGCGGAACCGGCTGGAGTTTCAAGGGCTTCCCCCTCTCCGGCCCGGCGCCTGGCCCCCACCCCGTGGAAACCGCAGGGGTCGTCTTCGGCCGGCTGGTGGCCTTTGCCCTTGGTGGTGACCACGTGCATCAGCACCGGCCGGTGGAGATTGGCCGCCCCAGTCAGCCCATCGATCAGCAGCCCAATGTCGTGGCCGTCAAAGGGCCCCAGGTATTTAAACCCCAGAGATTCAAATAAAGTGCTGGGGCTGGTGAAAACACTCTTGACCGCGTCTTCGATGCGGCGGAGGGTGGCGATGATCCGCTGGCCCCGGGCGGGCAGATACTGGCTGAGCCCGCCCTTGATTTTATTGCGCAGGCGGACATAGGCCGGCCGGGTGACCAGGAGCGACAGATATTCCGACAGCCCGCCCACATTGGGGCTGATGGACATATTATTGTCGTTTAAAACGACGATGATTCTCTTTTTCAGGGCTCCGGCGTGGTTCATGGCCTCCAGGGCCATGCCCCCGGTCAGGGCGCCATCGCCCAGGACGGCCAGCACGCTGTGGTTTAAGCCGGCCAGATCCCGGGCGCAGGCCAGCCCCAGAGCGGTGGAAACCGAGGTGGAGGCATGGCCGACATCGGCGGCGTCATACAGGCTCTCAGCCCGCCGGGGAAAGCCGGACAGGCCGCCCTCCTGGCGCAGGGCGGCAAAGCGGTTCCGGCGGCCGGTAAGCAGTTTGTGGGCGTAGGCCTGGTGCCCGACATCAAAGACAATCTTATCCTCGGGCGCGTTTAAAACGTAGTGGAGAGCGATGATCAGCTCCACCGCCCCCAGGGAGGAGGCCAGGTGGCCGCCGGTCTGGCTGACCACCCGGATGATTTCGGCCCGAATCTCGGCGGCTAAAAGCGGCAGATCGGCCCGGCTCAGTTTTTTGAGGTCGGCCGGGCTGTGGATAGCGTCCAAAAGGGGGGTCATGACTGGCGGTCCAGCAGGCTGTCGATAATCCAGATCAGGGGCCGGCCTTTAAGTTTGAACCAGGCCGCCCCGGCCAGAGCGCTCCGGGCCAGGCGATCCATTTCCCGCTGGGCGGCGGGCGAGCCGCAGACCGCCGGGAAGGAAGCTTTGCCCCGGGCTTCGTCACTGCCGGTGGCCTTGCCCAAGAGGGCCGGGTCGCCCTCGCGGTTTAAGAGATCGTCTTTGATTTGAAAGGCCAGGCCCAAATCCAGGCCAATCCGGCGCAGGCGATTTAAGGCAGCCAGGGTTCCGCCGGCCAGACAAGCCCCGGTCACCAGAGCGGCGGCCATGAGCTCTCCGGTTTTGCGGCGCTCCATATCGCTGGCCATCTCCCCAGTGACCTGGACAAGGTTGGAGCCAGAGCCGGTCTGGCCCTCAAAGGCCAGATCCAGGGCCTGGCCGCCGATCAGGCCCACGGCCCCGGCCGCCCGGGCCAGGTGGAGGGTGGCCAGCCCGGCCCGCCGGCCAGCCTCGGCGCTCAGGCGGCCGGCCTCAGCCAGGGTCTGGAAAGCCAGGGTCAACAGGGCGTCGCCGGCCAGGATGGCCAGGGCCTCGCCGAAAACCTTGTGGCAGGTGGGGCGGCCGCGCCGCAGATCGTCATTGTCCATGGCCGGCAGGTCATCATGCACCAGGGAATAGGCGTGAATCATTTCCACGGCCAGGGCGGCCGCTCTGGCCTCCCGGGCCCGGCCGCCCACAGCCTCGGCCGCAGCCAGGGCCAGTAGGGGCCGCACCAGCTTGCCGCCGCCCAGGAGGGCGTAGCTCATGGCTTCCAGCAACCGGGTCACGGCGGCGGGCTGGCCGGGAGTCTGCCGGGCCAGGGCCTGAGCCAGGCCCTTTTCCAGCCGGGCGGCGTTGGGCCGACGCCAGGCTTCGAAATCAGCCCCGGCCCGGGTCATCGCCGTCACCTTCATCATCATCATCCTGGCCGGGGTCAAAGGGCCGGGCCACCGGGCGGCCGGCCAGATCCCGAGTCAGTATTTCCACTTTCCCGGCAGCCTCGTCCAGCTTCTGGCGCAGGCCGGCCGAGAGTTTTAACCCCTCCTCAAAGGCGGCCAGGGCTTTATCCAGGCCCAGAGCCCGATCCTCCAGCAAGGCCACCAGCTCTTCCAGACGGGCCAGACCATTTTCAAAAGACAGTTCTTTTTGGGCCATACTTTACACTCTTGGCATTCTTCAGAATTCGGCCGATATGGCCCTGACTGCGGCCTTGAACCGCCCTTCCGCCAGGCGGATGTCCACTTCTTCGCCCAGAGCCAGCTCCCCGGCCCGGGCGGCTGGGCGGCCATCGGCCCGGGTGACCAGAGCGTAACCCCGCCGTAAAATGCTTTCCGGAGACAGGGAGGCCAGCCTGGCCGATAGGGTGTCCAGGCGCCGGGCCCGGCTTTCCACTAAAGAGGCCACCCCAGCCCCCAGGCGGCGGCTGAGGTCATCCAGCCTCTGGTCGGCCAGGCCTAGGCGATCCTCAAAGCGATCCAGCCGCCAGGCCAGCCGCTCCAGGCGGTCAGCCCGCCAGCTGACTTGAGCGGTCAGGCCCTGGCTCAGGCGGCGCTCCAGAGTCAGGCCCTGGGCCCGATGCCGGGCCAGGAGATCAGCCAGGGCGAGGGGCAATTGGCGGCTCAGCTCGCCGATATGGAAGCTGAGAGCGGCCTGATCGCGGAAGACCATCTCGGCCGCAGCCGTGGGGGTGATGGCCCGCCCGTCAGCGGCCAGCTCGGCCAGGCTCAAATCAGTGGAGTGGCCGATGGCGGCCAGGGTCACGGTGCGGGAAGCGGCCACGGCCCGCACCACCGCTTCCTCATTGAAAGCCCAGAGGTCAGACAGGCTGCCGCCTCCCCGGGTCAGGACAATGAGGTCAAAGCCGCCCCAGGCGTTTAAATCCTCCAGGGCGGCGGCTATTTCCCCGGCCGCCCCGGCCCCCTGAACCCGGACCGGGTAGAGACAGATTGAGGCGCCCGGCCGGCGGCCCCGGGTCGTCTGAATGAAATCGCGCACCGCCGCCCCGCTGGAGGAGCTGATGACCGCCACCCGGGCCGGCCAAAAAGGCAGCGGCCGTTTGCGGCCCGGCTCAAAGAGGCCTTCGGCGGCCAGCCTGGCCTTCAGCTTCTCAAAGGCCAGGCGCAACGCCCCCTCGCCCCGGGGCTCCAGGTAGTCCACCACCAGTTGAAACTCCCCCCGGGGGGCGTAAATGGCCAGACGGCCCCTGGCCAAAACCGACAGGCCGGCCGTCAGGGCCGCCCCGGCGTAGGGCCGCCGCCCCTTCCACATGACCGCTTTGAGCCGGGCCTCCGGGCCTCCGCCCTCTTCTTTTAAACTGAAATAGGCGTGGCCGGACTGGGGCAGGCTCAACTCCGCGATTTCGCCCTCCACCCAGATGGAGCCGAAATCGCGGTCAAACCGGGCCTGCATCCGGGCGGCCAGACTGGCCGGGGTAAAAATCTCCCGGCGGGGCTGGCTTAAAAAACCTGTTGATTTTAGTTCCATTTTCAAAAAAATCCCGGCAGAGGTGGAAAAAACCCCGCAAAGAGTATATTATTACACATCTTGACCAAAAGGTGAACCTCCATGAAGCGGCTCGGCCCATTATTTATCCTCAGTCTTTTCAGCCTGCTCTGGCTGGCCGCCTGTTCGGACCAGCCCGAGACCCCGGCGGCCCGACCCGGCCCGGCTGCCCCGGCAGCCGGGCCGGCCGGCCCGGTCAATGGCGACACCCTGGTGGAGGCCACCATTGGCGAGCCCTCCAACCTCCTCCCGGCCCTGGCCAGCGACTCGTCCTCGGCCGACATTATCAGCAAAGTCTATAACGGCCTCCTGAAGCTTGACAAAGACCTCAACATCGTGCCTGACCTGGCCGAGTCGCTGGAGATCGCCGACGATGGCCTGACTCTGACTTTCCATCTGCGCCGGGACGTCCGCTGGCACGACGGGCAGCCCTTCACCTCGCGCGACGCGCTCTTCACCTATGAGCTGATGATTGACCCCAACACGCCCACCGCCTACGCCGAAGCCTACCGCCAGGTCAAGTCGGCCGAGGCCCCGGACGACTACACCTTGATCGTCAAATACGACCGCCCCCTGGCCCGGGCCCTGAGCAGTTGGAGCCTTGACCTGATGCCGGCCCACCTGTTGAAGGGCCGGCCCTTGGACGGCCACCCCCAGGCCCGCCACCCCATTGGCACCGGCCCCTATAAATTTGAAAGCTGGGTTTCCGGCCAGCGGTTTACCCTGGTGGCCAATGACGATTACTTTGACGGCCGTCCCCACCTTGACCGCCTGCTCTACCGCATCATCCCCGACCTGAGCGCCCAGATGATGGAGCTGATGAGCGGCGGCATCGACACCATGGGCCTGACCCCCGACCAGTATGAGGAAAAAAAGGGCGACCGATCCTTCACGGCCAACTTCAACGTCTTCCGCTACCAGTCCTTCGCCTACACCTATCTGGGCTTTAACCTGAAAGACCCGCACTTTCAGGATGTCCGGGTGCGCCAGGCCATCAGCTACGCCCTGGATCAGGCGGAGTTGATTGAGGGCGTGCTCCTGGGTTTCGGCCACCCGGCCAACGGCCCCTTTAAGCCGGACATGTGGGCCTGCAATCAGAATATCAAGCCCTACCCCTACGACCCGGCCAGGGCCAAAGCCCTCCTGGCCGAGGCCGGCTGGCGGGACACCAATGGCGACGGCCTTCTGGACAAAGACGGCCAGCCCTTTCAATTCACCATCCTGACCAACCAGGGCAACAAAGTGCGGGAGCAGACCGGGCTGATCATCCAGGCCCGACTGGCGGCCATTGGCATTAAAGTCAACCTGCGCATTGTCGAGTGGGCCGCCTTTCTCAAAGAATATCTGGACAAGCGCAACTTTGAAGCCGTGGTCATGGGCTGGACTATCCCCAGCGATCCCGACCTCTATGATGTCTGGCACTCCTCCAAGACCCGGCCGGGGGAGCTCAATTTCATCAGTTATCAAAACGAAGAAGTTGACCGGCTCATTGACCAGGCCCGCTTCACTCTCGACCGGGAGACCCGCAAAAAAGCCTATGACCGCATTCAGGAAATATTCCATGAAGAGGCCCCTTATGTCTTTCTCTATGTGCCCGACGCCCTGCCGGTCATCTCCAGCCGGGTCATCGGCCCGGAAGTAGGCCCCGGCGGGCTGGGCCACAATTTTAACGACTGGTATGTGCCTCTGGATCGGCAGATTCACCGGCCCTGACCTCACACAGGATAGCTGATTTATGTTGACCCTTATTTCTTTTGTCGTCCTCCTTTTGGTCTTAATCTTTGTCCATGAGCTGGGCCACTTTGGGGCGGCCAAGCTCATGGGAGTCAAAGTGGAGCGTTTCTCTTTGGGCTTCCCCCCCCGGGCCTGGTCCAAAACCATTGGCGAGACCGACTACCAGCTGGCCTGGCTGCCCCTGGGCGGCTATGTCAAAATGTATGGCGAAGACCCCTCCTCGGAGGAGGAAGTGCCCCCGGAGATGCGCCGACGCTCCTTTGCCCACCAGCCCCCCTGGGCCAAGATTGTCATTGTGGCCGCCGGCCCGCTCTTTAACCTCATTTTTGCCGCTTTTCTCTTCTGGGCTCTCATCTGGTTCGGGGGCATCCAGCACCTGGCCCCGGTCATCGGCCCGGTGGCACCGGAGAGCCCGGCCTCTCTGGCCGGCATCAGGATGGACGACCTGATAGTGGCCGTCAACGGACGCCCGGCCGAGTATTTCGACGCCCTCGACACGGCCCTGGAGGAAGGCGGGGGAGCGGATCTGACCCTGACCGTCAGCCGGCTGGGCCGGCCGGAAACATATCTGCTGACCCCTCGCCGCCAGGAGACCCGCGACCTTTTCGGCGACCCCAAAGTCATCTATGACCTGGGGATCAGCCCCCGGATGAAGCCGGTCATTGAGCGGGTCTCGCCCGACCAGCCGGCCGCTCTGGCCGGGCTCCGGGCCGGCGACCTGATCCTCTCCATTGACGGCCAGGCCACCCCGGATTGGCAGGATGTGCTGAATGTCATCCAGGGGCCGCCCGAACAGCGGGGAGCCCTGGCTCCTTCCCCAGCCCGCCCCCTGACCTTTGAAGTCAGCCGGGAGGGCCAGACCCTGAGCCTGACCATGACCCCGGAAATGGTCACCGGGCTCAACGGCCAGGGTGATATCACCTATACGCCCATGGTGGGCATGGAGTGGCGGCCCATCATCCTGACCGAGGCTATCGGCTTTTTCCCGGCCCTCAAAATGGGCGTGCTGGAGGCGGCCAATATGATCAGGGTCACCCTGATCTCGGTGCAAAAGCTCATCACCGGCCAGGTATCGGCCAAGACTCTGGGCGGGCCGATTCTCATCGCCGAGGTCACCGGCGACCGGGCCCGGGCCGGGCTGGCCCCGCTCCTCAATCTGGCCGCCTTCATCAGCGTCAACCTGGGTATTTTAAATCTCTTGCCCATTCCCGTCCTCGACGGCGGCTCCCTGATCTTTTTTATCATTGAGGCCCTCCGCCGCAAGCCGCTGGGGCTGGCTTTTCGGGAAAAGGCCCAGTGGGTGGGTCTGGTCTTTCTGGGCTTCCTGATGGTGCTGGTTTTTTATAACGACATCGGCCGCCTGGTGACCCGCTTCTCCACCCCCCCGGCCGTGGAACAGCCGGCTCCCGCCCCCCGGCCGTGACCAGCCTGACAGTTATGGCCTGGGATACCTCCAGCCCCTGGTGCGGGCTGGCCCTGGCCCGCCTGGAGGGCCGGGCTCTGACCCCTCTGGGCCATTTCTGCAGCTCCGGGGGCACCCACTCCGGGCTCCTGCCCCATCAGGTCAGCCTGATGCTGGAAGCGGCCGGCCTGAAGCCCTCTGACCTGAATCTGCTGGCCGTGGGCCGGGGCCCGGGCAGCTTCACCGGCCTGCGCACTGGCCTGGCCCTGGCCAAGGGGCTGGCCCTGGGGGCCGGGCTCCCGGTGGCGGGGCTCTCCAGCCTGGAAGTGGTGGCCGCGCCGGCTATTTGGGGGGAATCTCCGGCCGGTCTGGTGGCCCCGGTCATTGACGCCCGTCACCGCCAGATTTTTACCGCTCTCTATGAAGCGGCCCCCGGCCAGGGTTACCCCCTGGTCTGCCTCCTGGAGCCCCGGCCGGTTTTCCCGGAAGAATTTGAGGGCTTGATCAGCCCAGCGGCCGGTGGGCGGCCGGTGCTGGTGACCGGGCCGGGCCTGGAGCTGGTGCGGGCGGCCTACCCTCTAGGGCTGCCCGCCGGTCTGGTTTTGGCCGATGCTCCGGCCCCGCCCGACCCTCTCAGCCTGGCCCACCTGGCCGGCTGTCTTTTTCAGGGCCAGGCTTCCCTGGAGTCCTACCCGCCAATCCCCATGTACCTGCGCCGGCCTGACATCAGAACCACCGGCCTAACTTTGCGGTGAGCGGGTCAGGCCGCTCCCGATAAGCCCATTTAATTAAGTCAGAGGTTTATAATGTCTAGTCAGCCGTCCTGGAAATACTACCCCAGTTTGAGTCAGATGTCGCCGGTCAGGGCTATTGCCGAGTCAGTCTTCAACATCAAAAACAGCGGTCTGTGCCCCCGGGAAGTCAGCCCGGCCGAGGCCTATGACCTGGCCTGTCAACTGCCCTGGATCACGGTGACCGACCTGCCCATGGATCAGGGCCGGGCCGCTTTCCTGGGCCTGGACGAGTCGGCCAGGGTCATTGTCGACAACCATGGAGCCACGGTGGGCCGTTCAGCCGCCGCCCGGGTCTTTTACAACCGTTTGCCCAAAAATCAAAAGGACGCCTGCGAGGCCATCCTGCGCGAGGGCGTCTATTCCCTGACCCGCAACCACGACCTGATCATCGGCCGGGGAGTCATCGGCCTGGATCCGGCCCTGCAGTTCAAGGCCAGCCTCATCACCACCGAAGAGGACGCGGCCAACCTGTTTTTCTGGTTCGCCAACTTCACCCCCCTGTCGGCGGAGCCCAACTATCAGGCCTCGGCCGAGCACCCGGTGCAGGATATTCTCTTTGTCTCCTACCCCGACTGGGAGGCCCCGGACAACTGTCCCTGGGGCAAGTCCCTGGTGGTGGTGGACGAGGTTCACAACACCATTTTTAATTTTGGCCTGCGCTATTTCGGCGAGCGGAAAAAAGGGACTCTGACCCTGGCCTGGACCGGGGCCCAGCGCATGGGCCATGTCTCGGCCCACGGCGGCATCAAAGAGGTGGATTTCTCCGGCTGCGCCGACTTCGCCGGTCGGGGCCGCCAGGTCATAGCCTTTTATGGCCTCTCCGGCAGCGGCAAATCCAGCCATACCAACAGCCTGGACAACGCCGGCACCCTGCCCCGGGGCGCCCGCCGGCGCATCGCCCATGACGACGCCTTTCAGATTGATGTGGACAACAAGCTCTGCTATGTCTGGGAGCCGACCCTGTTTGACAAAACCGACAGCCGGGAGCTGGGCCACCCCGACTGGGAGCACTGCGTGGGGGTCATGAACAACATGGTGGCCGAAGTGGACGGCCGGGTCTTGCCCTATGGCATGGATGCCCGCAATTCCAACGGACGGGCCATCTTTGCCCGGGAGCTTCTGGGCGAGACCACCGACCGCATCGGCTTTCCCGACTCCATCGGCTGGCTGATGAAAGACAACACCCTGCCGCCCATCGTCAAGATCACCGGCACGAACCTGGCGGTGGCTCTGGGGGCCACCCTGATGACCAAGCGCACGGCCGCCGAGAATATTTCGCCGGACGAGATGAAAAAGCTGGTCTTTGAGCCCTTCGCCAACCCCTTCCGGGTCTATCCTCTTTATGAAGACTGTTTCGGCTACTCCAAGGTTTTTGAAAACGGCTGCGAGTGCTATGTCTGGAGCGGCGGGGGCGGCGGCTGGTGGGACGGCGATGACCAGAAATCCAAGCCGGTCAGCCTGGTCACCTCGCTGACGCTGCAAACAGCCATCCTGACCGGAGTGCTGGAGTGGGAGCCCTGGGACCTGGTGGACGGGGCCTGGCTGCCCACCAGAGCCACAGTGGATAAAATTCTGCCCGGCTATTACGAGGCCTTCAACCCCGGCGCGGTGCCCAACCGCATGGAATACCTGGCCATCCTGATGGATCGCTTTGCCCAGCGCATCGCTTTTCTGGAGAGCAGCGACATCCACGAGCGGCCTGAGCTGCTGACCCGGCTGGTGGCCTCGCTGAAAGTCAACGCCTGAGAGACAACGACCGGCGCTGCTGTTGCGCGCGCCGGCCTCTATTTTTTTAAGGAGCGACTTAATTGAGGCTCTTCCGGTAAATGCGTCCGTAAAGAGATAGCTGGGCATTGTTCCGCTCAGCGGTTAATGCCTTTACAAGCCTCCGACTCTGCCGAAGGTCATTGACTGAGATAAGCTATCATGGGGTTAATTAGTCGATCCTTAAAAATTAATTAATCCATTGATTTTATATTGATAAACTGTGTTAATTATGGTATAATAGCGACCGTATTGTAAGGGATTACCCTTAAAACCCGGTCGAAATGACTT
>JAISJK010000130.1 GCA_031261565.1 Candidatus Adiutrix sp. | reverse complement strand
AACAGTTTCCGATGAACAAATTCAATCTATAATACTCACAAAATTAGGTGAGCACGGCGAGTGGAATTATAAAATTGATCCTAAAAAATAACGCATGTTATTATTTAACTGTTCCTTATGGGGGAAAGAAAGTCGGGAGACTCAACTTTGGGAATAGCGATGTGGCTAGTGTTTCCCTGTCGGCCACTGATAGCTCCCAGCAGAATGAAAGGCGGGTTAAGTTTGACGGTTCTGCTGTTGCCGAAGTGGCAGGGGATGAGATTTATGGTTTTGACGAGCCTATCCCGGATAGAGCAATATTACGCCAAGCCATGGCTGATTGGCTATCAGAACGCGGCTGGCTAAAAGAATTCAGCAATCTTGATACAGGTTGGGACAACATTCACGTCTCACGTTCCAGCGTGAAGTCTGTTGTATCGCACGGCTCTGGCCGAGGTAAAATCCAAGCCTTAGCCGCGTTGCCCGATCTTATTAAAAACGGAACATATTTAGAAACACAGACAGATGATAATGGGCTAAAAAGGCATTTTTTCGCGGCTAAACTAAACATCAATAATAAGCCGATGGTTGTTGGGTTTATAGTAAAAGAAGATACGCAAGGCAGAAAATATTATGAGCATGAACTAACCGAAACAGAAAATCTCGGCCCCACCGGCGTCTCTTCCGCCGAAACAGAAGGTGGACTAACCAGGACTGACCGAGATTCTGTTATGAGTATAGTCAAAAAACATCTTGGTGTCAAGCCCGATGTTACTTTGCAGCAGAGCCCCCGAGGCTCGGTTCAGATCCACGATAACAACTATCTGATCAACCTGTTCAAGGCGGCCGGCCCTGCGGGCCACCCCTCCTGAGGAGGGGAATAAAAATGCCCTCGTCCGGCTCTTGTCTTAGGCGGCGATTTCATGTTAATATATAATATTTAGTGTTGATATAAGGAGCGAGCTGATGCCTGTGGCCACGATTGAGGCGGCTCTGGATGACATCCGGCTGGGCCGGATGGTTATCCTGGTGGATGATGAGAATAGGGAAAATGAGGGCGATCTGGTGCTGGCCGCCGAAAAGGTGACCCCTGAGGCCATCAATTTCATGATAACCAACGCCCGGGGCCTGGTCTGTCTGGCCCTGACCCCGGAAAAAGTCGATGCCCTGCGCCTGCCCCAGATGTCCTCGGTCAATGAGTCGCCCTTTGAGACGGCTTTCACCGTTTCCATCGAGGCCCGGGAAGGGGTGACCACCGGCATTTCGGCCGCCGACCGCTCCACCACTGTTCTGGCCGCCATCCGCGAGGGCTCCGGCCCCCGGGACATTGTGGTGCCGGGTCATATTTTTCCCCTGCGGGCCAGGGCCGGCGGCGTTCTGGTGCGCACCGGCCAGACCGAGGGCTCGGTGGATCTGGCCCGCCTGGCCGGTCTCAAGCCCTATGGGGTCATCTGCGAGATCATGAACGAAGACGGCACCATGTCTCGGCTGCCCGATCTGGAGATTTTCGCGGCCCGGCACCAGTTGAAGATTATCACCGTGGCCGACCTCATCGCCTATCGCCTCCGGCACGAAAAGCTGATGCAGCCGGTGGCCCGGACGACCCTGCCCAATGAGTTCGGCGAATTTCAGATGACCGTTTACGCCAGCATTATGGATGGGCTGGAATACGTGGCCCTGACCTCAGGCGACCTCAAAACCGGCGAGCCCTGCCTGGTGCGGGTTCATTCCCAGTGTCTCACCGGGGATACCCTGGGCTCCTATCGCTGCGACTGCGGCGAGCAGCTGCGGGAGGCCATGCGCATGATCGCCGAGGCCGGCCGGGGGGTGCTCCTCTATGTGCCCCAGGAGGGGCGCGGCATTGGCCTGGTCAATAAAATCAAAGCCTACGCCCTGCAGGATCAGGGCTATGACACGGTGGAGGCCAACCTGGCTCTGGGCTTTGCCGAGGATTTGCGGGATTATGGCCTGGGCGCCCAGGTGCTGCGCGACCTGGGGGTCACTGAGATGCGGCTCATGACCAACAACCCCACCAAGATCGTGGGCCTGGAAGGCTATGGCCTGAACGTGGTGGAGCGGGTGCCCATTGTCATCCCCTCCCGCCCGGAAAACGCGCGCTACCTGAAAACCAAATGCGTCAAGATGGGCCATAATCTGAGCCTGGACGAGCTTAAGGACAAGACTAGATGAGCAAAATTTACGAGGGACAACTGGAGGCCCGGGGCTTGAAGGCGGCCCTGGTGTTGAGCCGCTTTAACAGCTTTATCACCGAGCGCTTGCTGGAAGGGGCGCTCGACGCCCTGACCCGCCACGGCGCTGACGAGGGCGATTTAACGGTGGTGCGGGTGCCCGGAGCTTTTGAGCTGCCCCTGACGGCCCGCAAGCTGGCTGAGTCAGGCCGGTATGAGGCCATTGTCGCCCTGGGGGCGGTCATCCGGGGCTCAACCCCCCATTTCGACTATGTGGCCGCCGAGGTCTCCAAGGGGCTGGCCCAGGTCAGCCTCCAGAGCGGCCTCCCGGTGGCCTTTGGCGTCCTGACCTGCGACACCATTGAGCAGGCGGTGGAGCGGGCCGGAACTAAAGCCGGCAACAAGGGCTTTGACGCGGCCATGAGCGCCTTGGAAATGGTCAGTCTGTTCAAAAATCTGGATTCAGCCCGGTAATGACCAAATCACTTCGCCCGGGCCCCCGCCGGCTGGCCCGGGAACTGGCCCTGCGCCTTTTGTTTCAGCGGCAGCTGTCCGGCGGGTCTCCGGAAGCCGCCATCCGGGACTTTGAGCGATGTTTCAGCCCGGAAAAGGATGAGGAAAACGGGTTGGAAGTTGCCCCGGCTGATTTTCAGGGGGCCTGGCCCCTGGCCCAGGAGTTTTTCCTGGGGGTTTGCGCCCATCTGGAGGGGCTGGACGAGGCCATCAGCCAGGCCTCGGAGCACTGGAGTCTGAGGCGGATGTCGCCGGTGGATCTGGCTTTAATCCGGCTGGCCTATTTTGAGATGCTCTACCGGGAGGATATCCCGCCCCTGGTCAGTTTAAACGAGGCCGTTGACCTGGGCCGGAGCTATGGCAGCCATGACTCGGGAGCCTTTATCAATGGGGTGCTGGATAAACTGATGCCCAGGGATTCGCCGGCGGCTAAGGAGGCGGCTAAGGATGTTGTATGACCAATAGAAAAAAGGCGGCCCTGCTGCTATGTCTGTCTCTGATGCTGGGGGGGTGCGGCTACACCCTGTCGCCTAGCCCCTACGGGTTGCTCACGGCCATGACCATCAGCGTGCCGGTGGTCAAAAACCAGAGCTCCTATGGTAACCTCGGCCCCCTGCTGACCTCGGATATCATCACCCGGCTGGACGCCTCTTCCAATATTAAGGTCAGGGAAGGGGCCCCGGCCAGCCTGATTATGACCATTCAGACCGTGTCCATTTCCGGCGGGGCCTGGACCCCGAGCCGCAATAATGATATTCCCACCAACTCGGCCAGCCGGGTTATTTACCTGACTGTGGAGGCCGTGCTGGAGCGGCCGAACCCGGACGGGGGCCAGCCCCTGGTGCGCCGCCACGTCTTTGACGGCACCCGCAATTTCCACGTCAGCGACCGGCAGGAGCAGGTGGAATTGAGCCAGAACGAAGCCTTTGAGTGGCTTATTGACGACCTCAGCCAAAAAATAGCCCAGACCATGTTCAGCGAGTTCTGATTTGGGTGTTAGGCTGATTACTCCGGTTCTGGTCTGGGCCTGGCTGGCGGCGGCCCTGGCCCTCTGGTCCGGCCCGGCCCTGGCCGAGCCGGAGACTGTGCCCCTGCGGCTGGCCCCGGCCAGTAATCTGGCCAGCCCCCCGCCGGCGGCGGCTGAGGCGGTCAAGCCGGCCTTTAAAGATAAAAATTTCCCCCTCCGAGAAGCGGTTAACCTTAAAGAAATATATGAATTGATTGGCCCCTTGAGCCCTGCTCAGGAAAAATTTCTGGAAGAAAACCGTTTTTTGCTGCTGGCCAAGCCCTTTTTCCTGATGAGCCAGCAGCCGGGGGAACAGCCGCCGGCTGATGAGATGCTGGCCAATTTTGACCGGCTGGGCGGGGCTCTGGCCCCGGCCCGGCGCGCTCCGCAAAACGCCCGCTTTGTCGGACCGGACATTATCCTCCACGCCTGGAACAAATATCTGGAAACCCGGGTGCCCATGGCCGAGGCCGGCCCCCTGCGGGAGAGTTTGAGCGCCTTGCTGGCCGGCCTGTATGAGAACGCGGCCGCTCTGCGAGCCGAAGCCGGCCGCCCGGCTTCGGCCGACTGGGAGCGTCTGATGGCCCAACTGGCCGTGGCCAGGATACTGGTCGACACCGATGCTGATGATCCGGGCTCTGAGGCTCTGGCCAATTTTGAGCCCTACCGCCCGGCGTTTTCAGAGACCATGGCCCGCAAAATCAGGGCGGAGCTGAGCCGGATTTACCAGGGGGAGGGCCGTGAGCCCTCTCAACTGGGTTTGACTCCGGCCGGGGGTGAGGCTCTGGTTGATTACGCCTGGTTTGCTCCCCCGGCCGGCTCGCCGGCCGGCGCCGGCTGGCGGGCCTATTTTCGGGCCCAGGTCTGGCTGGGGCGGCTGGGCTGGGACAGCCGCACTGAGGTCGGGCTGGCCGACGCCCTCAACTGGGCTCTGGCCATGTCCCTCAGCCGCCAGGCCGGGGCCGGGGAAGAGGCCGGGGGCGGCCAACTCCCGGCGGCCTGGGCCCGGCTCACGGCCATTACTTCGTTTTTGAGCGGCTACGCCGACCTTCCGGGCTACCGGGAGTGGCTGCCCTTTCTGATGAAAGAGGCCGGCGTGTCGGAGTTTACGGCCGACACCAGCTCCGACCGGGAAGTGCTGGCCCGCCTGAAAGCGGCCGGGCCCTGGCCCCTGGTCAGCGGCCCTTTCCGGGAGTTGCGGCCCACCGCCGGCCGGGGCGTGGTCTGCCTTTTACCCTTGCGCCGCTCTCTGCCGGAGTTGGTTGAGGCCGGCCTGATCAGCCCGGGCCGCCGGCCCGAGCTCTACTCAGGCCTGTGGCCGCCGGTGCTGTTGGGCCATGAGGGGGCTAAAATCCTGATGGACAGGCAGGTGGCCCTGACCCGGCCCCGGGCCGGCGGCGGAGGCCCTGAGAAGACACCCGACCCGCCGGCGACGACGGCCCTGGCCGCCCGGCTGGCCCAGCTGAGCGCCAGCCTCCTGGCCGAGCCTGAATCAGCCTGGTTCTCTTCCCTCCTGGCGGAGGAGTGGCGGCTTTTGACCTGTCTG
>JAISJK010000076.1 GCA_031261565.1 Candidatus Adiutrix sp. | reverse complement strand
AAAGCCTCTCCGGCCCTGATATTGTCCACCAGAGCCAGGATGGGGCTTAAAGCGCCAAAGATTAAAAACAGAGAGAGAAGCAGATCAATGACTTTGTAGCGCCCCAGCTTGCGCCAGATGGCCACGCCCATCCAGAGCATAATCAGCGTCAGCAAGCCGCTCCAGACCAGAGCGGCGGGCAGACAGCTGAAAAAGGTCTCCGGCGGCCCGTAGATGGCGGATATCAGAAAAGTGCCTGACCAGCACCAGGCCGCCAGACCGCTGCGGGTGGGCAGGCGCAAAAATTTAGCGGTGAGCAGAGCCAACACCAGAGTCAGGACGAATAACTCCAGAGCGGGCCAGTGATAAGGGCGCTCGCTCCAAAAGGCCTCGACCGTCCAGGCGGCCACCGAGGCCAGCGACAGGGTCAGCAGAACCAGCCAGCGAAAACGGGCTATTTTGGCCAAATTTTCCACCCCGCCCCGCCCGGCCTCCCGGGGCGCCGCCTCTTTCTGCCTGGCGGCCGCCTGGATATCCAGGGCGGCCTGGGACAGGGGCGGCTCCAGGGCTGTTATTTCGTCATCCGCTTTGTTTTCGCCCAAGGGGGCCAATTCCTCCAGCTCCTCTTCAACAGGCGGGGACGATTTGGGATCAGTCATAATCTATCTCCTTGTGGCATACTTGCAGTTTTCATGCTACCATAAGCTGGGTTGCTCTTCAAGCCTCCGGCAGAAAGCCCTAGCCAAATTGGCCAATGAAAATGAATCTTATGACTAATAAGCCCGGGCCGATTGCCCATCTGACCAAAGTCGGCCGCTTCTATCGGCACATGGGGCGAGCCACTGAAGTGGCCACCGTGCTGGTTAAATTTGGCTTTGATGACCTTTTGGTGCGGCTCGGGCTGACCGATCTCCTGGATCAGGTTCGGGGGCTGGTCGGGCTTAAAATTCAGAGCCGCCAGTTAGACCGGCCCGAACGCATCCGCCTGGTGATGGAAGAGCTGGGGGTGGTGTTCATTAAATGGGGCCAGTATCTCTCCACCAGGGATGATCTGATCTCTCCAGCCTACATTAAAGAGTTTGTCCGGCTCCAGAGCGCGGTTCAACCCGTGCCCTGGGCTGAGGTGGAAAGCCTTCTGGCCGGCCTGACCTCCTCCGGGGAACTGTTGAACATCGACTCGGAGCCCCTGGCCGCCGCCTCAGTGGGCCAGGTTCATGCGGCTCGCATGGCCGATGGCCAGGAGGTAGTGGTCAAAATCAGGCGGCCGGGGCTGGCCAAAAAAGTCAACACCGATCTGGAAATTCTGGCGGAACTGGCCGCTCTGGCTGAAAAAAATTTACCGGCCCTGGCCTCGACCCGTCCCCGGGCCCTGGTGGCCGAGTTTGCCCGGGGGCTCCGGGCCGAGCTGGATTACACTCTGGAAGCCGTCAACCTGGAGCGCTTCGGCCGTTTTTACGCGGCCAACCCCAAGGTCAAAGTCCCCCGCATCTACCGTTCCCTTTGCACCGAGCAGGTGCTGGTTATGGAGCGGATTGAGGGCCTTAAATTCTCCGAAACCCGGGCTCTGACCGCCGCCGGCTACGATCTGCCATCTCTGGCCCGTTTCGGAACCGAAGTGGTTATTGAGCAGATCATGCTTTTCGGCTATTTCCACGGCGACCCCCATCCCGGCAATCTTCTGGTGCAGCCCGGGCCCAGGATCGCCCTCCTGGATCTGGGGCTGGTCGGCCGCCTGACCCGCTCCAAACGGGAAATACTTTTAGACCTGACTCTCGGAGTAGTCCGCAAAAAGCCCCGGGCAGTGACCGGCGCTCTTTTAAAGCTGGTGCAGGCCGAGGGCGAGATTCCTCCGGATCGGGAGCGGCTGGAAGTGGAGGTGGATCTGTTTCTGGAAGCCAATCTGGGCCGTCCCCTCAAAGACATCAATCTGGGCCGGGTCCTCAACGACATGATGAGCCTGGCCGACCAATACCAGCTGTCCCTGCCTTCCGACCTGCTCCTCCTGATCAAGGCCCTGACCCAGCTGGAAGGGCTGGGATGTCAGCTGGATCCGGATTTCAATCTGGTCAAAGTGGCCCGTCCATTCATTGTCAGCCAATATCGCAAGCGCTACAGCCCGCGTTACTGGCTCAAGCGTTTAGGCGAAAACATGGTGGATTGGAAAGATTTTCTGGAAATGGTGCCCGGCGACCTTAAACCTCTCTATAATATGCTGCGCAGCGGGCGGCTGAAGAGCGACTTCAGCCTGGAGGGGCTGGAAGATCTGCGGCAGACTCTGGAAAGCTCCAGCTACCGCCTGTCGTTCGCCGTGGTTCTGGCCTCCCTGGTCATTGGCTCTTCGGTGGTCATTCACGCCGATGTGCCGCCCAAATGGTTGGGCTGGCCCGTTTTGGGGCTGGCCGGTTTTCTGGCCGCCGCCCTGGTTGGTTTCTGGCTGCTTTTTGATTATCTGCGCAACCGGCGTTTCTGACTCAGAGCCAATCAGGCCAGGACGGGTGAAATCGGGCTCGCAGCTGCCGCCCCTGCCCCTGAAAAGTCAAAATCAGCTCCAGCCGCTGATCCGGCCAGAAATCCGCCGGCATTTTTTCCGGCCATTCCACCAGAGTCAGGCCGGGGCGTTCCAGGTATTCGTCCAGCCCCGCCTCGTAAAACTGATTAATAGTCTCCAGCCGGTAAATATCCAGATGAAAAAGGGGGTAAAGGCCCTGATATTCGTTGGCCAGGGTAAAGGTGGGGCTGACTATTTCCCCGGGCTCGGTCACCCCGAAGCCCAGGCCCAACCCCTGGCCGAGGGTGGTTTTGCCGGCCCCCAGGTCGCCGCTGAGGGTGATGAGCCAGGGCAAACTCAGGTGCTTTTGAGCCAGGGCCTCAGCCAGCCGGTGCCCCCAATGGCGGCCGGTCTCACGGGTGGCCGGCGCATTGGGTAAAAATATTTCCGAATCAAGGGCCATGAGCTTCGGTTGTTATCCCTGTTAATAAAATATAGACAGTTGTTGTTATCTGAGTCTTCAGCCATTATATCAAAGCCTCCAAGGCCTGTCAAAAGATGTTGTTTCTTAACTCAAAATGATATTTTGAAATTTTGAAAGCATAAAAAATCTTGACATTGAGCGGTGACCATGATATAAAGTCAAGTTGTGTAAATCATCAATTTTTAAAAGGAAAGTTGTAACCGGTAAATTCAGTATCTTGATATTGTTTTTATCAGTCCCTTACCACAACCTTAAATAATTAGGTTGTGTATTTTGTGCATACGGAGGCACTATCATGGGTTTGAACTGGCAAGATTACACGGCGAAAGGCGCCAAGGACTACGAAATTGCGGAAGCTGCGGAAAAACATCTGATTAAAATCAGAAAACTGGCTATGGACATCGGTCTGGAAGATGATGAAATCCTCCCCTATGGGCATTATGTAGCCAAGATTGACTACGCCAAGGCCCTTGAGCGTCTTAAAGACAAGCCAGACGGCAAGTATATTGATGTTACCGCCATTACCCCCACCCCTCTGGGCGAAGGCAAATCCACCACCACCATGGGTCTGGTTCAGGGTCTGGGCAAACTTGGCCTGAACGTCACGGCCGCCATTCGCCAGCCCTCCGGGGGCCCGACCATGAACATCAAAGGTTCAGCGGCCGGCGGCGGCATGAGCCAGTGCGTGCCTCTGACTCCCTTCTCCCTGGGACTCACCGGCGACATCAACGCCATCATGAACTCCCACAACCTGGGTATGGTGGCCCTCAACTCCCGTATGCAGCACGAGCGCAACTATGATGACGCCACTCTGACCAAACGCGGTCTCAAACGCCTCGATGTCGACCCCAGCCGCGTTGAATACGGCTGGATCATCGACTTTGCGGCCCAGTGTCTGCGTAACATCATCATCGGCCTCGGGGGAAAATCCGATGGCTATCTGATGCAGTCCAAGTTCGGCATCGCCGTTTCTTCGGAAATCATGGCCATTCTGGCGGTGGCCAAAGACTTGAAGGATATGCGGGAACGGATTGGCCGAATGGTTCTGGCCTACGACAAA
Source organism: Candidatus Adiutrix sp. (assembly GCA_031261565.1). Taxonomy (GTDB): domain Bacteria; phylum Desulfobacterota; class Desulfarculia; order Adiutricales; family Adiutricaceae; genus Adiutrix. Next base: position 18,964 of record JAISJK010000076.1, on the reverse strand, counting down.
AAGGGCGCCCCGATCACCACCAGCGATTTGGATGTGGCCGGGGCCATGACCGCCTGGATGGTCGATGCCATCAACCCGAACCTTATGCAGACTCTGGAAGGGCAGCCCTGTTTTGTCCACGCCGGCCCCTTCGCCAACATCGCCATCGGCCAGAGCTCCATTATCTCTGACCGTCTGGCTCTGAAACTTTCTGACTATCATGTAACCGAATCCGGCTTCGCCGCCGACATCGGTTTTGAAAAGTTCTGGAACCTCAAATGCCGCTTCTCCGGCCTGACTCCCAATGCGGCCGTCATTGTGGCCACTGTCCGGGCTTTGAAATGCCATGGCGGTGCCCCCATTCCCGTGCCCGGCAAGCCTCTGCCGGAAGAATACAAGAAAGAGAACGTGGGCCAGGTGGAAGCCGGTTGCGCCAACCTTCTGCATCACGTCAATACCGTCAAGAAGGCCGGCATCAGCCCCGTGGTCTGCATCAACTCTTTTGTCACTGACACCAAAGAAGAGATCGCGGCCATCCGCAAGATTTGTGAAAAGGCCGGCGCCCGCGTGGCCGTTTCTGATCACTGGCTCAAGGGCGGCGAAGGCGCTATTGAATTGGCCGAAACCGTCAAAGCCGCCTGCGATGAAAAACCCCAGTTCAAGTTCCTCTATGACCTCAATCAGCCTCTGCGCGAACGCATTGTCGTCATTGCCAAGGAAGTTTACGGAGCTGACGGAGTCGATTTTGCTCCCGAAGCCAATAAGAAACTGGAACAGTTCGAGAAAGATCCTGTTATTTCCAAACTGGGCCTTTGCATGGTCAAGACCCACCTGTCTCTTTCGGACAATCCCTCAATCAAGGGCGTGCCCAAGGGTTGGAAGCTTCCCGTTCGCGACTGCCTGGTCTATGCCGGCGCAGGTTTTGTGGTTCCCCTGGCCGGAACCATCACCCTCATGCCCGGCACCGCCTCTGACCCGGCTTATCGCCGCGTTGATGTCGATACCACCACCGGCAAAGTTAAGGGCCTGTTTTAAGCCCCTTAGCCTCTGCTATCACCAGCCCACTCCGCCCTCGCGGCGGGGTGGGCTGGCTTTTTAAATATGACTGTTAAAGATCGACAACGCCTGGATGATCATTATAGCCGACAAGCCCGAAAGCAGGGTTTCCCGGCTAGATCCGTCTATAAGCTGGAAGAAATTGACCAAAGATTCAAGTTATTTAAGCCTGGCCAACGGGTGCTTGATCTGGGCTGTGCCCCGGGGAGTTGGAGCCTTTACGCCGCCGCCCGGGTGGGGGAGAGGGGGAGGGTGGTCGGTCTGGATTTAACCCCGGTGAAAGGTGCCTTTCCGCCCCAGGTTAAAACGCTGACCGCTGATTTATTGGACAATAATATAGATCTGGTGGCTGGAGAGGCCCCGTTTGACCTGGTGCTTTCGGACATGGCTCCCAAAACCAGTGGGCGGCGAGAGGTCGACCAGAGTCGAAGTCTGGAATTATGCCGAATGGCCTGGCTCTGGGCCGGGCAACTACTCCATCCGTCCGGCCATTTTCTGTTCAAGATTTTTCAAAGCCAGGAGGGCGAAGAATTTATCAAATCTCTCCAGCCTTATTTCAGCCGGATCAATCGCCTGAAACCAAAGGCCACCCGTAGCCAGAGTTTGGAGATTTTCGTTCTGGGGCAGGTCTTTCACCCCGACCCGGCTCATCTTTCTATTCGGCTTCAGCCCGAAGGAGGTTGATGACCCGGGCGGCGGCGCAGGCCGCACCGTAGCCGTTGTCAATGTTAAAAACACCCAGGCCCGGGGAACAACTCACCAGCATACTGTTTAAGGCGGTTAAGCCGCCCTGGGCCTGGCCGTAGCCGACAGAAGTGGGCACGGCAAAGACCGGCTTGGGGGTCAGGCCACCTAAAACCGAGGCCAGGGCGGCGTCCAGACCGGCCACCACAATAACCACCTGGTGATCGTTGATTTCCTCCAGGCGGGTGGCCAGACGCCAGAGCCCGGCCACGCCGCTGTCTTCAAAGACTTCATAATTGATGCCGAGGTACTCCAGAGTCCTGGCCGCCTCCCAAGTGACGAAGGCATCGGCTGAGCCGGCGGAGACCACGGCCACCCTGGCCGTTGAGCGTCTGGACAAAGATTGGCTAAAGGCGGTGCGGGACAGGGGGTGGTAATTGACCTGGGCTTGGAGCTCGGCCGGCAATTGGGCGAAAACCTCCGGCGCCAGCCGGGTGAACAAAATTGGACGGCTCCGGCCGGCAGCGCTTTCGCGCAACAGTTTTTCCAGAACCGAAATATGTTTACCCTGACAAAAGACAGCTTCCGGCAGGCCAATGCGCTCCGGGCGGGCGTGGTCAAAAAGCAGACCGATTTCTGTATTTTCGCTTATCATACTTAATGGAACCAACCCTGATAATTAATGTAAAAATTCTAACACAGACCCGGCCGTAAGACAAGTTAGGATCAGATATTTGTCCGATAAGTAATATTATGTAAACTAAAATATATTTTAAAACCTCCGGGCTTGCATTTCCGCTCTGTTATTGTAAAATCAGACCTGAGCGAGGATTTATGAAGGCAGATAATCTTATGTATGATGTGGCCATCGTTGGTCTGGGCCCGGCCGGCTCCACTTTGGCCCGCCTCCTGGACAGCAGTCTAAAAGTGGCCGCCATTGATCGAAAACGATTGGACGGGGCCAGCGGCGGGTTTCAAAAGCCCTGCGGCGGGCTCCTGGCCCCCAATGCCCAGAAGGCCCTGGTGGAATCCGGTTTGAATCTGCCCTCATCCCTCCTGGTGGATCCCCAAATTTTCGCGGTTAAAACCATGGATCTGGTTTCCGGGCAGATCCGCTATTATCAGCGTTATTATCTGAACATAGATCGCCACCGTTTTGACTTGTGGCTGGCCTCCCTCATCAAGCCCGGGGTCAAAATTTTCGACCAGGCCGAGTGCCGAACCATAGTCCCCAACCGCAATGCCGGCGGCTATGACCTGACCTTTGTCAAAGGCGGCCGCCTCTGGACTATTACCGCCCGCCAGGTTATTGGGGCGGACGGCTCCAGCTCGCTGGTTCGCCGCGCTTTCTGCCCCACCCCCATTCGGCGTTACCTCTGTCTGCAGGAGACTTTTCCCGGTCATCTGCGGGAGCCTTACGGCTGTTTCTTTGACCCGCGAATAACGGACTGTTATGGCTGGATTAATAACAAGGAAGGCCAGCTCATCCTGGGAGCGGCTTTGCCCCTGGAAAAGCAATCGGCGGAGAAACCACGGGAGCGCTTTGAGGCGGTTAAGGAGGCTTTGCGGCCCTTTGGTTATCGCTTTTACGGAGCCCCTTTAGGGGCCACCGAGGCCGCTTTGGTTAGCCGCCCCGCCTCTTGGCGGCAAATTGCCCTGGGGGTGGAAGGCGGCATTTTCCTGGTGGGGGAAGCGGCCGGTCTGGTCAGCCCCAGCTCTCTGGAAGGCATCAGTTACGCTTTAGCCAGCGCCAGCCTCTTAAGCCGGATATTGAACCGGGATCCGGCCAAACCCCAGAAACTCTATCGCCGGGCCATCCGCCCGCTCCGCTGGAGAATCCTCATGCGCCTGCTGAAGTCGCCCTTCATGTTCCAGCCATCTTTGCGGCGGCTGGTCATGCTCAGCGGCTGGCTCAGCCTGAGCGATGTCAGCCTGTCTGGTCTGGATTAAAAAAGATTGTAATTACCGGGCGCAGTCGCGGGGGTCGCCCTTGATTTTGTCCAGGGCGTGAATCAGAGAGGGCAAAAGTATGTCCAGATTTTCCAGAGCGCCTTTGGGCGAGCCGGGCAAATTGATAATCAGGCTCTGGCGGCGCTGGCCGGCCACGGCCCTGGAGAGGTCGGCGTGAGGGGTAATGGCCCGGCCAGCCGCCCTCATGGCCTCGGCCAGACCGGGAATCACCCGGTCAACAACCTCCAGCGTGGCCTCCGGGGTCACATCAGAGGGCGAGAGACCGGTGCCCCCGCTGGTCAGCACCAGATCCAGCCCCTGGCTATCAACCAGATTCACCAAAGTCTCGACGATCAGAGCCCGATCATCGGTCACGATTATAGTCGGAGCGGTAACGTAACCGGCCTGGAGCAAACGCTCGCTCACCGCCGGCCCCACCAGGTCGACCCGCTCTCCTTTGGCTCCCTTGGTGGATAACACCACCACTATCGCTTTATAGGCCATAATTAATTAATCATCGGTGGAGTTGTCATCATCAATGATTTCAATTGGCTCATCCTGCTCCATAAACACCGGTTCATGGTTTTTAAGATTTTCCTGAGTGATCTGGCCGGCGGCGATTTCGCGCAGAGACAGCACTACTTCCTTATTTTTCCGGTCGTTTAGAGGCAGGGCCCCTTTTTTGAGCTGCCGGGCGCGCTCGGCCGACAGATGAACCAGCACAAAGCGGTTTTCCACCTGTTCCAGACAATCTTCCACTGTTACTCGAGCCACTTGCTCTCCTTATTGTCAATAATGATCAAAGCAATGGAACAAGGCCGGAACACCAGGCCCGGCCTCATTGCCAGTCAAAATCAAACCACCGGGGTAAATTAATTTACGGAGTCCTTGAGGGCCTTGGCGCTTTTGAACTTAACCGAGTTGGAAGCCGGAATATCAATGACCGCCTTAGTTTTGGGATTGTGGCCTTTGCGGGCCTCCCGCCGGACAACGCTGAAACTGCCCAACCCGGCCAGAGCCATGCCGCCGCTGCTTTTGAGTTCATCGGTCATAACTTCCACCAAAGAATTCAGGACTTTGTCAGCCTGATTTTTGGTGATGCCGGTATTTTCAGCCAGCTTGGCGACGAGTTCTGCTTTAGTCATAGTCAATCCTTCCTTAAATAACATTATGGAAATTGGTTATCGGCCTAACAAAGGCGTATTGGTTGAGGCTATATTGCCTATTTTTCGGGCAATGGTCAAGCATAATTTTAACGGCGCGCCTCAAACACTCAAACCGAAACCCTGATGGAGGGGGTCAAGCTCGTCTTTGAGGGGCCGGGTCAGGAGATCCACCATGCCCTGGCGGGGCTCTTTGCCCTCGTAAAGCACCAGATAGACCTCTCTAGCCATGGGCATATCCACCCGGTGCCGGAGGGCCATATTGTGTATGGCCCTGGCGTTGCGGATGCCTTCGGCCACTTCCCTGGTTCCGCTCAGAATATCGGCTAATCTTTCCCCGGCCCCCAGTCGGAGCCCGACTTTGCGGTTGCGGGACAGTTCGCCGGTGGCCGTCAGGATCAGGTCGCCCATGCCCGAAAGGCCCATCAAGGTTAGGGGGTTGCCCCCCCGGGCCACGGCCATACGGCTCATTTCACTGATGGCCCGGGGCAGCATGGCCGCCCGGGCGTTCAGCCCCAGGGCGAAACCATCGCAAATGCCGGTGGCAATGGCGTAGACGTTTTTTAAGGCCCCGCCCAGTTCCACGCCCATCAGATCCAGGGAAGTATAGATGCGGAAGGTCGGCGAGGAGAGGAGGGTTTGAATAATTTTGGCCTGGGGCAGAGACCGCATGGCCAGGGTTACGGCCGTCGGGAGGCCCCGGGCCACCTCCAGGGCAAAGCTGGGGCCGGACAGGGCGCCAAGTTCCAGGCCGAGATTCGAGCTTAATTCCTCCTCCAGAATCTGAACCATGGTGGCCGAAGTTTCATCCTCAATGCCCTTGGAAGCGCTGATAAACGCCGCCCCCGGCTCGGCCATCGGGGCCATTTGAGCGGCCACCTGACGCATGACGTGGCTGGGCACCACTACCAGCACCAGTTTCTGCCCGGCTAAAGCTTCCCCCAGGTTGGTTACGGCGGTGATGGGGCCAGGCAGATCCAGGCCGGGCAGAAAAGCGGAATTGCGGCGGCGCTGATTGATGTCTTCAACAACTTCCCGCTCATAGGCCCAGATGGTCACCGCCAGACCCTGGCGGGCGGCGTGGACGGCCAAACCGGTCCCCCAGGCCCCGGCCCCGATAATCGCCAGCTTAGGCGGCAATTCGAGCTGTCCCAAATCCATGTTAGCTCCGGCCGTGATCAATTTCTCTTAGCATAATATCACAAGCCCCGCTCTCAGGAAATCTAAATATGGGCTTGACCATTTTTGGCGCTCAGGGTAGAATAGCTAAGTTCTCAGTCCATTATCGGAACAGGTGGCATTAATATGGTCAGTATTAGTCTGGATCTTTTTTCTCTGCTGGCGCATCTGATCAGCTTTGTTCTGCTGATTGCGGCTCTTAATTATTGCCTATATCGACCAATACTAAAGATATTGGCGGAGAGGCGCGAGCTCTTTGACCGCCTTAAAGACAAGGCCGCCAAAGCCAAATCGGAGCTGGACAGCGGCGAGGCCGAAAAGACCAGATTAAACGCCGAGTCATTGCGCCAGGCCTTGAATCTTAAAAATGACCTGACCGCCAAAGCCGCCGCTCAGGAAAAAAATATTCTAGCCGAGGCTCAGGAACAGACCCTGCGCCAGGTCAGTGAAAGCCGGGCCCGCCTGACCAACTCCGCTTCTGCGGCCCGGGCCGCCCTGACCCATGAAGTTCAAAACATTGCCAAAGATATAGCTGGAAAAATTCTGGGGAGAGACCTATGCAACGTAACTCTCTTAAAAAAATAATAGCTCTGGCCGTCCTGCCCCTCTGGCTGACCGCCACCGCCGGGTCGGCCTTTGCTTCCGGCGGTTACTCTGAAGCCCAGATTCACGATCTCCTTTTCCGGATCATGAATTTCGTGGTCTTCTTTGGGGCGCTATTTTATCTTCTTCACCGGCCGGTGGCTAAATTTTTCAGAGAACGCCGTGAAAATATTGCAAAAAATCTTGAATATCTGGAAACTCAGGCCCGTAACCTGGAAGAGCAAAACGAGATTATGAACCGGCAGATATCCGGCATCGCCTCCGAACGCGATTCAATTCTGGCTCAATATGAGCGCCTGGGTCAAAAAGAGGCCGAGCGAATTATCGCCGAGGCCAAAAAAGCGGCTGAAACTATTATCCAAAAAACTCAGGCGGCCATGGATCTGGAAGTCAGAGCCGCCCGCCAGTTGCTCCTGCGGGAAATAGTCGCCCTTTCCACCCAGGCCGCCACCGACCTGATCCGGACTAATATTAATGATGACGACCAAAAAAGGTTGACCGCCGAGTTTATGGCTCAGGTGGAAAAATTAAAGATGGCCAATAATTAAGGGCGGCTGGAGAGCGGATTTATGAAAAATACCACTGTCGTCAAACGATATGCCCGGGCTCTTTTGGAACTGGGGCTGGAAAATGGGGAATTCTCCAAATATGGCCAGGAGTTGAAACACCTGGCCGACGCCTTGGCCGCCCTAGGCGAGGAGGCCAGGCCCCTCACCTCCCCTCTCCTGCCCGAGGGTCTGCGGCAAAAGTTGTTGACGGCCATTCTGGTTAAGGCTGATTTAAGCCCGCTGGTGGCCAATTTTATTCACCTGCTGATGGATAAAGGCCATCTGAACGATCTCTCAGATGTGGCCGAGGCCTTTAACATCCTGGCTGATGAGGAAAATGGCCTGATCCGGGCCACCATCACTTCGGCCTCGCCTCTGGGCGCCCTGGAAGCCGCCTCTATACGCGGCGCACTCGCCACCTTTTCCCAGCGTCAGGTGGAGCTGACCCTCAAAGAGGATCCGGCCCTCATCGGCGGTCTGGTGGCGGAATTGGGCGATCTGACCATTGACGGGAGCGTCATCACCCAGATCGGCAAAATGGCTGAAACACTAGAACGACTCTGATAGAACGCCTCTGATTTTGAAGATATATTAAGGAGAATTTGAAAGATGCCCATTAGAGCGGAAGAGATCAGCGAAATTATCAAATCGCAAATCAATGAGTACGGGCGCCAGGTGGAACTGGCCGAGACCGGCACCGTCCTGTCAGTGGGCGATGGCGTGGCCAAGGTCTATGGAGTGGAAAAAGCCATGGCCATGGAACTCCTGGAATTTCCCCACGGTATCCTGGGCATGGTTCTGAACCTGGAAGAGGACAATGTGGGCGTGGCCATTCTAGGCGATGTGGAGCACATCAAGGAAGGCGACACGGTTAAGCGCACCGGCAAGCTAGCCCAGGTGCCGGTGGGCGATGCCCTTCTGGGCCGGGTGGTGGACGGCATGGGCCAGCCCATAGACGGCAAAGGCCCCATCGGGGCTGAAGAATTTTCCCGCGTTGAAGTGGTGGCCCCTGGCATTATCGCCCGCAAAGGCGTCCACGAGCCTATGTATACCGGCATCAAAGCCATTGACGCCATGACCCCCATAGGGCGTGGCCAGCGCGAGCTGATTATCGGCGACCGCCAGATCGGCAAAACGGCCATCTGCGTGGATGCCATCATTAATCAGAAGGGCCAGGATGTGGTCTGCATCTATGTGGCCGTGGGTCAAAAAAAATCCACGGTGGCCCAGGTGGTTTCCAACCTGGAGAAACACGGGGCCATGGACTACACCATTGTGGTCTGCGCCGCAGCTTCAGACCCGGCCACCCTCCAGTATATCGCCCCCTTTGCCGGCACCTCCATGGGCGAATATTACCGCGACCGGGGTAAACACGCCCTTATCATCTATGACGACCTCTCCAAGCAGGCCGTGGCCTACCGCCAGGTATCGCTCCTGCTCCGCCGGCCGCCGGGACGTGAAGCTTATCCCGGAGATATTTTCTACAACCATTCCCGTCTGCTGGAGCGCTCGGCCAAACTCAGCGACAAGCTGGGCTCCGGCTCTTTGACCGCTCTGCCGGTCATTGAGACCCAGGCCGGGGATGTGTCGGCTTTTATCCCCACCAATGTTATTTCCATCACCGATGGTCAGGTTTTTCTGGAGCCCAACCTTTTTTTCTCCGGCGTCCGCCCGGCCATCAACGTGGGTATTTCGGTCAGCCGGGTGGGCGGCGCGGCCCAGACCAAAGCCATGAAAAAAGTGGCCGGCACCCTGCGGCTGGATTTGGCCCAATTCCGGGAATTGGAGTCTTTCGCCCAGTTCGGCTCTGACCTCGACAAGTCCACCAAAGCCCAGATTGACCGTGGTCAGCGCATGGTCGAGCTTCTGAAGCAGCCCCAGTATCAGCCCATGGTGGCTGAGCGTGAAGTTTTAACCCTTTTCGCCGGCACCCGGGGTTATCTGGATAAATACCCGGTTTCCTCGGTGTTGGATTATGAAAAACAGATGTTCGAGTTTGTGGACTCAAAATACCCGGATATTTTGACGGAAATCAGCCGAACCAGGGATATTTCCCCGGAACTGGACACCAGGATCAAAGCGGCTCTGACCGAATTCGGAACCATCTTTACTCCGGCCGCCGCCTGAGAAGAGGCTAGCCATGGCAACCCTCAAAGATATTAAACGCAAAATTGGCGCGGTCAAACAGACTCAGAAGCTGACCAAAGCCATGAATATGGTGGCCGCCTCCAAGCTCCGTTCGACCCAGGGGCGCACGGAGAGCTTGAGAGCCTACGCCGAGGAACATCATCGGCTGATGGATACCATCGGCGATAAATGCCGGAGTGTGGATCATCCTCTGCTCCAGACCAACGAATCTTCCAAAAAAATTGAGATTCTGGCCTTCGCCTCCGACCGGGGTCTCTGCGGCAGTTTCAACACCAACCTCTTTCACCTGCTGGATAATAAAATACTGTCGTTGCGCCAGGAAGGTTACGAGGTCTCTCTCTTCCTGGTGGGCCGTAAGCTGAAAGAGTATTATCAGCGCCGCAATGTGGAGATTAGCCACGCCATGACCGGGGTTATGAGCAGCTTCGACTACCTGCTGGCCAAAGAGATTTCCGAGATTCTGACCCGGGAGTTTCTCAAAGGTGATTTTAAGGAGGTCTGGCTCCTGACCACCCGTTTTCATAGTGTGGCCCGTCAGGTTCCCTCGCTCAGCCCTTTCCTGCCCCTGGTTCATGAAATCACTGAGCGCGGCCTGAATTACCACCAGACCACCAGCACCGGTTACGGCTACCTTATTGAGCCGGATCCGCCCACCCTCTTTGGCCGGTTAATCCCCCGGAGTCTGGCCATTATGATCTTTCAGGCCATGCTGGAGTCGGCCACCAGCGAAAACGCGGCCCGGATGCAGGCCATGGATAACGCCAGCAAAAACTGCAAGGAAATTACCCAGAATCTGACCCTGGTCTACAATAAACTCCGGCAGGCGGCGGTCACCACAGAGCTTCTCGATATTGTCAACGGTTCTGAGGCCCTGGCTGCGGCCTAAATTTTAATTAAGAGGTTAAACAGCATGAATGAGGGTAAAATAATTCAGGTCATCGGCCCGGTTGTGGATGTGGCCTTTTCCGAGGGCCAACTGCCGAACATTTTGAGCGCTGTTCTGGTGACCAACACGGCCATCAACGACCAGCCCGACAATTTGGTGCTGGAAGTGGCTCAGCACCTGGGCGACAATGTGGTGCGCACCATTGCCATGGACACCACCGATGGCCTGGTGCGCGGCATGGTGGCCAAAGATTCCGGCGGACCCATTGCCATGCCCGTCGGCAAAGAATCTCTCGGGCGCGTTTTGAACGTGGTGGGCCGGCCGGTGGATGGCTTGGGGCCCATCAACGCCACCAAATATTACCCGATTCACCGCCCTTCGCCGCCTTTCACGGAAATGGACACCTCCGTGCGCGTCCTTGAAACCGGCATCAAGGTTATCGACCTCCTGGTGCCTTTCCCCAGGGGCGGTAAAATGGGCCTCTTCGGCGGCGCCGGAGTGGGCAAGACCGTCATCATGATGGAGATGATTCATAACATCGCCATGCACCATGGCGGCATCTCGGTTTTTGCCGGGGTGGGCGAGCGCACCCGCGAAGGCACTGACCTTTATAATGAAATGCGGGAATCCGGCGTTCTGGACAAAGCTGCCCTGGTTTACGGCCAGATGACTGAGCCGCCGGGCGCCCGGGCCAGGGTGGCCCTCTCCGGTCTGACGGCGGCCGAATATTTTCGCGATGAGGAGGGCCAGGATGTTTTGCTCTTCGTGGATAATATTTTCCGCTTCACCCAGGCCGGCAGCGAGATTTCGGCTCTCCTGGGCCGGATGCCCTCGGCTGTGGGTTATCAGCCCACCCTGGCCACTGACCTGGGCGAGTTGCAGGAGCGCATCACCTCCACCACCCGCGGTTCCATCACTTCCGTCCAATGCGTCTATGTCCCGGCGGACGACCTGACCGACCCGGCCCCAGCCACGACTTTTGCCCACTTAAATGGCTCGGTGGTTCTCTCCCGTCAGATCGCCGAGCTGGGCATCTACCCGGCGGTGGATCCCCTTGATTCCACCAGCACCATCCTGGACGCCCAGTTTATTGGCCATGACCATTACAACACCTCCCGCCGGGTGCAGCAGACTCTGCAAAAATACAAAGACCTTCAGGACATCATTGCCATCCTCGGTATGGAAGAATTGTCCGAAGACGACAAGGTCACCGTTGCCCGGGCCAGAAAGATGCAGCGTTTCCTGGGGCAGCCCTTCTTCTCGGCTGAAGTTTTCACCGGCTCTCCGGGTAAATTTGTCAAAGTCGAAGAAACCGTGCGCGGCTTCCGGGAAATTCTGGACGGCAAACATGATGATGTGCCTGAGCAAGCTTTTCAGATGGTCGGGGGTATTGAGGAAGTTCTGGAAAAAGCGGAGCGCCTGGCCAAAGACGCGGCCTGAACAACGGGCCTGAGGTGATTGAATGACAGAGACACGAATACAGTTGCGCGTTGTCACGCCGGACAAGACCCTGGTGGACACCCCGGTGGAAGCGGTGGGAGCGGTGGGCTCGGAAGGCGCTTTCACCGCCCTGCCCGGCCACCTGCCTTTCCTGACCGACCTGCAACCCGGACTTTTATGGTATCGCCTGGGTGGAGTCACCAAAGATATCGCCGTCTCGGGCGGCTTTATCGAAGTCTGTCCTGATCGGGCCAGTGTTTTGGCCGACAGCGCCGAATATTTGGAACATATTGACCTCGAACGGGCTCAAAAAGCTTTGAAACGGGCCGAAGAGCGGCTGGCCCAGGCCAGGGCAGACGCTTTAGCCGCCGGCACCGGCATCGGCACCCGCGCGGATATTACCAGAGCTACAGCCAGTTTCATCCGGGCCTCCACCCGCATCAAACTGGCCGCCCGGCGAATCAACAAGTAACTGTTTCACTTCCGATAAGCGCTTGTCAGCCGAAAAACCGGGCCCGCCCCGGTTTTTCATTGTCTGGGGAGGTTGAGGAAACCTGATGAAAAAATTACGCCTGGTGCTGGCCGGGGCCCACAGCGGAGTCGGTAAAACTTCCGTTGCCGCCGGCTTAATGGCCGCCCTGACCCAAAAAAATTTAACCGTCCAGCCCTTTAAGGTCGGCCCTGATTTTATTGACCCGGCCTTTCACACCTTTGTCACCGGCCGCCAATCCTACAACCTCGACTCCTGGCTACTGGACGAGGCCACCCTCTGTTCCCTGTTTCTGAAAAACGCCCCCGGCCCGGGCGAGGGCCTGTCCATTATCGAAGGGGTCATGGGGCTTTTTGACGGCCACACCGAGTCCCCGGCGGGCTCCACCGCCCATGTGGCCCGGATTCTCTCAGCCCCGGTGGTGCTGGTCATCAACGGCTCGGCCCTGGCCCGCAGCGCGGCCGCCCTGGTTCAGGGTTATGATCATTTTCAGCCCGATTGCCGCCTGGCCGGGGTCATCATCAATATGGTCTCCGGCCAGGAACATTATCAGAAGCTTAAAGATTATGTGGAAAAAGACGCCGGAGTGCCCTGTTTCGGCTACCTTAAAAAAAACCCGGAGTTAGTCCTGCCCAGCCGCCATCTGGGGCTGGTGCCCAGCGGGGAGGTGCCTGACCTGGGCCAGCGACTCAACCTGCTGGCCAAGGCCGCTGCTGAGACCATTGATCTGGGTGGGCTCCTGGCTCTGGCCGCCATGGCCCCGGAAATTGAGGCGCCCCAGCCCCTTTTCCCCGGAGTTGAGGAAAAATACAACGAACCGGTCAGGATTGGCCTGGCCCTGGATGCGGCTTTTAACTTTTATTATCAAGACAATCTGGATCTTTTAAAACGCTTGGGGGCCGAGCTGGTGCCCTTCAGCCCCCTGGCCGACCATTCTCTCCCCCCGGCTCTGGCCGGATTGTATCTCGGCGGCGGCTTCCCGGAAGTTTTCGCCAAAGAGCTGGCCGCCAATGAGAATCTGCGCTGGGAGATCAAGGCCTCTCTTGATTTTGGCCTGCCGGCCTACGCCGAGTGCGGCGGGATGATGTTTCTCTGCCGGAGTCTGGCCAACCATTCCGGCCAGCGCTACCCCATGGTCGATTTTTTCCCCCAGGAGGCGGCCATGACCAGCCATCTCCAAAATTTTGGCTACGCCACCGTCACCTTTAAGCGTGAAACTATTCTGGGGCCGGGCGGGCTCCAAATCAGAGCTCATGAGTTTCACCACTCCCAATTGGATGGGGCTGAGCCAGACTACGCCCTGACCGTGCAAAAAAGCCTGACTCGCAGTTGGCCCGGAGGATTGAGCCGGAATAATGTCCTGGCCGCCTATCCCCACCTCCATTTTTACGCCAACCCGCTGGTGGCCGCCAATTTCGTTGCCCGGTGCCGCCAATATAGCCGCAACCAGAGGCACCCGTAAAGACTTAAGGAGATCATCAGCATGTATCTGTCCACCAGCGCTGAAATGAAATTGCTGGATCGGATCGCTATGGAGCGTTTCGGCCTGCCCGGTATTGTCCTGATGGAAAACGCCTCCCGCGCTATAGCCCGGGCCGCCCTGGAGCATTGGCCGGACTGGCCGGCCGCCCCGGTGGCGGCTGTGCTGGCCGGCCCGGGCCAGAATGGCGGCGATGGCTGGGCCCTGGCCCGCATCTTTTCCGCTCTGGGCTGGACAGTTCACTGCTGGCTGGTGCAGCCGGAGGGCAAAGAAGTGGCCGGAGACGCGGCCATCAATCTGGGTGTGGCCCAAAAAATGGGCCTGCCCATCCAAATCATCACCGAAGCGTTTGGGGAATGGCCGAATTGGAGCCGGGTTGACCTGGTCATTGACGCCCTGTTTGGCACCGGCCTGGATCGGCCGGTGACCGGCCCGGCCGAGCGTCTGTTAAAATCGGCCGGGGCGGCTAAAAGCGCCCTGGGCCACCGTTTGCGCATTCTGGCGGTGGATCTGCCTTCAGGGTTATCCGGCGATACTGGTGAGCTATGGGGCCCACCCCTGCCGGCCGACCTGACCGTCGCTTTAGGGGCGCCCAAAGTCGGGCTGTATTTGAAAGAAGGCCCGCTGATCTCCGGTAAGGTGGTGGTGGGTGATATCGGGCTGACTCCCCAGATCATCGCTCAGGCCCCGCCTCTGGGTCGCCTGGCCGGGCCGGATGAGTTCCACTTCCTGCCCCGGCGGCCCCTGGAGGGCCATAAGGGCACTTTCGGGCATGTCCTGCTGGCCGGGGGAGCTAGGGGCAAAACCGGGGCTCTGGTTCTGGCCGCTCAAGGGGCGGCCCGCAGCGGAGCGGCCCTGGTCACAGCCCTCCATCCGGCCTCCCTGGGGACAATTTTTGAAACCAAATTGACCGAGGCCATGACTCTCGATTTGCCGGAAGATGAGCCCGGCGAACTGGCCGCCTCAGCCGGCGAATTGATCCTCAATTACAGCCAGGGCCGTCAATCTCTGGCTCTAGGCCCCGGTCTGGGTCTGGGCCGGGGCGCGGCCCAGACTGTTTATGCCGTGGTGGACGGGGCGGAGGATTTGCCTCTGGTTCTCGATGCCGATGCTCTAACCCATTTGGCCGGCCGTCTGACCACTTTAAAGAAAGCTTCAGCGGCTGTCCTGACCCCCCACCCGGGGGAGGCCGCCCGGCTATTGGCCGTGACCACCGCCGAGATTCAGAACGACCGCCTGGGCGCGGCCAGGAAAATGGCCGACCTGAGCGGGGCGGTGACTGTCCTGAAAGGTTATCACACTATCATCGCCGAGCCGGGCGGCCAATTTTTCCTCAACCCCACCGGCGGCCCCCATCTGGCCGTGGGCGGCTCGGGCGACCTCCTGACCGGGCTGACCGCCGGGTTGCTGGCCCAGGGTCTGGCCCCCTTCCCGGCCGCCGCCCTGGCCGTCTGGATTCACGGCCGGGCCGGGGATTTGGCCGCCCAAACTCTTGGCCCCCGGGGGCTGATCCCCTCTGACTTTTACGACTGCCTGCCCCAGGTCTGGCGGGAACTTTCGGCCCCGGCCGGGGAGCGATGGGCACCTTGAGGGAAATTGTCCAGCGCCTTGATCGCCACTAAACGCTGCCTCCGCAAGGTAGCTATTTTAGGCTACTTTTACAGCCTCAGGTCTCACCGTCAGCACGGGGACGACTGAAGCCTTGACGACTTTTTCGGCCACTGAGCCGAAAAGGATGCGATCCAGCCCAACCCGGCCATGGGTGCCCATCACAATGAGGTCTGCGCCATATTCCCTGGCCTGCCCGATAATTTCCTCAGCTGGATAGCCCTTGACCACTTTACCCTGGGCGATCAGGCCTGAAAATTTTTCCTTGACGAAATCCTTCATGGATTGCTCCGCACCCTTGAAAACTTCGCCCGTAAAATTTTCAATGGAGCTGGCCGGGATATGAAAACCCACATATTGATTGGAAGACGGAGCGATATACACCGCCATAATTTCCGCTCCAAGGCTTTTGGCCAATGATAGAGCATAATCCGCCACTGTCCCGCATTGAGAGGAGGAGAGATCAACGGCCACCAGAATTTTACGTATAGTCGGCATAAGTTTATGATTATTCCTTCCAGCCTCCGCCTAGGGCCAGGCAGACGTTGACGATGCCATTCAAGAGGTTGGTTCGGGCGGAGACTAACTCCATCTCGGCCGTGAAGAGAGAGCGTTCGGCGTCCAGCACTTCAAGATAGGTCGAATAGCCGTTGTCATACCGGGTTTTGACCAGCTTCACGGCCTTGCGCAGATCCGCTGACATGGTTCCCAGCGAGCCGACAACCTTGGCGTATTGTTGTTCCTCGCTCAAGGCATTGCGTATTTCCCGGAAGGCATTTTCCACGGTCTTCTGGTAAAAGATAATTGATTCGCGCTGCTGGGCTTCTGAACCACGCAGGTTTGACTGGATACGCCAAAAATTAAGCGGCAGATAGAGAGCGCCCCCGAACTGCCAGGTGCGGGCCTCGCCCGTAAACAGATCGTCCAGTTCCACGCTGGCGGAACCGAGTAGGCCAGTCAGGGAGAGAGAGGGGAAAAAGGCGGCTCGGGCCGCTCCGATATTGTAGTTGGTCGCTTTGAGCGCTTCTTCTGATACGCGGATATCCGGACGCCGTTCCAGCAACGCCGATGGCAGTCCTGATGGGAAGATTGGCGCGGTGATCATATTTCCAAGGGCCAGGCCGCGATTGATGGTGCCGACCGTCATGATGGCTTGCGGCGGACGGCCAATCAGGGCGGCTAAAGCGCTTTCAGCCGCGTCGCGGCCAACCCTCAGGGTGAACATGGCGCTGCGGGCGGCTTCAACTTCCGCCTTGACCCGCAGAAGGTCAAGCTCGTCGATCGTGCCTTGTTTGTAACGCGCCGAATATATTCTGAGGGATTCTTCGCGGGTTTCCAGGGTATCGCTGGCAATGGATTCCTGGAGGTCAAAAGCCCGGAGCAGGAAGTAGCCTTTAGCCGTCTGCCCGGCGACGCTGAGCCAGATGGCCTCGTGAGTGGATTCGGCGGCCAGCAGTTTCGCCGCTGCGGCTTTGTTAAGGTTGCGCAATTTGCCCCACAGATCAATTTCCCAGGCGGCGCTCAAATCGGCGGCGTGGCTGCTGTTGGTTTCATGGCCGGGTTGGGCCGGGGGATTAGCCAGGAGCGACCCGCGGGAGCGCCCAGCGTTGCCGGCGGCCCCGGGAGCGGGGAACAAATCGGAGCGGGCCAAGCCGAGTTGGGCGCGGGCGAAGTCGATGCGCTGGGCGGCCTGCAGAATATCCCGGTTGTTCTTCAGGGCTTCCTCAATCAGCGCGTTCAGGGCATCGTCCTGAAAACGTTTCCACCACTGCACTTCCAGCCCGTCGGGCGCTGGTTCCAGCCAGGCCTGAGGAAGAACCAAGTGAGGACGAACATAGTCGGGGGCCAAGGAACAGCCGGCGCTGAAAAGACTCAACAATATAAATATTGGCATTAATTTTAAGTAGATACTAAGCATCTTGTTTTTCCTGTTTTTTTATCCATTTGAAGGAAAAAAAGGCCATGACAACCACAAAGAAGACAGGAATATAAAAAAGCCCAAGAGCGGTGGCAAAAATAGTCCCGCCCATGATGCCGGTGCCCAGCGCGTTCTGGGCGCCTGACCCGGCTCCTGAGCTAAAAACCAGAGGCATAATCCCAAGGAGGAAGGCCAGGGAAGTCATGAGAATGGGGCGTAATCTGAGGCGCGCGGCGGTAACGGTGGCCCTGGAAAGTGAAACGCCCTGGTCGAACATATCCTTGGCAAATTCAACAATCAGGATAGCGTTTTTGGCGGAAAGGCCGATGGTGGCCAAAATGCCCACCTGGAAATAGACGTCATTATGGAAACCGCGCAAAAACACGGCCAGAAGCGCGCCCAAAACGCCAAAGGGGACTACCAGGATGACGGAAAAGGGGACTGACCAGCTTTCATAGAGGCCCGCCAGACACAGAAAAATGACCAGCAGAGAGAGGCTGTATAACAGAAGGGTTTGTGAGCCCGACTGCCGTTCCTGATAGGAAAGGGCCGTCCATTCATAGCCGAGGCCGGGCGGGAGATTTCTGATCATCTCTTCCATTTCCAGCATGGCGTCACCCGTGCTTTGGCCGGGCGCGGGACTGCCGATAAGTTCCATGGCCGGCAGGCCGTTATAGCGGTTCAGCTGGGTGGAGGCATATTCCCATTTCGAGGTAGCGAACGCGCTGAACGGCACCATCTGCCCGCGATCGTTGCGGAAATGCCAGTTGTCCATGTCTTCGGGAATCATGCGAAATGACGCGTCACCCTGGACATAGACTTTCTTGACCCGGCCCCGGTCAAGAAAGTCGTCGGTATAGGCGCTCCCCCAAACTACGCCCAGCGCCGCGTTCACCTCGGCCAGATTCAGGCCCAGCGCTCCCGCTTTTTCGCGGTCTATGGTCACGCGCATCTGCGGCTGATCTTCCAGCCCATTGGGGCGCACGGCCATAAGATTGGGGTTTTGGGCCGCCAGGCCCAGGAGTATATTGCGGGCTTCCAGCAGCTTCTCATGTCCGATGCCGCCCACATCCTGCAACTGCAGATCAAACCCGGAAGCGTTGCCCAGTTCCAGAATGGAGGGAGGCTGGCTGGGATATAGTCTGGCCAGGGTGATAGAGGCGAAGCGTTCCCGGCAACGGGTCACCAGTGCGCTGACTGCCTGGTGTTTTTCAGTACGCTCGAACCACTCCCTCAGGTTGACGAAAAGGATGGCCCCATTCTGCCCACGGCCGGCGAAGGAAAACCCCAGAACGGATATGCAGTCGCGCACGGTATCCTTTTCATCCTCCATCAGGTAGTTTTCAACTTCTTTGGCGACCCGCAGAGTGTCTTCCATGGCGGCCCCTGGCGGCAACTGAACCATGATGGACATGATGCCCTGATCCTCATCCGGCAAAAAACTGGTGGGCAGGGTGCGGCCAAGGCAGAATATGCCGACAATAAGCAGGCCGTAGATGACCATACATCGGCCGGTTCGATGCAATAGACCAGCCACCCTGGTCTGGTAGCCCGACTGGAAACGGTCAAAGCCGCGGTTAAACCAGCCGAAAAATCCGGCCGTTGCCCTGGGGGCAACGCCCTGGCGGGTGACCGGCTTCCGCAGGATGGTGGCGCAAAGAGCGGGAGTCAGGACAATGGCCACCGCTACCGAAAGGGTCATAGCCGCCACAATAGTCACGGAGAACTGGCGGTAGATAATGCCGACTGAGCCTTCCATAAAGGACATGGGCACGAAGACGGCCGACAACACCAGGGCAATGCCGATAAGCGCCCCGGTGATCTGCTCCATG
>JAISJK010000132.1 GCA_031261565.1 Candidatus Adiutrix sp. | reverse complement strand
ATCCTCTTGTCCTTCAATCGCAGCAACAGAGACCAACTTTGAGTTGAAAGATAACTCATCAATACCTCTGGGCGGTTTAATCGGCGGCGCCGGAACTAGCATCTATAATTTTACGGCGGCCCCTAGCTACCCGGATATTTTAAAACGTCATTTTGGGGGCAATGGTTTGGGCGAGGCTGGAAAACAGATGACAGGCCCGAAATATATGCCGGATATTACCAAAACAGAAGTTTGGCAGAATTACCAGCAAGAAATGACCCGCTACTACGGCCATGACCAGGGTATGAAGTCATTTTTGGCCTCTCAACAGGAACCGTTAAACCTGGCGGCTAAAGCTAGGGAAAACGGGATAAAGGCGAGTAGCAACAGGGCAAAAGGGGCCGCTGGCGAAGGCTTTATGGACGCGCTATATAAAAATTCCCGTTCCAAACAGCCTTGGCAATCAGTAGCCAGTAAAACAGGAGCTGGCGGAACGACTGGGCTTCAAGGGATAGACGGTCTCTACATTCGCCGTAGCCCCAGTGGCCGAATTCTGGAAATGATGGTGGCGGAAAGTAAAACAGGCGCATCACCTTTGGGTAAAACTCAAAATGGTGAGCAGATGAGCATGGCTTGGATAAAAAATAAACTTGATAGATTAAAGATGCAGGCTGAAATTGATTTGAACAATGCCAGAAAGAGCGGTAACACTGAAAAGATCGGCACGGCGCAAGCCAGATTGAATGAAGTTACTGAAATTTGTGAGCACTGGAATAACGGGGGCAAAACTCGTTATAGCCTGCATAAAATCAGTTTTCAGACAGTAGATGGCAAACCATCCCTTGTCATGGAAACACATAAGATAGACCACAATGGAGTCCCTGATAACCAAGTCAAGGTAAGCCCTCGGAAAATAACGCTTAAAATTGATATGTCAAATCCGGCCAAATTGACTACAGTTCAACGCTCGGTAGTTAACGGCTATTTCGAAGGTCTCAAGAATGACTTGGTTAAGTTGAAGATTCCCGAAAAAGTAGCTAATCGCGTGGCCAATGAATTGAAAGCAGAAATGCCCCGACTTCAGGCTAAGGGAATGAGCTTAGATGATGCATTCTATCGGCGGTTGGTAGATAAATTGTCAAAAAGCCCGGAAGTAACTCCCCTGGCTCTAGAAAAAGCTATAGCCAAACTTGCGGCTAACAATCCTGGCCGTCTTGCTACAGTCTTTTCAACTGGCAAGGCGACTGGTATTGGCGCTTTGGCAGGTGGGTTAATAGCCGGCGGTCTAGAATTTTGGAATACTGGGCGAGTTAGCTTGAGTAGCGGAAAACAGGCAGCCCTTGGC
Source organism: Candidatus Adiutrix sp. (assembly GCA_031261565.1). GTDB lineage: Bacteria > Desulfobacterota > Desulfarculia > Adiutricales > Adiutricaceae > Adiutrix. The sequence goes on along the minus strand of JAISJK010000132.1, from coordinate 7,108 downwards.
GGTGGTATTGCATTGGGGAGTGTTGGCTTGGAAAAACTCATTACTTCTGCCGGTGAGAAACTGGCCAAAACAAAATTATTAGACAGGGTCAACGCCCGCCTTGGCGAAAAATTGTTGTCACCGTCTATGCTTGGTAAGGTCGGCGGCGGAGTTGTTATCGTTGTGACTTCAATCGGCTTTGCCGGATGGGAATATGCCAATAGGAACCTATCCGGCTGGCAAGCTACACGCACGGCGGCGGAAGGAATTGCAGTAGGTTCGGTATCTACTGTTGCATCTATATGGGTCGGCGCAAAACTCGGCGCAAGAATCGGAACTACAGCTGGCCCTCTTGGCACAGCTGTCGGGACAGTAGCTGGTGTTATTGTCGTCACTGGCTATTATTTAGTTAAGGGTGTAATCATGGCAGATTCTGAGCTAGCCAAGCGCCTTGAACAACTAGACATTGATGATTTGCAGCAAGCTAGAAGAAGAGAAAAAATAGATGCACAAACCAGACAAAATCGAAAAGATGCATCGGAAAAATTACTGGCACAGGCTTGGGACTACTTGGCTGCGTCTAAAATACGCTACTAAATGCACATATTTTATTCTCCATGTCAGATCAGCTATCCATCACCTAATTCAAAAACTTGTCGGATTCCCACTAGTAATGCCTTCCACAAACGTATGAATTTTACTCAACTATATTGTAAACTTATGGAATATAATCCGCATAGAAATACAGAACCCGGGGCCTTTATTAAAATTGATTCGGCTAGACCCCAAGGCGGGGTGGTATTTTCGTCAGATACTATTTTGTCAGCAATAAAGCACACTGACTGCTATCCACCCATCGCATCTGAATCCTCAATTTTAGCCTGATCCCCGAAACTTCTCACCCAGGCCATTAGTTCAGGTTCGCTTCTGGTTGTGATTTCCAGCAAAATTACGCCGTCTTCCGCATCCGTAATCTGTTGTTGGTCAGCCCAGATTCTTTCTCGCACATAATCGGCGGCCTTGCCGGGTGAGAAACGAATGCGGAACAGGCGCGGTTCATGCCAGGGGAGGCCAAAAGTCCCTGGAGCAGACTCAGGTATTTGAAAAGCGAAGGACTTTTCCGTCAGGATAACTTCAGATATGCGATGTATTGCCAAATTGACCAAATGCTGAATCTCTTTAAAATCATCAGTCACGGTCGCCCCGATAGAGTAAAGGGCATTACTCATGCTGATAATGCGCCCCGGCGCAGATGCTCTTTGACCGAATCTGTGCCTGAGGCTTTGTAATGGACTAAACATATGCGGTGTTCATCGGCCGCTTTTAGCAATCTTTCAATGGTCTCAAAATGTTCCGAATAATCAATCTACGCTCAAATTAATAGCCAGCTTGCGATAATCAATATGCTTTTTGTCCAAACCTACAAACTTCATATTTTTGTAGAAGTTAGGCCCATCGAAGAGGATAAAGTGCATTTTGAGGCATTAATAACCGCCTTATAAATAAAGATGCCGCATGTTGTTGAACCGTTTAGCCCCCCAATATGCGATGAATAATTTTTTTTTAATATAGATCAAAACCACAAATTTGTCAATCTTTTTATTTTAATCTGCTACATATCAAAAATGTAGGTCGGGGGTAAACCAGCGTCGGAACTTGGTAGGGGCAGACCTGTGTGTCTGCCCTGATTCTGGGCCAACGCTACAGCATCGCACGAGCCGAACAGACTGCGTGGCTAACAAAACAGTTGCTTTCTAACCTATATTGGAATCATGGTCATCGCCCCGCAAAACTCTTCCGGCCTGTGATCATTCAGGCCAGGCCCTGCAGGAGGGCCAGCCGGAAGTAGACGCCTTTTTGGCGGATCAGCTCCTGGTGACTGCCCTGCTCCACCAGCCGGCCGCCGTGCAGCACCAGGATGCGATCCACCCGGCGGATAGAGGCCAGGCGGTGGGCGATGGTGATGGAGGTGCGGCCGGTGAAGAGGGTGTGGAGGGCCTGCTCAATCAGGGCCTCGCTCTCGGAATCCACCGCCGCCGTGGCCTCGTCGAGGATGATGATTTCCGGGGTTTCAATCAGGGCCCGGGCGCAGGCCAGGAGCTGGCGCTCGCCGGCCGACAGGTGGCGGCCGCCGGGCCCTAAATTCTCGTTGTAGCCGTGGGGCAGGCGGGCGATAAAGTGGCTGGCCCCCACCGCCCGGACAGCGGCCAGAATATCCGCCTCGGCCAGCTCCGGCCGCCCCAGGCGCAGATTGTCCATGACCGTGCCGGCGTAGAGATAGACATCCTGGGTGACCAGGCCCAGGCGAGCCCGGTGGGCGGTGAGATCCAGCTCCTTCAGGGGCAGGCCGTCAAAGCTGATCCGGCCAGCCTCCGGGTCATAGCTGCGCTGGATAAGGTTGATAACCGAGCTTTTGCCGCTGCCGGTCTGGCCCACCAGGGCCACTGACTCCCCCGGGGCGATGGCGAAGGTCAGGTCGGTCAGCACCAGAGGGCCGTCCGGCCTATAGCGGAAACTGACCTGGCTGAATTCCACCCCGCCCCCGGGCTTTTTCGGGGCCAGAGGCCGGGCCGGCTCTTCAATCCTTTCATTTTCATCTAAAATTTCCGTCAGCCGCTCCAGCGAGGCAAAGGCTGACTGGAAGATATTCAGCTTTTCGGCCAGATCCTGAATGGGCTGGAAAAAGCGGCGGGAGTAGCCGATAAAAGCGGCCACCACCCCCAGGCTGAGGTTGCCGGCCAGGACGGCCCCGCCGCCGTGCCAGATGACCAGGGCCAGGATGATGGAGGCGAAAACATCGATCAAGGGCACAAAGACGGCGTGAATTCTTATTTGCTTCATCCCGGCCAGGTAGTTGTCATAGTTAAGCTTTTTAAAATCTTGGGTGTTGCGCTCCTCCCGTCGGAAGGCCTGGATGATGTTGATGCCCCCGATGGTTTCGGCGAAACTCTGATTGATGACGGCCAGGCGGGCCCGCAGGTCGCGCTGCACGGCCCGGGACAGGCGGCCGAAATAGACGGACAGGAGCAGGGTCAGGGGGGTGAAGGCCACCGTAATCAGGGCCAGCCTGGGGCTCAGGCTGAACATGATGACCACAATGATCAAGAGGGAGACCAGGTCGCCGCCCAGGGCGGCCACGCTGGTCTTGGTCAGGTTGCTGAGGTTGTTGACGTCGTTGGTGACCCGGGAGGTCAGGCGGGCCGACTGGGTGCGGTCAAAAAAGCTCTGGCTGAGACCGAACAGGTGGGTCAGAATCAGCTGGCGCAGACTCAGCGACAGGCGCTGGGCGGCCACCTCGATCAGCACCCGCTGGCCAAACTCGGCCGCGTAGCCCAGGAACATCAGGAGGCCGAAAAAAACGGCCAGCCGGCTCAGGCCCGCCAGGTCGGCCCCGCGCCAGAGGGCGATGACCGCCTGGGGCAGGGCGGCCAGGTTCTGCTCCTCCACCGCCAGAATTTCCGGATAAATCAGCACCAGGCCGGGCCGCTCCTCGGCCAGGGCCAGCATTTCCCCTAGACCGGGGTCGCTTTTCGGCCGGGCGTAGTAGCGCTCCCGGCTCAGGAAACCGGCCGAGGTCAGAGCCAGCTCCTCCCGCTTATCGAGCAGGCTGAGGCCTTCGGGCTTCAGGAAAAAAACCCCGGGCCGGCCGCTGGGCCGGGCCAGGTCGGATTCCAGCAGCCGGCGGAGCGGGGCCGGCCCCCCGCCCTCCGGCGGGGCGGTGATCCGGGGCCCCACCGGCACAATATAGCGGTCGATAGCCAGTTTGGTGGCGTAGGGCAGGGCCACCGAGACCAGGGCGGCCACCAGAACCAGGCCGGCCCCCAGGGCGATAATCAGCCTAATCGGCCGGATCAGGGGCCGCAGCCGCCAGAGCCGCTTTAAATCTCCCCCGCGGAGGCGGCCTCTGACTTCATCTTCGCCCCTTGGCCGCGCTTCACTCCGCATGGCTCAACTCGCAAATCCGCCGGAAATAGCTGTCCCGCGCCATTAATTCCTCGGGCCGGCCCTGGTCGGTAATCCGGCCGTTTTCCAGCACCACCACCCAGTCCACGGCCATCAGGCTGGTCAGGCGGTGGGTGATGATCAGGGCGCCCAGCCCGCGCCGCCGGGGCAGCAGCCTGGCCATTATCCCGGCCTCCACGGCCGCGTCCACCGCCGAGAGGGTTTCATCCAGAATCAGATAGGGCGGGTTCATGACCAGGGCCCGGGCCAGGGCCAGGCGCTGGCGCTGGCCGCCGGAGAGGGTCAGGCCCAGCTCCCCGACCACGGTCTGAAGGCCATCGGGAAAACCGGCCAGGTTCTCGGTCAGGCCGGCCACCTCAGCGGCGGCCAGCACCTCGGCCTCGGTGGCCCCGGGCCGGCCGAAAGCCAGATTGTCGTAAATGGGGCCGCTGAAGAGAAAGCCATCCTGGGGCACATAGCCAAACAGCGCCCGCAGATCGGCCACCGGCCAGTCTTCGGCCAGTTGTCCGGCCACCCGGAGCGTCCCGGGCGGCGATTGATAGAGGGCCGGCAACAGAGCGGCCAGAGTGCTTTTGCCCGAGCCCATGGGGCCGACCAGGGCCGTGATCCGATCCGGGGCCAGAGTCAGGCTGAGGTCGTTTAAAGCCGGGCGCTCCCGGGTGGGATACTGGAAGCTCAGGTGGTCTATCTCAATCAGCGGCGTCCGGTCGGCCGGGGCTGTGCGGCCGGACGCATCGTCAGCCTCCGGGCCGGTGGCGAAGACCCGGCCAAGTCGGCTCAGGGAGGCCAGGCCCTGTTGCAGAAAGTTGAAAATCATGCCCAGGGCCATCAGCGGCCAGGTCAGCATGGCCAGGTAGTTGAGGAAAGCCACAAAATCGCCGGTGGTCACCTGGCCCCGGATGGCCTCCCGGCCGCCGAAATAGAGCACCAGGGTGACCACCAGGTTGCTGGTGAAATGGAGAAAGGGGAAGAAAGTGCCGGCCAGGGTGGCCAGGTGGATATTGACTTTCAAGTACTCCCGCCCGGCTTTTTCGGTTTCCCCCAGGGCCAGGGCGGAGAGGCCCATGGCCCGGATAACCCGAAAGCCGGAGAGCTTTTCCCGGACGGTTTCGGTCAGCCGGCCGAAGACATTCTGCACCTCCAGGGTCAGGTAGTAGATGCGGCGGCCCAGAAAGTGGGCGGCCAGGGTGATGGCCGGCATGGGCAGGAGGGCCCAGAGGGTCATGGTCGGGCTGATGGCCAGCATGAAGCCCAGGGAGGCGCAGCCCATGACCAGGGTATCGACAATGCTGATGAGGCCGGCGGAGATGGCCATGCGGATGTTGTCGATGTCGTTGGTGCCCATGGCCATCAGGTCGCCGCTGGATTGTTCCTGATGCCAGCGCGGCGGCAGGCGCACTATTTTTTCGTAGAGGCGATCCCGCAGGCCCCGCTCCACCCGCCGGGAAAAGCCGATGATAAGGTTGCGCCAGGCCAGGCGGTTGCTGGCCACCAGGGCGGCCAGGAGCAGAATCTGTAAAACCGGGGTCAACAGGTCATCGGCCCGGGCCCCCTCCCGGCTCAGAATATCAATGCCCTGCCCAATGACGGTGGGAATGATCAGTTGGGCCAGATCGCAGACCACCAGGGTCAGGAAGCCGGCCACCACCATCCAGCGGTATTTTTTGAAAAAAGGGCTGATTAATTTAAGGCCGGACAAAGACTCTTCCCCCTGTTCCTGTTGAGGACAGAATAACACATAAAGGCGATCCGGTGAAAGCCGGAATCCATCTGGAAAATGCTGGACACCCCGCCTGAACATTGCTATAATTTTTTCTTAAAGGAGAATTTATGAGCGACTTTACAAATTTAATGGATGCGGCCAACAATGGCGGCGTCGAGGCTCAGGCCCAACTGGGTTTTCTTTTCTTTAAGGGCAGTAAAGAGACCTCTCAGGATAATGTCCAGGCCGCTTTATGGTTTCAAAAAGCGGCGGAGCAGGGCCACGCCCGGGCTCAATTTCAACTGGCGGACATGTATTTTAAAGCTCTGGGCGTGACCAAGGACGAGGGCAAGGCCGTGGAATGGATCCTGAAGGCGGCTGAATCGGGCCATGCCGTGGCTCAATCGAAATTGAGCGTTTTTTATGCCAATGGTGCCTTTGGCCTGCCCCAGGATAAAGCTAAAGCTGAATACTGGGGGAATAAGGCCAAATTTGGGGCCAGGTGAGGGAACTAAAACCAGCCTACCCCGGGCTGTAGGCTAGGGCCTAGTTTAGAAAAAACGGAGGTAACCTTTATGCTTTGGACAGCAACTCTGGAAACCGGCATTCCCAAAATTGACGAGCAGCACAAAGAGCTCTTTCGTCAGGTGGATGTGCTGATGGACGCCAAAAACCAGAATCGTCTTCAGGAAACTCTTGATTTCCTGGGCCAATATGTGGTTAAGCACTTCGGTGACGAGCAGGTTATGCACGCCAGCTCCAATTATCCCAAAGCGGCTGCTCACAAGCAGATGCACACCGCTTTTATCGCCACTTTTAAAGAGCTGAAACAGAAATTTGAATCTTCCGGTCACAACCTGACCATGGTCATGGAGATCAATAAAGTGGTGGTCGGCTGGCTGAAAGATCATATCATGAGGCATGACAAAGAGTTCGCCGCCTATTACAAAGGGCTTGGCAAATAGCCGCCTTACCGCAGGGTCTGCTTTTTGCCGGCTCGGAAGGCCTTGAAATCCAGCCCGAATTTTTTCATCCTGAGCCCCATAATCCGCTCGCTGACGCCCAGGGCGGCGGCGGCCCGGCTCATATTGCCCTGGTGAGTGGTCAGGGCCTCGCTGATGAGCCGGCTCTCCAGATCATCCAGGGCCTCGGGCAGAGTGGTGGCCCGGCACTCGGGCGTGGCCCCGGCCAGGCCGGGCAGATGGCGGCAATCGATCAAGCCGTCTTCCGACAAAATCACCGCCCTGGCCAGCACATTGGAAAGCTCCCGGATATTGCCTGGCCAGAACCAGGATCGCAAAGCGTTCCTGGCCCCCTGGGTGAAGCCCAGCATCCGCTTATCCACCTCTCCCCCCCAGTAGTGCATAAAGTGGTCGGACAGGGCCGGCAGGTCATCCAGCCGGTCGCGCAGGGGCGGCAGGGTGATGGAAAAGACATTGAGCCGGTAATACAGGTCTTCGCGAA
>JAISJK010000061.1 GCA_031261565.1 Candidatus Adiutrix sp. | reverse complement strand
TGCGCCTAGGCCGCCGCCCACATAGGGCACAAAGGAACTGCCCAGGTCAATATCAAAAAAGCCGTTGACCATCAGAGTGTGGGCCTTGACTTTAAAATGCTGTGAGATTGTCGATCCCAAAACAGGGACAGATGCAGGGCCTTTGCTGTATTCAGTTAAGCCGTGATAGACATATTCCGTCTCCACCCGCACCGGATAAGACGTGGAATAACTGAAGTCATTGCCCAGGGCTATGCCAAAGCCGAAATTGGTGTCCTTGTCGCTGCCCCCCAGAACAGACCAGACGCCACCATCTCTCCTCCAGGTGGTGCTTTCCATATCCCCGGTCTGCTTGCTGAAAATCATTTTAGGGGCGACATAGATGGCGTCGAGCCTCTGGGCGTGGGCGGTGATGGCCCCAATGAGGCTCAGAGCCAGACTGATCAGCCCGCCGATGATGACCTGCTGCATTTTTTTCATAACTACCCTCCACTTTCATCTGACCGGCCTGAGGCTTAAAAGCGCCGGCCCGGCCTTTGGGAATCCCTATAAACGATTTTAAAATATTATCATTAAGCATATTTGTCAAGCAATTTATTTTAAATTATATATAATTAAATCTTTAATATGCTTATAAGTATTATATATAGTTATAAACATCTAATTGACCACTAGATATAGTGCCGGGCAGCTAAAAAAAATCGGGCCGGATTATTAAATCCGGCCCGCGAGAAGATAGTTGGCCGTGGGATTTCAGTGGGCGGCGGACCAGGAGGGGCCGTGGCCCACCTCCACTTTGAGGGGGGTGGTCAGGGGCCGGGCCCCGGTGAGCGGCGGCTTCTGGGCCACGGCGGCCATTTCCACCCGCAACAGCTCGCTGACCTCGGGCGCCAGAGCTTCCGGAACCTCCAGCACCAGCTCATCATGCACCTGCATAATCAGCCGAGCCTGGGGATACTCCCGCCTTAATCTGGTTTCCACCTGGAGCATGGCCATTTTGATAATATCGGCGGCTGTCCCCTGGATGGGGGTATTGGTGGCCATGCGCTCGGCTTCCTGCCGATCCTGATAGCCGCCGGAGTTCAGGCCCGGCAAAAAACGGCGGCGGCCATACCAGGTGGTCACCAACCCGGTCTCCCGGGCCTGTTGACGAGTTTCGTCCAGAAACCGCCTGACGCCCGGGAAGCGGGCGAAGTAGCGGTCGATAAAACTCTTGGCCTGGGCCTGGGGGATGCCCAGCTGTTTGCCGAGGGCAAAGGCCCCCTGGCCATAGACCACGCCGAAGTTGATGGTCTTGGCCTCCCGCCGCAGATTGGCGCTGATCTCCCCCGGCGGCAGGCCGAAGATCTCCACCGCCGTCTGGGTGTGGATATCCTCATCCCGGGCAAAGGCCCGCAGGAGAGCCTCATCCTGGGAAAAGTGGGCCAGGAGGCGCAGCTCAATCTGGGAATAGTCAGCGGCCACAATGACCTGGCCGGGCGGGGCGATGAAAGCCGAGCGGATGAGGCGGCCATGGTCGCGCACGGGGATATTCTGCAGATTGGGGTCGGAGGAGGACAGGCGGCCGGTGGTGGTCAGGGTCTGGTTATAGGTCGTGTGGATGCGGCCGGTCTCCGGGTTGATCTCCCGGGGCAGTTTGTCGGTGTAGGTGCTTTTGAGCTTGCCCAGGGAGCGCCACTCGCGAACCAGCCGGGGCAGGGGGTGATTGGGATCCAGCTCGGCCAGCACGGCGTCGTCAGTAGAATAGCCGGTCTTTTTAGCCGTTTTTTTCCCCCGGGTCAAGCCCTGCTCAATGAACAGCACCTCGGCCAGCTGTTTGGGCGAGCCAATGTTGAAAGGGTGGCCGGCCACCTTAAAAATTTCCGTCTCCATGATTTTGAGCTGCTGGCCCAATTGATCCGAAAGCCGGCCTAAAGCGGCCGGGTCAATGAGCACGCCGGTTTTTTCCATCCGAACCAGAAGCGATTCCAGGGGCAGCTCCACTTCCTGATAGAGGGCCATCAACTCCGGCTCAGCCTGCAATTCCCGGCGGAGGGCCCCAGCCAGGCGCAGGGTGACGTCAGCGTCTTCAGCCGCGTAATTGAGGCTGTTTTCCGGGGTCAGGTCGCCAAAGTTTTTCTTGGAATCCGGCACCATCTCTTTAAAAGGAATGGGGCAATGGTCAAGATAATGTTTGCTCAGGTCATCCATGTTGTGGCGGGAGCCCGGGTTCAGCAGATAAGAGGCCAGCATGGGGTCATCCGCCGGGGTGGGCAGATCCAGGCCATAGCGGGCCAGGATCAGCCAGTCAAATTTGGCGTTTTGGCCGACTTTGGGCAGGGCCGGGTCAGTCAGACAGGGGCCGATTTTTTCCGCCACCGTCTCCCAGGGCTGGTTCCGGGCCCCCAGGGTCTGGTGGCTGACGGGCAGATAAAAAGACCGGCCCGGGGTGGCGCAAAGGCTCAGGCCCACCAGGCGGCAACGGCTGGCCCCGAGGCTGTCGGTCTCCAGATCCACGGAAAGCATGGTGGCCCCGGCCAGCTCGCTCATCAGCTCGGCCCAGGCCTCCGGGTTATCCACCAGCCGGTAATGCTCAAAAGTGACCGGCTGAGCTGAGTGGGCCGGCCGGGCCGTCTGGACAGGCCGGGCCGGGGCGGGCGGGGCCGGGCTGGCCTCCCACCCTTCGATCAAGGGCCTCTCTGGGGGCAGCTCTTTCAACAGGCGGCTGAATTCCAGCTCTTCAAAGATGGCCGCCAGGCGGGGGCGGTCAAGGGGGCCGGGCCGGAGTTCCGCCAGGCCGCACTCCACCGGGGCACCGTGGCCCAGCGAGGCCAACTCCCGGGAGAGGTAGGCATCCTCCCGGTGGGCGGCCAGATTGTCGCGCAATTTTTCCGGGGTGACTTCTGTAAGACGCTCAAAGAGATTGTCCAGCGAGCCGAAGCGGGCGATGAGCTTTTGGGCCGTCTTTTCCCCCACCTGGGGGACGCCGGGGATGTTGTCGCTGGAGTCGCCCATCAGGGCCTGCATATCGAGAAAGGCCGGCGGCTCCAGGCCGAAGCGCTGGCGAAAAGCGTCGGCCGTCAGGGCTGATTCTTTTTTGGGGTCAGGGTCATACATGGAGACCTGCGGGCCGAGAAGCTGGTAAAAATCCTTGTCGCTGGAAACGATGACCACCTCCCGGCCCTGGCCGACTAATTGGCGGGTCAGGGCGGCGATGAGGTCGTCGGCTTCCAGGCCCGGCCGTTCCAGCCGGAAAAGGGCCAGGCCTTCCACCACCTGGCGGATGACCTCCTGCTGAGTGGCCAGGGCCGCGTCCATGGGGGGGCGGTTGGCCTTGTAAGCCGGATAAAGCTGGTGGCGCCGGCCGGGGCCGCGGCTGTCAAAGGCCACGGCCAATCCTTCCGGCTGTTTGTCCTTCAGGAGTTTCAGGAGGGTGGCGGTGAAGCCGTAAACCGCTCCGGTGGGCCGGCCGTCACGGGTGGTCAGGTGGCGGATGGCGTGAAAAGCGCGGTGGATGAAGGCGCTGGCGTCCATGAGATAAATAGGGGGAGGAGTCATGACCGGTCTTTCTGGCTTAGGGGGTTTTCGCCGCAGGCCCGCCTTCGGAGAGCCAGAAGGCCAGGGGCAGGGCGGCCTGGGCCTGGGCCGTCCAGATGAGGCCGACGGCGTCCGGCAGACCCAGGCCCGGCCCGTGCTCGTTTAGGGAGCGGTGGAGGGCGGCCAGCTCCTGGCTCAGGGGCGGCCCGGCGCTCTGGCCCAGAAGGAGCACCAGGGCGGTCAGGGTCTGCAGATTACCGACATAGAGGAGGGAAAGGCGGGCGCGGTAGTGGAGTTCGGAGCGCCCACTCACCTCTTCGGCCTGGCTGATCAGGCCCTGAATGATCCGCCTGACCAGCGGCCCTGTCGGCCCTCCGCCCAGGGAGCGCACGGCCACTGAAACCAGGGCGGCCAGGGCCCCGGATAAAATGACCCTCTTTTCCAGTCTGACCTCGGGCCGGCCCAGGAGCAGATTGATTTTATCGAGAGTCTGGCGGTCGATGCGCCTGAGTTCCAGGGCCAGAGCCGGCTGTTGATGTCTGGTCACCAGATAGAGGGCCGCCTCCCGCAGGGCCTGGTAATAGAGCTCCAGGGCGTCCAGGTGGCGGTCATCCCAGTCCCGCTCCTGGCGGTTCTGCTTAAATTCAGCGGCTCTCTCTCGCCACTGGTTTTGGGCCTCAGGGTCTTCCGTCAGGCGGATAGCGGCCAGAGACCAGGCCAGGGCCGTGGTCTCCGCGCCCAGACAGGCCAATTGCTGAGGGTCGGTGGTGGCCCTGGCCTGATCTTCAAAACTCTCTTTGAGGTCTAAAAATTCGCCCGGCGCCAGGGCCGGAGTTTCCGCCGTTGTCCCGGCCAGCCCCAGGAGGGCCAGGCCGGCGATCAGTAAAATCCGGCGGGCACCCTTCATTTTGAACGGGCGGACCGCTCCTGCTCAATCAAAATATCAGCCAGTTGCAGAAAGCCCTCCAGGCCCTGGGTCGTGCCGATGTCAAAGCGGTAGCGGCCGTTAATGACCATCGCCGGAACG
>JAISJK010000059.1 GCA_031261565.1 Candidatus Adiutrix sp. | reverse complement strand
TTGACTTCGATAATGTCGGTAAATTGCGAGCCGGTGGCCCGGTCATACAGCCGGTAGCGATTGTGGTAAACCTCGTTTTCCCGAACCAGCCGATAATCGGTGATCAGGATACTCCTTATGACCGTATTTATATAGAGTATAACATAACATAGCCGGAAATGAAGGGAAAGGCTGGGGCGGTTTCTTCGGCCTCCCTCTGCCCCTTCGGGGCACCTCCCTCTATGAGGGAGGCTTCTTCAGGCTCCCTCATAGAGGGAGCTGTCGCCGCCCTGGGCGACTGAGGGAGAGAACCAGAAACCACCCCGGCGGCGGGGCACCGCCCCCCCTCCAGAGGAGGGGAATTTTAAGAACTGCGGCATCTTGATTCCCCTTGCCAGCCCCAACATGTTCAGGTATCATAATCACAGAGGTGCCGACATGAGAGAAACAAATATAGCCACAGACCGCCAGCCCAATAAACCTGCCCCTCTGGAAGCCGATAGAGATGATTATCACCTCCCCGATCCGCCGGTTCCCATCTGCACCCCGGAGGAGTATGACGCCTGGTACCGGCTCAAGGTGCAGGAGGCGTTGGATGATGACAGCGGAATTACCTACACCACCGATGAAGTCAGAGCTTCAACCCAGGCCATAATTGACCGCAACCGCTGGGCAAAAGATATCCGTGACCGTTCCTGCTCTTGATGTTCTGGGGAAAGCCAAGGGTGATATTGACGACATCGTTAATTACATCTCTACCGATAACCCGGTAGCCGCCCAACAATTACGTGATGATATCCTCGCAAAGATCGACCTCCCGCCTTTCCATCCTCGACTTTACCGCAAGGGAAAGATGCCCGGCACTCGTGAGATGGTCGTGCGTCATAACTATATCGTGATTTACGCCGAAACCCCGGAGTTGGTGACCATTCTCAGGGTCATCCACGCCGCCCGGCTTTGGCCTTGATCATTTTAGGCACTCTGACCGCACCTCATCCAAATCGACATTAATTGAGCAATAGGCCGAACCGGGGTTTCCGCCCGGGTAACGGATGGCCTGGGGAGCAGCGGCAAACAACCCGTCATTATGAGAGAATGATCTTGCAACTACATTTATATTAAAAGTTAAATATTTATATTTTTTTATTGCTAATAATTATATTTAATATATAATTATAGAAAATTGAATCATCAAAACCTGAGCGGCGAAAAGGAGTTTAAACATGAAGAACCAGCATTTTTGGCTTGGCCTGGCCCTGGCCTGTTTTAGTCTGCCCCCGGCGGCAGCCCTGGCCTCTCCCGTCAACCTGTCCACTTTGGGGTTTTTCCGGTCTTCGTTTATCGTTCTCATGGCTTTTTTGGTGATGGGGATTGGGCTTTTTCTGATGTTTGTCGTCCCCAAATTGAGCCGGGGGGCTAAAAATATAGCCTAATTTTTGGACTGGACTTTGGGGGCCAGGAGATCGTGCTGGGCCCGCCTCTCCCGATCAGTCCGGGCCACGGCCAGGGGTTGGCCGTTTTCATCAATCCCGGCGTAATACATGGCCGTGGCCACCGTCCCCGGGGTGGGAATAAAAGCCTGCACCTGCCGGGGCCGCCAGCATCGCTTTTGGAGCCAGTCGGCCAGCCGGCGCATTCGTCTGAGATCAGAGCCGGGGAAGCCGCTGAGGAGATAGGGGATGACAAAGCGGCCCGGCCCGGCCACCCGGCGGAAAAAGGCCATGAATTTTTCAAACAGCTCCGGACCGGGCTTGCGCATGAGATCCAAAAGGCTGGAATCGAGATGCTCCGGGGCCACCTTGAGCTGCCCGCCCACATAATGCTTTAAAAATTCGGCCAGACTGGCTTCATCGGTCAGGGCCAAATCATAGCGTATTCCCGAGGCCACCCTCACCTGTTTAATCCCCGGAAGATCAGCTATTTGTCGCAACAGAGCCAGCCAGGCCCGCTGGTCGGCCCGCAGATGGGGGCAGAGCTGGGGCCAGAGGCAACTGCGGCGGCGGCAGGGCTGAGACCGGCCGCACTCGCTTCCCCAGAGGTTGGCCGTAGCCGCTCCCACATCGCTCAGAGCCACCGGTTTAACCCGGGCCAGGCGCCCGGCCTCAGCCAGAATGGAGGCGGCCGAGCGCGAGGTCATCCGCCGGCTCTGGTGCAGAGCCAGAGAGCAGAAAGAGCAGCCTCCCCCACAGCCCCGGTGAGTGGTGATGCTGGTGGCCAGCAGAGCCAGGGCCGGCACGGGCTCGGTCAGCGAGGGGTGGGCCCTCCGGGTAAAGGGCAGGCCGTAAAGATCATCCAGCTCCGAGGTGGTCAGGGGCCTGGCCGGCGGCCAGACCAGAATGGAGCGGTCGCCGGTGATTTGGCGGGCGGCCGGCCCGCCCTGGTGAATAATCTTTTCAGCGGCCAGGGTGGCCTCCATCAGCCGGCGGGGATCGGCCTGAATGGCCTGGTGGCTGGGCAATTCCCAAAAACCGGCCTCCAGCGGGTCGGCCGCCCGGCCGGGCGTGACCGTGCCGGGTATCCCGGATAAATCAGCCTGCGGGCCATCGGCGGCCAGCCGGCGGGCCACCTCCAAAAGGGGCCTCTCCCCCGGCCCGTAAACCAGCAGATCGGCTTTGGCTTCCAACAGAATGGAGGGCCGCAGCTTATCCTGCCAGAAATCATAGTGGCTGAGCCGCCGCAGCGAGGCCTCCAGCCCGCCGATCAGCACCGGCCGGCCGGGAAAGGCGGCCCGGGCCAGGCCGGCGTAAACCAGGGTGGCCCGGTTGGGCCGGGCCCCCGTCCGGCCGCCGGGGGTTAAGGCATCGGTTGATCTTTTTTGGCGAAAGGCGGTGTAGTGGGCCAGCATGGAATCCATAGACCCGGCGCTCAGGGCGGCCAGCAGGCGGGGCTGACCCAGGGCGGTCAGATCATCTCTGGCCTCGGCCGGGTCGCGCCAGCGGGGCTGGGAAATCAGCCCCACCCGAAACCCGTGAGCCACCAGCCAGCGGCCCAGCAGAGCCGGCCCATTGGCCGGATGGTCCAGATGGGCATCGCCCTGAATTAATAAAATATCCACCTCGGCCCAGCCCAACTGCTCCAGTTCTCGGCGGGCGGCGGGGAGGAATTCCGGCTGCGGCAGCCGGCCGGACGGGGGGAGAGACGAGGTCATAATAAAAACCACTTGCTTTTTAAGTTAAAAGAGGCTATAAAAACCCTTGCGCCTCCAAAAAGGCGCCCGCCTTATCGGGATGTAGCTCAGACTGGTAGAGCACTGCGTTCGGGACGCAGGGGCCGCTGGTTCAAATCCAGTCATCCCGACCATATTATTCCTTAAATTTCAATATGTCAGCTATTTAACCTGGATTCTCGGAGACTTATAACGAGGTAGGCGGTTCGACACCCATTTGTTTGTAGAGCTCCATTTGTTCCGTGAGTATCTCATTGTAAACTCGGGCTAAACTGGCTTAACTCCTGGGCCACAATTCGATGGCCAGCTCCCTGAGTTTGAATTTCTGCACTTTGCCGCTGGCGGTCAGGGGGAAGGCCGGCAGAGTTTTGACGTAACGGGGGATTTTATAGCCGGAGATTAGGTGGCGGAGATAGGCCTTGACCTCCTTGGCGTTCACTTCCGGCGCGCCGGGCTGAAGTATGAGGAAAGCGCCGAGTTCCTCGCCGTGAAGTTTGGAGGGCACGGCCACAATCTGGACATCCACGACCCCGGGCATATGGCGCAAATACTCCTCGACCTCCTGGGGGTAGATATTTTCCCCGGCCCGGATAATCATATCTTTCCAGCGGCCGGTGATCACCAGATAACCATCGGAGTCGAATTTGCCCAAATCGCCGCTGTGGAGCCAGCCGTCTTCATCAATGATTTCAGCCGTGGCCTCGGGCAGGTTATAATAGCCGAGCATATTGACATAACCGCGGGTGACCACTTCGCCGACAGCCCCCTGGGGCAACTGGCGGCCGGTTTCGGGGTCGACCACCCGCAGTTCCACTCCCGGCAGGGGCCGGCCAACTGTTTCAGTGCGCTTCTGCAGGCTGTCGGCCCCGGTAGTCTGGGCCACCACCGGGCTGGTCTCGGTCAGGCCATAACAGATGGTTATTTCCGAAGCGCGCATCCGCTCGATGACTTCAACCATGGTTTTGACCGGGCAGGACGAGCCGGCCATAATGCCGGTGCGCAGGGAAGAGAGATCAAACTGGTCAAAGCTCTTTTGCTCCAGGAGAGTTATGAACATGGTGGGGACGCCGTAAATGGCCGTGCAGCGCTCGCGCTCAATACTGACCAGAATATCGAGGGGGCTGAAAACATCGAGGACGACCATGGCTGCGCCGTGATTGAGGGCGGCCATGGCTCCCAGCACCAGGCCGAAGCAGTGGAAGAGGGGCACCGGCAGACAGATGCGATCCAGGTGGGTCAGGCCCTGATTCCGCCCGATCCAATAACCATTGGTGACAATATTCTGGTGGGTGAGCATGACCCCTTTGGGGAAACCGGTGGTGCCGCTGGTGTACTGCATGTTGATGACTTCATCCGGCCGGAGAGATTCAGTCAGAGCCCGAAAGTCGGCCCGGGGGGTGCGGTCGGCCAGGGCCGTAATTTCATCATAGGCGTAGAGACCAGGCCCGGGCCCTTCCCCAATAAAAATCACCTGACGCAGATGGGGCAGCGCCGGTGAGTGAAGGCCCTCCTCCCGGTGGCCGGCCTGGATTTCCGGAGCCAGGGCATAGATGGCCTCCAGGTAACTGTAACCCCGGAATGAGCCCATCAAAAAAAGATAGTTGGCCTCGGACTGGGACAGGAGGTATTTGATTTCGGCCTGGCGGTAATGAGTGTTGACAGTGATCAGGATGGCCCCGATTTTGGCGGCGGCGAAGAGCACATTCAGCCACTGAGGCCGGTTGGTGGCCCAGACGGCCACCCGGTCGCCTTTCCTGACCCCCAAGGCCATCAGGCCCCGGGCCAGGCGATCCACTTCCTCATTCAACCCGCTCCAGGTATAGCTGACCGAGCCGCCATCTTCCAGCCCGGGATAAATCAGGGACACCTGCTCCGGCCAGGCGGCGGCGTTGTCTTCCAGCACCTGGCCGATGGTCTTGTGGCGTAACACCTCAACCATATTTTACTTAGGAAGCCTCAATGAGCAGATAAGTAATGGAGGCACCGCTCTCCACTGCGTAGCGTCCCAGAGCGGCCGGGAGCATAATCACCCGGCCGGGCTGTATCCGGGTGACCGGGGCCGGGCCACGGGCGCGGATGCGCCCCTGGCCAGCCAAGGGCCACAGGAAGGTGGCCGCCTCCGGGGCCGCCACGGTAGAGAGATGAGTCGTGGTGATCAGGGTGACGGAGCAATGCTCATCATCAAACAGCAGTTCCCGTCCCGGGCTGATCTCTTCGGGCACCAGGAGAAGCGGCGACTCGCTCTCGGCGGCCAGACGGAGGCCCTCGCCGGACTGGCTGGCCAGGGGCCAGTTGGAAAGATTTCCGGCCGGGGGGCCGATCTGGGCCACGGTCAGGCCAGCTCCGAGCAGGAGGGGAGCCAGCTTGGGCAGGAGAAGAATCTGTCCGGTCTCCACCGGATACTCGGGCATAAATTCGGACCAGCGACCAGGATCGCCGGCGGCGTCGGCGGCGGCCGACTTAAAATTGAGGCCAGGTTTAAAGCCGACGTTAATGGAGCTGTCCTCTTCAGCGGCCAGGATAAACCACAGAGAGTAATCGGTCAGGCCCACGGCCAGGGCCGACTCGCCCGTCCGCTTCAGCTTCAGCTCCACTGGCAGGGGCCCGTCAAAATCGCCGCCAGCCTGGACGCCCATCAGGTCAGCCCCCAACAGTTGGCGCAGATAGCCCAGGCCCCGGCCGGACTGCGGCCCGCCGGCCACCCGGGAATTACTGGTGGCCATAAACAAAGTGCCGGAACTGAAACCCGGAGGCAGATTTTCCTCCTCAGGGGCCGGCTCGCCGGGCCGTCCGCTCCACAATTGCTCGGCCACCAGGGGTTCCAGGGTCAGAGGATAAAGATCGTTGCTCATGTTCGCTCCGGAAGGCGGATAAACGAGGTCATGATCAGGGAGGCCAGGGCGAAGCCGGCCCCCATCAAAAAGGGAATGCGATAGTCGATCATCCACAGATAGCCCCCGACCGAGGGAACGGCTACGGCCACCAGATGGTTGATGGTTACCCCAACGGCCATGCTGGGGGCGATATCACCGGGGTCGGCAATCTTTTGAAAATAGGTGCGGAGGGAGATGGTAAAACAGAACAGTAGCTGATCGACCACATAGAGGGCGGCGGCCACCCAGGCCTGGTCACAGACCACGTAGGCCAGGCAAAGCAGAACCACCAGGACATATTTGACCGTCAACAGGCGCTTTTCACCGACCACATTGATGGCCAGGCCAATATAGGAATTGAACACCCAGTTGATGAGATTGTTCAGGAGCAACAGAAGACTCATTTGGAACAGAGTGAAATGAAAATGCGCCACCAACAGAAAGACCACGAAGACATTGTAAATTTGCCGCCGGGCGCCTGACAGACAGGTCATAATGTAAAACAGCCAGTAACGCCGCCGCAGAACCATGCCCCGCCGCTGCGCCGGCAACCCGGGAGTGACCGGCGGCCGATGGAAAAAAGACCAGAGACCGGCCGCGATGGCCACGGATCCAGCCAGATTAAACAGGTGGACATAGTCTGGAGCCGGCCGGTTGACCGCCAGCAGCATAATAACCAGACCCATGGTGAAACTGCCCTTGGCCGTGACTGCCCGCAGACGGCTGATGGCTATCGGGGCCTCCTCTACTGTGAAATACTGGAGAGTCAGGGATTGGTTGGTGGTCTCAAACCAGTGGAAGCCGCAGGATAGGAGCACCGTCCAGAAAATCTGTCCCCCAAAGGAGGGGAAGAAACCGGTCAGGGCCACCCCCAGGCCGCAGAGGAGGATGGAGAAAGAAGTCAGGGTGATTTCGCTGCAGACCAGGAGGAGGAGAATGACCACCACCGACAGGAGCCCCGGCACCTCCCGAAAGGACTGAATGATGCCGTTTTGCTGACCATTTAGGTGAGCCGAGTCCACGGCGAAATTAGTGTAGAGCGCAGTCCAGCCGAGGAAGGCGGCGGCCTGGGCGAAAGTCAGCACCATCAGATAAGTGTAGATGGGGCGGGACTTAATTTCAGAGTAGGCAGGCATCAGAACCGGCGGTCAGGGTTTGGGGCCGAGGATCATAATCATATTACGGCCTTCAAGCTTGGGGAGCTGCTCAGGCAGGCCGAACTCACTGATGTCCTGAAGCACGCGTTCCAACAGGGCCTGTCCCAGGCCGGCGTGGGCTATTTCCCGGCCCCGGAACATGAGCGAGACTTTGACCTTATTTTTTTCAGCCAGAAATTTTTGAATGTTGCGCAATTTGAACTGATAATCGTGCTCGCCGGTTTTGGGCCGGAATTTAACTTCCTTAATCTCAATGACCGTCGCATTTTTTCGGGATTCGGCGCTTTTTTTGCTCAACTGGTATTTGTAGCGGCCAAAATCCATGATCCGGCAAACAGGGGGCTCGGCCTCCGGAGCTACCTCCACCAGGTCGAGCCCGGATTCCTGGGCCGCCCGCAAGGCGTCATCAAGGGCTAAAATGCCCAGTTGACTGCCTTCATCGCTAATGACCCGGACTTCCCGAGCCCGAATCAGCTCGTTGATGTTGACTTTTTTGCTGTCGGATTCTTTAAAACGTTTGCCGTTAATCTCTACACCTCACTAAAAAGTTTTTGGTAACCGCTTCAGACGCCCCACTCCGGAGGGGCTGTTTCCTTCAAAGCCAGGGTGACGAAGTCAGCCAAAGGCTTGAGCCCCAGGTCTTCGCCACCCCGGCGGCGCACCGCCACTGATCCGCTATCCACTTCCTGATCGCCCAGGATCAGCATGAAAGGCACTTTTTGCAACTGGGCCTCACGAATTTTATAGCCCAGTTTTTCATTGCGCAAGTCGGCCTGGGCCCGCAGACCGGCCCGGCGGAGACGGGCCAGGGCCTCTTTGGCAAAATCATCGGCCCGGGAGGTGACCGTCAGGAGTCTGACCTGCTCCGGGCTCAGCCAGGCCGGGAAAGCCCCGGCGAAATGCTCGGTCAAAACGCCGATAAAGCGCTCCAGGCTGCCGAAAATAGTGCGGTGGAGCATGATTGGGCGCTTTTTCTGGCCATCGCGATCCACATAGGTCAGATCAAATCTCTCCGGCAGGGTGAAATCGCACTGAATGGTGGCGCACTGCCAGCGACGGCCCAGGGCATCTTTCAATTTGACGTCTATCTTGGGACCATAGAAGGCCCCATCGCCTTCGTTAAGGTCATAGGGCACTCCCTTGTCTTTAAGGGCCGTATCCAGGGCGGTCGTGGCCAGGGCCCAGGCCTCATCGCTACCGATGCTCTTGGCCGGGCGGGTGGAGAGCTCAATCTCAAATTCGAAATTAAAAGCGCCCATCATATCGGTGACAAAATCCAGAATATCCTTGATGTCGCCATTAAGGGTCTCCGGGGTGCAGAAGAGATGAGCGTCATCCTGGGTAAACTGGCGCACCCGGGTCAAACCATGGAGTACCCCGCTCTTTTCATGGCGCTGGACAGTGCCCAGCTCGAAAAATTTCAAGGGCAAATCCCTGAAAGAGCGCAACTGGGAACGGTAAATAAACATATGAGCCAGACAGTTCATGGGCTTTAAGCCATAACCGTGGCCATCGATCTCAGTGAAATACATATTATCGCGGTAGTTGTCCCAATGGCCGCTGCGCTTCCACAACTCAGTGCGCAGAATCTGGGGCCCCATGACCACATCGTAGCCCCGGCGCAGATGCTCCCGGCGCTCAAACTCCTCCAGAGTCACCCGCAGGAGGGCACCTTTGGGGTGCCAGATAATCAGGCCCCCGCCCACTTCCTCAGACACGGAAAAGAGATCCAGTTCCCGGCCGAGGCGGCGATGGTCGCGGCGCCGGGCCTCCTCCAGCAGATGCAGATGGGCGGCCAGGTCTTTCTTATTGAAAAAAGCTGTGCCGTAAATGCGCTGAAGCATGGGACGGTGCTCATCACCGCGCCAGTAGGCCCCAGCCACACTCAGGAGCTTGAAAGCCGAGATACAGCTGGTATCCGGCAGATGCGGACCCCGGCAGAGATCCACAAAATCACCCAGGTCATAGAGGGAGACCTGCCGCACCTGCTGGTCGCGCGCCAAATCCTCTATCAGCTCGACTTTGTAATCCTCGCCCAGACCTTTAAAAAACTCCACCGCCTGGAGAGGAGTCATCTCCCGGCGCTGGAAAGCCTGGGCCGACCTGGCGATCTCGGCCATTTTTTCTTCAATGCGGCTGAGGTCATCCGGGGTGAAGGGCTCTGGCTTGTCAAAATCGTAGTAAAAACCATTCTCAATGGCCGGGCCAATGGTCACGCGCACTCCCGGGAAGAGCTGCTTAACGGCTGCGGCCAGGACATGGGCCGTGGAGTGGCGCAAAAGGTCGAGGGCCTCGGGCGATGACTGGTCAACTGATTCCAGCTCGCCCTCCTGGGCCGGAGTGAAGAAAAGATCGACCAGCTGGCCATTCCAGCGGGCGGCCAGCGGTTTTTGCGGCCCCTTGGCCGGCAGACCAGCCAGATAGAAGGCCGCCTGAGCCCGAGTCCCCTGGGGAATCTGGCAAGGCGCGCCATTTATTTTAAGCTTTAAGTCAGACATGGTGGTCACTACTTTTCTGAATCCGGCCTGCTCCATCGATAAACGGGGACAAAAAAACCCGCCGGGGCGGGTCAGGGTCGAAAGGCCGATTTTATTTCCGGCTTAACCGCTGGAGACGGCCTCCCCTGCCCCGCCTTTTTAGCATAGAAATTAATAACTCCCGGTGCCGGTAATCACGCCGGGAGCCCGGAAAATGGTAGGCGTGAAGAGATTTGAACTCTTGACCACTACCGTGTCAAGGTAGTGCTCTCCCCCTGAGCTACACGCCTGAAAACTTGGGTATCATGCCCTAAATACCTTTAAATGTCAAGCCTAATTTACCGGCGGCCCGGGGCTAATAGCGGTAGTAATCAGCTTTGTAAGGGCCCTCCACCGAAACGCCGATGTAATCGGCCTGCTCTTGGGTGAGGACGGACAGGTGAGCGCCGATGCGGCCCAGATGCAGACGGGCCACTTTTTCATCCAGATGCTTGGGAAGCACATAAACCTTGTTTTGATATTTCCCGGCCCGGTCGTTAAAAAGCTCCATCTGGGCCAGCACCTGGTTGGTGAAGCTGTTGCTCATGACAAAGCTGGGATGGCCGGTGGCGCAACCCAGGTTGACCAGGCGCCCCTGGGCCAGAAGAATGATGCGCTTGCCATCGGGAAAGATGATGTGGTCAACCTGGGGTTTGATGTTTTCCCATTTATACTGATGGAGAGAGGCCACATCAATTTCGCTGTCGAAATGGCCGATATTGCAGACGATGGCCTGATCGCGCATGGCCTTGAGGTGGTCATGGGCGATGACTTTGACATTGCCGGTGGTGGTGACGAAGATGTCGCCCCGGGGAGCGGCCTCGTCCATGGTCACCACCCGGTAGCCCTCCATAGCCGCCTGGAGGGCGCAGATGGGATC
>JAISJK010000082.1 GCA_031261565.1 Candidatus Adiutrix sp. | reverse complement strand
GCTGCTTTTTGGAATTCATTTTGCAGTTTGGCGTCAGCCTGGTTCAAAGCCAAGGCATCATTATTATCAATGATTTTTAGATGTTGCTGAATATCTTGTATTTCACCAAACATTGAACTAATTTGTTTATCACATTTTTACACCATATCAGGGCGCATGAGCAATTCCGGGTCTGGTTGGCAATAAAATGGCTGGCCACTTACATCTCCGTGCGGCCCACCGAAATGCGAACACTGACCGAAGCGCAGGTAGATCGTAAACGGGGTCTGCTGATAATCCCTCACCCCAAAGAGAAGCGCCCGAAAATTGTGCCCCTGACCGCAGAGGATCGGGACATACTGTCCGCTATACCGCACAATTTTGACCAACACGCGCCATTTTTTCGGCATGAGCGCAATGGTGAACCCTTCGGAGTAAGTATCCTCTACAAGGCATGGAAACGGGCTTGCAAGGCTCTGGGTATTACGGGGGTTGACCTCTACGGCGGCACCAAGCACTCGACCGCCATGGGGGTTAGGGCTGTGGCCACTTTTGAGGAGGTGCGGCTGATGACCGGCCACACCACCAATAAGGCTTTTGAGCGATATTTCCGAACCGAGGGGGCCGCGCTAGAGAGTCTTTACGCTAAAAGAAAAGCCATTGTCGCTGACAATCAGATGACAACGGATTTTAGCTTGCCTCAATCTGCTAAATAGCTGATTTTACTTACTATAATTGGCGCGCCCGGCAGGATTCGAACCTGCAACCCACAGCTTAGAAGGCTGTTGCTCTATCCGGTTGGGCTACGGGCGCCAGGGTGGTCAGAGTCGGCCGACGGCCCGCCTCTTGAAAGTTGCGAATTAGTATAGTATAATCAGGCCAAGTTTGTCAAATTGGAGATATTTATGAATAAATCTCAACTTGTGGAAAAGTTGGCCGAGGAAGCCCTGCTGTCTTCCAAGCAATCGGAGCAGGTGGTCAATATTTTTTTTGACTCCATTACCGAAGGCCTGATCCGGGAGGGGCGGGCCGAGCTCCGGGGCCTGGGCTCTTTCAAAGTCAAGGAATATGAGGGCTATGTCGGGCGCAACCCCAAAAGTGGCGAGCCCATTGATGTCCCGCCCAAAAAGCTGCCCTTCTTTAAAGTCGGTCGCGAGCTCAAGGCCATGGTTGATTACGAGGAATAAAACCTCAAGTCTGTCTCCCCTCCGGCCGATAAGGTTAACAGGAGAAAGGTGGCCACCAGCCGGCGGCCGCCAAAACCAGGGAGGGAGATGGTATCAATATGTTCAACGAAGTCAACAGCCTCACCGGCAGTCTGGTGCAGACGCTCTTTGAGGGGCAGAAAGCCATGACTGACCAGGCCATGAAGCAGGTTTCAGTCAATATGCAGGCCCAGATGGATCTGCAGCAGCAGCAGACGGCTCTTCAGACCGTGGCCATGATGACCGGCATTGGCACCCAGGTGGACACCACGGTTTGACCGGTTCGCCTTCCCCTGTTTAGGGGAAGTCAAAAATGTATAAGGCAAGAAAAACGTGAAGTTAGCTCTTCACGTTTTTCCTGCCTTATTAATTTGTTGACTTGATGCCCTCTGGAACTTATCATTTAAGGCTGGGTAAACGGTGACGGATTATTAATCATTATCAGGCAAAGGAGACCAGACCGTGACGAAGCCTAAAAATTTCCTCTTTACCTCGGAATCAGTGACCGAGGGCCACCCCGACAAAATTGCCGATCAGATATCCGACGCGGTTTTAGACGCCATTCTGACCCGCGACCCGGAGGGCCGGGTGGCTTGCGAATCGCTGGTCACCACCGGTCTGGCGCTGATTGCCGGAGAAATCACCACCAGTTGCTGGGTGGATTTGCCCCAGGTGGTGCGCAACACCATTGAGCGCATCGGCTACAATGATTCCAATATGGGTTTTGACTGGCAGACCTGTGCGGTCATCAACACCATCGGCAAGCAGTCGCCGGATATCGCCATGGGCGTGAACGCTTCCGATGGGCACGAACAGGGGGCCGGCGACCAGGGCCTCATGTTTGGCTACGCCATTACCGATACCGATGTCCTGATGCCCCTGCCGATCTACCTGGCCCATCGCCTGACCAGCCGCCTGTCCGCCGTGCGCAACAACGGCAACCTGAATTTCCTGCGGCCGGACGGCAAATCCCAGGTGACCGTCCAATACGAAGACGGCCAACCCCGGCGGATTGAAGCCGTGGTCATCGCCACCCAGCACTCCCGGGACGTCGCCCAGTCCAAAATCCGGGAGGCGGTCATCGAGGAAGTTATTAAAAAGACCATTCCCGCCCATCTTCTGGACGCTGACACCAAAATTCACGTCAACACCACCGGTCAATTTATCGTGGGCGGCCCCATGGGCGACTGCGGCCTGACCGGCCGGAAAATTATTGTGGATACTTACGGCGGCTGGGGCCGTCATGGCGGCGGCTGCTTTTCGGGCAAAGACCCCTCCAAGGTTGACCGCAGCGCCTGCTACATGGCCCGTCTGGCGGCCAAAACCGTGGTGGCCGCCGGTTTGGCCAACCGTTGCGAGGTTCAGTTGGCTTACGCCATTGGCCTGGCTGACCCGGTCTCGGTCATGGCCGACACCTTCGGCACCGGCCTGGTGGAGGATACGGCCATTTCCCAGGCCCTCCAGCGCGTCTTTTCCTTCAAACCCTCCGCCATGATTAAATATCTTGACCTAAAACGGCCCATTTACGAAAAGACGGCCAGCTACGGCCACTTTGGCCGCCTGGAGCCGGAATTCACCTGGGAACATCCCACTCAGGCCGCCCAGTTGCGCGAGGCCGCCGGCCTGTCCGGGCTCCCCCCGGCCATCATCCCCACCTGCGATGATCAGAAATGCCGCCTGTAAAACACTTCCGGGGGAGGGGGGCCAAAACCCCTCCCCCTCTCTGGTTCAGCCCGCCTTTTAATCTCCGCTGACTTCCAGTTTTCTCCGCCTCCCGGGAGGATGTTTATGACCCCAAAGACCAAAAAAAAAATGACGGTGGCCGATTTCAAAAGATACAAACAGGAGGGCCGCAAATTCACCTACGTCACCGCCTATGACTACACCATGGCCTCCATTGTCAACGAGAGCCAGACCGAGGTCATTTTAGTGGGCGACTCGCTGGGCATGGTCATGCTCGGCTACGCCAGCACCGTGCCGGTGACTCTGGAGGACATGATTCACCACACCCGCCCGGTGGTGCGGGGGGCGCCGGATACTTTCGTGGCCGGCGACCTGCCTTTCGGCTCTTACAATGTCA
This sequence comes from Candidatus Adiutrix sp., assembly GCA_031261565.1. Classification (GTDB taxonomy): domain Bacteria; phylum Desulfobacterota; class Desulfarculia; order Adiutricales; family Adiutricaceae; genus Adiutrix. The sequence goes on along the minus strand of JAISJK010000082.1, from coordinate 5,625 downwards.
GCGCCGAGGAGGCCGTGCGCCAGGTCAACCGGCTGGTCAAGGAAACGCTCTGCGACTGCGTCAAGCTGGAAGGCGGGGCGGAAGCGGCGGAAACCGTGCGGGCCATTGTCGCTTCCGGGACGCCGGTCATGGGCCATATCGGCCTGACGCCCCAGACGGCCGCCTCGCTGGGGGGCCTGAAAGTGCAGGGCGTGACCCCGGAGGGCGCCCGTAAAATTATCGCCGACGCCCGGGCTCTGGAAGAGGCCGGGGCTTTTTCCATTGTGGTCGAGTGTGTGCCCGTAGCCCTGGGGCAGGCCCTGTCCGCAGCCGTGGCTGTGCCTATCCTGGGCATCGGGGCCGGGCCCCACGTGGACTGCCAGGTGCTGGTTCTGCAGGATCTGCTGGGCATGTATGGCGATTTGCAGCCCCGCTTCGTCAGGCGCTACGCCAATCTGCGGGCGGACATTATCCGGGCCCTGAACCAGTTTAACGAGGAAACCAGAAACGGAGCTTTCCCCGGGCCAGAACACTGTTTTAACCACGAGGTCGCTCTGGAGCGTATCTACTGAGTTGCATCTGACCGGTAAAAATGGTAATTTACTGCTACATTTTATCTTAGGGCGGCAGGACTATGGCCTTGATTGTTCAAAAATATGGCGGCAGCTCCGTGGCCACGCCGGAATTAATCCGCCAGGTGGCCAAGCGGGCCATTGATACCCATAAAAAAGGTCACCAGGTGGTGGTGGTGCTGTCGGCCATGAAGGGCGAGACTGACCGGCTGCTGGCCCTGGCCCACGACATGGTCAGGGAACCGGAGGCTAGAGAGGTGGATCAGCTGATCGCCACCGGGGAGATCGCCTCGGTGGCTCTCTTTGCCCTGGCCTGCCAGGCTTTGGGGGAAAAAGCCAAGAGTTTTACCGGCTTTCAGGCCGGCATCCAGACCGATGAAATGCACCAGCGGGCCAGAATCACGGGCCTGGATCCGGCCCGGGTCAGGACGGAGCTGGCCAAGGGCCGGGTGGTGGCCGTGGCCGGTTTTCAGGGCCTGAATGAGGCCCGCGACATCACCACTCTGGGCCGGGGCGGCTCCGACACCACGGCCGTAGCCCTGGCCGTGGCCCTGGGGGCCGACACCTGCGAAATCTATACCGACGTTGACGGCATCTACACCACCGATCCCCATATCTGCGAAAGCGCCCGCCGGATGGAAAAGATCAGCTTTGAGGAAATGCTGGAGCTGTCGTCCCTGGGGGCCAAGGTCATGGAGATTCGCAGCGTGGAATTCGCCATGAATTACAATATGAAAATACATGTGCGCCACGCCCACCAGCCGGGCGGGGGCACCCTGATCTGCGAAGAGGATAGCGATATGGAGAAGAAACCCGTGACCGGGGTGGCCTATTCCAAAAATGAAGCCCGCATCACTCTGACCAAGGTGGCCGACCAGCCGGGTATCGCGGCCAAAATTATGGGCATTATTTCCAAGTCGGGGATTGTGGTGGATATGATCATCCAGAATCAGTCGGCCGAAATTGACCCGGCCCTGGGCCAGCCCCTGACGGATATTTCCTTCACCGTGCCCCTCTCCGACTACGCCCGGGCCATGGAAATGATGGAGGGGACAGCTGCGGAAGTCAAAGCCGCCCGCATTGTCGGCACGGACAACATCGCCAAAATATCCCTGGTCGGGGTCGGTATGCGCAATCACGCCGGGGTGGCCAGCCAGATGTTTCAGACTCTGGCCAACGAGGGGATCAATATCAGCCTGATCTCCACCTCCGAGATTAAAATAAGCTGCATCATCGAAAAAAAATACACGGAGCTGGCCGTCCGGGCTCTGCACGACGCCTTTGGCCTGGGCCAGGCCACCACCGACGCCTGAAGGGACGGGGCCGGCCTGAATGGTGAAAATTTTGAGCCCGGGGCAGCGGCTGGGTATTCTGGGCGGCACTTTTGACCCTGTCCACCTGGGCCACCTGCGGGCGGCCGAGGAAATCGCCGAAAAATTTGAGCTGGATCAGGTTTATTTCATGCCGGTGGCCCGGCCGCCGCACAAGTCAACCCCCCCGGTGGGCTATTGGCACCGGCTGGAAATGCTGAAGTTGGCCGTTTCCGACCGGCCGGGCTTCTGGGCTTCGGATCTGGAAAACCACCTGACTCCCCCCAGCTACACCATCAATATGGTTCAGGCTTTCCAAAACGCCTGGAGCGCGGCCACGGCCATCTATTTTATCGTCGGCCTCGATTCCTTCATGAGCATCCCCAAGTGGCGCCAGTATCGGGAGCTGTTGGCCCTGACCTCCTTTGTGGTCTTTGCCCGGGCCGGGATACCCGACAATTTCGACACCCTGCGGGAGATGCTCCAGAGCCAGGTGGATCCCCGCATCCGCTGGAGCCCCAAAAACCAGACCTTTACCGCCCCGGCCATCAAACCCATTCATTTCCAGTCCGGGGGGCGGCTGGCCATTTCGTCCACTGACCTGCGCCAGCGCCTGGAATCCGGGGCCTCGGTGCGCTATCTGGTGCCCGAGCCGGTGCGGATTTATATTGAGAATTACGGCCTCTACCGCCACGTCGGCCTTTAATCCGGCAGAAAGCAAGTATGAGCGAAGCTAAAAAAACGATCAAAAAAGCGCCTCCCAAAACACCCCCAAAGATAAAACCCTCCGGCCGGGAACTGGCTGATCTGGTGGTGGCCGCCGCAGCCGAGCACAAGCCGGTTGATCCGGTGCTGCTCGATTTGGGCGGGCGCTCTTCAGTGGCCGACTGGTTTTTCGTGGCCAGCGCTGAAAATCCCCGCCAGATGGCGGCCATCGCCGAAAAAATTATCCGCCGGGCCCGGGAAAACGGGGTCAGGCCCCTGGGCCATGAGGGCCTCCTGAAGGGCAACGACCGCTGGGTGCTGGTGGATTTGGGCGAGGTGATCGTCCATGTCTTTAATCTGGAAACCCGCTCGCTCTATGATCTGGAAGGGCTGTGGGCTGACGCCCCCCAGATCGGAATCAGGCCCTGACCCCATGAGACCCGGGTTTTGGACTAAAGTCATGATCACCCTGATGATCCTGACCATCATCATCCCCTGGCCGGCGGCGGCCGCAGCCGAGGCCATTACCCCCAAGAAAGAGCGGGAGTTGGGGCGGCGTTTTCATCTGAAGATAGCCGCCACCGGCGCCTTGTTAAACGACCCCATCGCCAATAAATACTACCGGAGCATCACTGATCGGGTTATGAGGGGGGCCGGCCTCAAAGCCGACCTCTATAATTTTTACATCCTGAACAGCGCCGGCATCAACGCCTTTGCCGTGCCCGGCGGCTATATCTACATGCACACCGAAACCATTATCAGCCTGGACAATGAGGGGGAGCTGGCCTCAATCCTGGGCCACGAGACGGCCCACATCACTTCCCGCCACTTCGCCCGCCGGGTGGAATCTTCCACGGGCATGAGCATCGCCTATCTGGCGGCTATGCTGGTGGGCGTTTTCGTGGCCTCGCAGGGCGGCGGCTCCTCGGCGGCCCTGGGTCAGGCCCTGATGGTCGGCGGCAGCGGGGCCACCATCCAGAACATGCTGGCCAACTCCCGCGACGACGAAGCTGAGGCCGACGCCAAGGGGCGGCAGTATCTGACCAAAGCCGGCTATAATCCGGCCGAGATGTATCGGGCCTTCCGCATCATGGCTGACCGCACCTATCAAGTCTCGCCCAATGTCCCCACTTACCTGACCACCCACCCGGCCCTGACCAGCCGTCTGGCCACCACCTTTAAAGATTACGCCGAGGCCGCGCCCCCGGCGGTTGATTCGCCCTATCTGGCCTTTCGGGATCGGGTGCTGGCTCTCTCCGGGGAGCCGCGCCGGGTTCAGTCGGTGCTGACCAAAAGACTGAATGAAAACCCGGCTGACCACTCCGCTCTCCATGGTCTGGGGCTCCTGGCCGTCCGCCAGCAGAACATGAGCCAGGCGGACAAACTGATGACCCAGGCCCTGAATCTGGCCCCCGGCAACCGCGAATACCTGGCCGACCTGGGCGATCTGGCCTTAAAGCGGCGCAAACCGGATCAGGCCAAGAGTTATTATGAAAAGGCCGGCCAGGAAAACCGGCAGGCTGTTCTGGGGCTGGCCCGGGCCTCTGAACTGTTGGGGGATAAAACCCGGGCGGCCACCCTTTACGACCGGGCGGTCAACATGGAGACCACCGCCTATCCCGAAGCCCTGGAGCTGGCCGGCCGCTTTTTCGGCCAGACGGGCCAACTGGCCAAGGGCCACTATTACCTGGCCCGCTATTTCGCCGACGCCGGCAACCTGGACAAGGCCATTTTTCACTATAAAGAAATTTCCAAGCGGCCGGACGCCGGCCAATACCGGATCATTGCCGACCGGGAGATCGACCTCCTGACCGAGCTGAAAAAAGAGGATAAGAAATAGGGCGAAGCATGACTGCCATGACCGATAAAGATCGGGCCGGCCGCCGGATGGCGGAGCTGAGCACTGAAATCAGGCGCCACAACGACCTCTATTATGACCAGGACGCGCCGGCCATCAGCGATGACCAGTGGGACGCTCTCTTTCAGGAATTGAAGCAGCTGGAGAGCGCCTGGCCCGAGCTGGCCCGGCCTGATTCGCCCACCCAGCGGGTGGGGGCCCCGGCGGCGGCCGCCAGTCTGGCCAAAGTGCGCCATCAATCCCGGATGATGAGCCTGGACAAAGCCCTAAAGCCCGAGGAGATCACTGATTTCGTCAACCGAACCAGGCGCTTCCTGGGGGACGACTCCGACCTTGAATTTTACGTCATGCCCAAGTTTGACGGCCTGGCCATTGAGCTGGTTTACGAGGAGGGCCGCCTGACCCTGGCCGCCACCCGGGGCGACGGGGTGGTCGGGGAAAACATCACGGCCAACGCCCTGACTATCCCGGACATCCCCTCGCAACTGAACCAGCCGGCCGGGAGCGGCCCGCCCCCCCCCCGCCTGGTGGCCCGGGGCGAAGTCTATATGGAAAAGGCCGAGTTTCGGGCCTTAAACACCCGGCGGGAGGAGGAGGGGCTGGCCGTCTTGGCCAACCCCCGCAACGCCGCCGCCGGCAGCTTGAGGCAGCTGGATCAGGCGGTCACCAAGGATCGCCGGCTCAATTTTTTCGCCTACGGCCTGGCCGAGCCGGAAGCCGTTGGCCTGACGACCTATGGCCGGCTCATGGCCGCCCTGAAATCCTGGGGCTTCCCGGTGGAATCCTCCCGCTTCACCGCCGGCGGCCGGTCTCTGGAGCAGGTTTTAACCATTTTTGGCGAGCTGGAAGAGTTTAGAGAGGAATTGCCCTACGAAATAGACGGCCTGGTGCTGACCCTGGAAGACCTGGCCCTGTGGTCTCGGCTGGGGGCCACCTCCCGGGCCCCCCGCTACGCCCTGGCCGTTAAATTTAAGCCCCGGCTGGTGGAAACTCTGGTTCGGGAGATTGAAATACAGGTGGGCCGCACCGGAGTGCTGACCCCGGTGGCCCGGCTGGCCCCGGTGGCCGTGGGCGGGGTGACGGTCTCCAATGCCACTCTCCACAATGAAGATGAGCTAAGGCGCAAAGATGTCCGTCCGGGCGATATGGTCATGGTGCGCCGGGCCGGGGAGGTCATCCCCGAGGTGGTGGAGGTGGTTTT
>JAISJK010000042.1 GCA_031261565.1 Candidatus Adiutrix sp. | reverse complement strand
CCAGCAAAATACTTGCCTTTTCCGCTACATTGAGCTTGCCAACCAGGATATTCAGAGCGCCGTCCTGGGCTATGAATGTCCCGCTTCCGGCGACAGAGACGTTCTCGGCAACCAGTCTGGCCCCACCGCCATTGCCTGATTCTGATCCGCTTTCCACCCGCAGTTGATTAACCATCAGGTTGCCAAGCGACAGCCAGGCTCTGCCGCCGCCGGCAACATAAGAATAGTTGCCAGCACCGTCATCACCTCCCTTAATGGTGAGGCTCTGGGCTTGCAGCGTTCCGTTAGAACCCAGGGTTAGATAAGCAGAGCCGCCATAGCCGCCGGCATTAAGGTAATCGCCATTGCCACCATTGCCGGCCGTGATATTAACAGCTCCGGTAACGTAAACATTCCGGCTGCCGCCATTAAACGGCATCAGAGCGGCCGAACCACCGTCGCCACCGTTTCCATAAATAGAGGTGCCATCACCACCACGACCGCCGGTTATGGTCAGGGCATCTACAATATAATTGCTGTTGTTGGGGGCGTCTATCGACCACTCTGCATAACCGCCCATCCCATACCCAAGCGAAATGGAGCCTGCTGGCCACCTTTCGGTCAGTTGAGTAGTATTGGGGCCATGTGAGGCATTGTTAACATCTGTGGCTGGTGCGGTCCTTCCATAACCATCGCCGCCTTTTAAATTCGGATCCGGGAGAGCCAAAGCCCAGTCGGGGGCGACAAAAGCGATAGCCACGGCCAGCCCCAGGGCAAAATGTAGTTTTTTCATGCTAAAACTCCTTCCAGTCTATTGGCCCAGCCCAGCGGCGAGGCTGAATGCAAAAAGGCCAAACCTGGTGAGCCAGGTTTGGCCGCAAAAAATATATCAATAAAATCAGCTAAATAAGAGAGAGAGAGAGAGAGAGAGAGAGAGAGAGAGAGAGAGAGAGCAAAAAGTATGCCAAATATATCGGTAATTGACCTATTTTATAAAAATATTTGACTGGCATCAGATTACCTGTAAACTCTTTGATAATCGGCCCTAGCCGAGAGCTGCCGGTTGGACAGCTTGATGATAATTATATATCAAAGATAAATATTAGCAACTAAAAAATATTAATTTTATAAATTTATTTTGAATTATTTTAATTAGATACAATATATGGGCAAGCTTCCGACCAATCCCCCATAAATTGAGCTTTAACTCGGATAAGCAAAGCGGAAAACGCCCGCCCCTGACGACTATCAAGGCACCGGACGGCGACCATCTGGGGCCTACTGCCCCCACGGCCGCCCGGCCATCTAGGTTGATAGAGCGCCGGATTATTGAAAAGCGGTTTGACCGCTAGTCAAAGTCAGGCGGAAATGGGGTTGGCCACTAGAAAGTTTTGGCAGGTTAATATTGACGAAAAACTTTCCGAATGCTATATTTAACTCATGAAAATGGTGAACATCACGCTCAAGGCCCATAAACAGATTGGCAAACTTAACCGGCAGGATATTGGCGCTATTTATGAAGCTCTTGAGACATTGGCCGACTGGCCTGAAATAAGCGGCGTTAAAAATTTGATTAACAGGCCCGGCTACCGCTTGCGAATTGGACAATACCGGGCCATGTTTGATGTTTCCGATGATGTAATTACGATTACGGAGGTTAAAAGGCGCAATGAACACACCTATTAGACACCAGATAATCGAAAAAGACGGCCTGCCGTTGTTTGTGCTTGTGCCTTACAAGGAATACCTGTCTTTTGTGGAACCGGGTGAAGCCACCTCGATACCGCTGGCCGTTTCAAAAGCGGTGAATATGGAGGGTAAAAGCCTTGTCCGCGCCTGGCGCGAATACAAAGGGCTTTCCCAGGCGAAAGTTGCCGCGCGCATGGGCATAAGCCGCCCGGCCTACGCGCAGATGGAGGAAAAGGGCGCAAATCTGCGATCGATTACCGTGCAACGCCTGGCCTCCGCTTTGGAAGTGGAATGGGCGCAGCTTGGTGACAACGCCGAATAACTCATTTAGTCCGAATTTCTTTTATACCCTACCGCTATAGGCCCCCTCACTATGTCCTACCTGACCCCCACGCCGGACGGCGGCCTCTGCTGGGGGCCGCTGGTCAGCGGCCATCTGGTGCGCCGCTATCAGCGCTTTCTGGCCGATGTGGAGATCGCGGGCCAGGTGGTCACCGCCCACACTCCCAACACCGGCCGGATGACCGGCTGCTCTGAGCCGGGCCGGCCGGTCTGGCTCTCCCGCCAGGATCGCCCCGGCCGCAAATATCCCCTGACTCTGGAAATGATTGAGATGCCTGGCGCTCTGGTGGGGGTCAATACTATGGTGCCCAACCGGCTGGCGGCGGCCGCCGCCCGAGCCGGGCGCCTGGCCGAGCTGACCGGCCCGGCCGCTCTGGTGGAGAACGAGGTGACCATCGGCCACAGCCGGCTGGACTTGCGGTTAACTGACCCCTCCGGGCAGACGGTCATGGTCGAGGTCAAAAACTGCACCCTGGCTGAGCAAGGCGTGGCCTACTTTCCCGACGCGGTCACGGCCAGGGGGGCCAAACATCTGGACGAGCTGGCCAGTTTGGCCCAGGCCGGCCAACGGGCCGCCCTCCTCATCCTGGTGCAGCGGGTGGACGCGGCCCGCTTCCGGCCGGCCGACCAGATAGACCCGGAGTGGGGCCGGCGGCTGCGGGCCGCAGCCGGCCAGGGAATGGAAATATGGGCCTACCGGGCCGATCTCAGCCTGGAAAAAATCAGTCTGGGCCCGGCCCTGCCAGTGGAATTGTGATTTTAGGGAAAATCTTCTGGCGCTAGCCGGTCATTTTAGTTATAATAACTAGATTTAGGGGGAGATTCCTTTTATGCCACTAGACCTAGCCCCAGACCTAACCATAGCCCTGGCCCAGAAAGCCATTGACCAATGCGCCCGGGCCGTGGCCCAGGCCCCGGCTCAGGCCCTGGCCGAGACGGCCCGCCGCCTGGCCCAGACTCTGGCCGACGGCGGCTCCATTTTTATCTGCGGCAACGGCGGCAGCGCCTCCCAGGCCCAGCACTTCGCCGCCGAATTCGTGGGCCGTTTCCTTTTAGAGCGTCCGGCTTTGCCGGCCGTGGCCCTGACCACCGACACCTCCATTCTGACGGCCATCGGCAATGATTACGGTTTTGAGGACATATTCGCCCGCCAGGTGCAGGCCCTGATGAAGCCCGGCGATGTGCTGTGGGGCCTGTCCACCAGCGGCCGCTCGCCCAATGTCCTGAAAGCTCTGGCCGCAGCCAGGGCGGCCGGGGGGCTCACCCTGTTCATGTGCGGCCCCCAGGCCCCGGAGGGCCTGGCCCCTGATATGCTCCTGACCGCCCCCGCCCCGGAGACGCCCCGCATTCAGGAGCTGCACCTCCTTTACGGCCACACCCTCTGCCAGTTGGTGGAGCACCTGATCTTCGCCGCCCCGGGCAATGGCCGGCCGTGAAAGACCTCGACTTTGACGCCGTCCGCACCGTCCCCTTGGGCGGCCGCCACTCCAAGGTCAGGACGGCCGACTTTGCCCGGCCGTTGCGGGCCGGGGCCAGCCTGGCTGATTTTTTCCGGGCTCTGCCCAACATTCTGGCCGGGGCCGACCTGCGGGAAGCGGCCGGCCGGGTGGCTTTGGCCAAAAAGGCCGGGCGGCCGGTTCTCCTGGGCCTGGGCGGCCACGTCATTAAAGTGGGCCTGGGGCCGGTCATTATCGACCTGCTGGAGCGGGGCCTCATTGACGGCCTGGCCGCCAACGGCTCGGTCATGGTTCACGATTCCGAGGCCGCCCTGGTCGGGGCCACCTCGGAAGATGTGGCCGCCACCCTCGGCCACGGCGATTTCGGGGTCACGGAGGAGACCGGCCGGCTGATCAACCAGGCCGCCCAAAAAGCCGCTCAGGCGGCCACCGGGCTGGGCCAGACCCTGGGCCGCGCCCTCCTGGATCTCTCGCCGCCCCACCTGGGCGTGAGCGTCCTGGCCGCCGCCGCCCGGCTGTCCAGGCCCATGACCATCCACGCCGCCATTGGCACTGATGTTTACAACATCCACCCGGCCGCTGGCGACGGGGCCGCTCTGGGCGCGGCGACCATGGCTGATTTCCGCCTCTTTTGCCGCCAGGTGGCCGACCTGGAGGGCGGGGTCTTCATCAATCTGGGCTCGGCGGTCATCCTGCCCGAAGTTTTTTTGAAGGCCCTGACCCTGGCCCGCAATCTGGGCCAGCCGGTGACCGGGCTGACCACCATCAACCTGGATTTTATCCGCCACTACCGCCCCTCGGTCAATGTGGTCGGCCGCCCCACTCAGGAGAGCGGCCGGGGGTTTTATTTTATCGGCCACCACGAAATTATGTTCCCCCTGTTAATGTCGCTGGTTTTGGAGCGGCTGGAAGGAGATGGCTTATGAAGGAGATGGCTTATGAATGACGAACAGGTCAGAGCCTGGCGCTGGGAATGCCTGGCCGAGCGGCTGCTGGAAAAGATGAAAAAACGCGGCTTTAACGCCCTTTACGCCCCGACCGAAGCCGCCGCCAAAGAGGCCGTGCTCAGCCTGACGCCGGCCACCGGGGTGCTGGCCCTGCTGGGCAGCCAGACCATGAACAGGATCGGGGTGTTTGAGACCCTGCGCCAGAGCGGCCGGGAACTGGTGGATCACGCCACTCAGACCCAGGGCCTGAGCCCGGCCGAGGCCCACCAGTACCGCCGCCGGGTTTTCACGGCCGAGGCCATGCTGGCCAGCGCCAACGCCATTGATTACGAGGGCCGCCTCTACAATATTGACGGCGTGGGCAACCGGGTGGCACCCATGATCTACGGCCCGGACAAAGTCATCCTGGCTGTGGGACTGAATAAAGTGGTGCGCGACCCGGCCGAGGCCTGGCTCCGGGCCCGCCAGGTGGCCGCGCCGCTCAACGCCAAGCGCCTCAGCCGGCCCACCCCCTGCGTCAAAAGCGGCCGCTGCCACGACTGTCAGTTGGAGACCAGCATCTGCAACTATTTCACCATTATTGACCGCTCCAACCCCGTGGGCCGCCTGAATGTGGTTCTGATCGGGCAGGATGTCGGCTATTAAGACCTGATCTGAGGATGATTGACCATGCCCATCTATGAATTCCACTGTCCTGACTGCGGCCGCGATTTTGAAGAGCTGGTTTTGAGCAGCCGGGAAATGATCAGCTGCCCCGGCTGCGGCGGCGGTAGGTGCCAGAAACTCATGTCGGCCTCTACCTTCCACGCCAGGGGAGCCGACGGCTCCACCGCCTCCCACGCGGCCGGGGGCGGTTGCGGCAGTTGCCGCTCCAGCTCCTGCGCCGGCTGCGGCGGGAGCTGTTGACCAGCCCGAGTCTGAAAATAGGGGCCCGAGGCAGCCCCCTGTCCCTGGCCCAGACCGGCCTGGTGGCCCAGGCTCTGGCCGCCGCCCATCCCGGGCTAGTTACGGAAATTATCCCCATCCAAACCACCGGCGACCGGCTGGCCGGGGCCAGCCTGGCCCAAATCGGCGGCAAGGGGCTCTTCGTCAAAGAGATTGAGGAAGCTCTGCTGGCCGGGCGGATTGACCTGGCTGTCCACAGCGCCAAAGATCTGCCGGCCGAGCTGCCGCCGGGGCTGGCCCTCGGGGCTGTGCCTGAACGGGCTGATTTTCGCGATGTCCTGATCACCGCCAGGCCGGGGGGGCTGGCCGCCCTGCCGCCGGGCAGCCGGGTGGGCACCTCCGGACTGCGGCGCCAGGCCCAGCTCCTGGCCGCCCGGCCTGACCTGCGAATTGAGCCCCTCCGGGGCAATGTGGCCACCAGGCTAAAAAAACTGGCCGCCGGGCTGGGGGCCACCCTGCTGGCCGCCGCCGGCCTGACCCGCCTGGGCCTCTGGCCGGATCACGCTGAATGCCTGCCGGCCGCCATCATGCTGCCGGCCGCCGGCCAGGGCGCTCTGGCTCTGGAAATCCGAGCCCTAGACCAGCGGTTGGGGCCCCTTTTGGAGCCCCTCAACCACCTGCCCTCGGCCCTGGCCCTGGCCGCTGAGCGCGGTTTCCTGGCCGCTCTGGGCAGCGGCTGCCAACTGCCGGTGGCCGCCCTGGCCCAGTGGCAGGCCGGCCGCCTGACCCTGACCGCCCTGATCGCCTCGCCCGACGGCGGCCGGGTCGAGCGCGGCCAAAAGATCGGAGAAATCGCCGCGGCCGGGGAGGCGGCGGCCTGCGGCCAAAGTCTGGCCGCCGAACTGCTGGAAAGCGGCGGCCGGGAGATATTGAGGGAATTGAGCCGGTGATGAGCGGCCCAGTCTATCTGGTGGGGGCCGGACCGGGCGATCCGGGCCTCCTGACCCGCCGGGGTGCCGAGCTCCTGGGCCGGGCCGAGGTTCTGGTCTATGATTATCTGGCGGCCCCGGCCATTCTGGATCTGGCCCCGGCCGGCTGCCGCCGCATTTACGTGGGCAAACAGGCCGGCTGCCACGAGCTTAGCCAGACGGAAATCAACAAGTTGCTGGTGGAAGAGGCCCGGGCCGGCCATTGCGTGGTTCGCCTCAAAGGCGGCGACCCCTATATCTTTGGCCGGGGCGGTGAAGAGGCTCAGGAACTGGGGCGGGCCGGCCTGGCCTTTGAGGTGGTGCCCGGAATCAGCTCCACCGCCGCCGCCGCCGCCTACGCCGGCATTCCCCTGACTCACCGCGATTTTAACTCCCAGGTGGCCCTGGTCACCGGTCACGAAAGAGAAGACCGGCCGGATTCGGCCCTCAACTGGACGGCTCTGGCCCAGATGGGGGCTCTGGCCATGGTCATGGGCGTGCGCAATCTGGGGCGGGTCTGCCAGTCGCTCCTGGCCGCCGGCAAACCGCCGGCCACCCCGGCGGCCCTCATCCAGTGGGGAACCACCGCCCGGCAAAAAACCCTGGTGGGCGACCTGACCGACCTCCCGGCCCGGGCTGAGCTGGCCGGCCTCGGCCCCCCGGCCTTACTGGTCATCGGCCAGGTGGTCACTCTGCGGGAAGAGCTCAACTGGTTTGAAAGGCGGCCCCTCTTTGGCCGCCAGATTCTAGTGACCCGCAGCCGGGAACAGGCCAGCCGCCTGACCGCCGCTTTGACGGAAAAAGGAGCCGAAGTCTGGGAACGCCCGACCATCGCCACCCGCCCGCTGCCCGATCTGGCCGACCGCCTGCGGGCTCTGGATCTGGACGCCTTTCAGTGGCTGATCTGGACCAGCCCCAACGGAGCCAATTTTTTCCTGAAAACTATGCTGGACGGTGGCCGGGACGCCCGCTCTCTGGCCGGGCTCCGCCTGGCGGCCCTGGGCCCGGGCACGGCCGAGGCCCTGCGGCCGTTCGGCCTCCGGCCTGATCTCCTCCCCCGCATCGCGGTGGCGGAAAACCTCCTGGAGGCTCTCTTGGCGGCCGGAGTCAGGGGCTCCAAAATTCTCCTGGCCCGGGCCCAGGCCGGCCGGGAGGTGTTGCCCGAGGGCTTGCGGGCGGCCGGGGCCGAGGTCATTGATTTCCCGGTCTATCAGACGGTCAAGGCCGTCTGGGCGGCCCCCCTGCCGGGCCTCCCCGACCTGGTCACCTTCACCAGCGCCTCCACCGTGGCCGGCCTGGCCGACCTCATCCCCCCGGAGGAGAGGCGCCATTACCCGGCGGCCACCATTGGCCCGATCACCACCAGAGCCGCCGAAGAACACGGCTTTCCGGTGGCGGTAGAAGCGGCCGGGGCCGGGATCGACCACTTGACCGCTGCCGTGACCGACTATTTACAGGCTGAAAAATGAATTTTATGGCAAAACTGGGCGCCAGCCTGAACAGTTCTCAACTGGCGGCGGCCACTTACGAAGGCGGCCCTCTGCTGATCGTGGCCGGGGCCGGCAGCGGCAAAACCCGCACCCTGGTTCACCGGGTGGCCTACCTGGTGGATCGGGGCGTGCCCCCCTCAGCCATTCTCCTCCTGACCTTCACCCGCAAGGCGGCCCAGGAAATGCTGGGCCGGGCCACGGCCCTGGTCGGCGCCCGGGCGACCCAGGTCTCCGGCGGCACTTTCCACGCCCTGGCCAACCTCCTGATCCGGCCCGAAGCCCATCGGCTGGGCTACCCGGCCGGCTTCGCCATCATGGATCAGGACGACGCCGAAAGCCTCATTAGCCGCATCCGCAACGACTTGCCGGAAGTCAAGCGCTATAAGCGCTTTCCCCAGAAAGGGGCTATCCTGTCCATTCTGAGCCAGGCGGTCAACAAAGACCGGCCGCTCTTGGAGACCATCACCGACAGTTTTCCCCACTTTCTGGAATTTGCCCCGTTCATTGATCAGATTGGCCAGACTTACCGGGCCCACAAACTCGAAAACGCCCTGATGGATTTTGACGATCTCCTGGTGGGCCTGGAGACCATCCTGCGCCAGGACGAAGAAGTCCGCCGCCGCCTGGCCGCCCGCTATGACTACATCCTGGTGGATGAGTATCAGGACACCAACCCCATTCAGGCCCGCCTGACCGCCCTCTTGGGCCGCGACCACCTCCGGGTTACGGCCGTGGGCGATGATGCCCAGTCCATTTACGCCTTTCGGGGGGCCAGCTTCCGCAATATCATGGATTTCCCCAAAATTTTCCCCGGATCCAGGATTATCAAGCTGGAGGAAAACTACCGCAGCCAGGAGCCCATCGTCAGCCTGGCCAACCAGATCATGGCCCAGGCCCGGGAAAAATATGACAAAAAACTGGTGGCCATCCGGGGAACGGGCGAGCCGCCCCAACTGACGCCGGTGGCCGACCAGTCCGATGAAGCCGGCTGGGTGGCCGACCGCCTGGAGCGCCTGATGGCCGAAGGGCTGGAGCTGAAGAATATGGCCGTCCTCTTCCGGGCCTCGGCCCACTCCTTTGAGCTGGAGGCCGAGCTGGTGCGCCGCCGCCTGCCCTATACCAAATACGGCGGCCGCAAATTTTTTGAGCTGGCCCATATCAAGGACTTTCTGGCCTTTCTGCGCGTCTGCGTCAACCCGGCGGACGGCCTCAGCCTGCGCCGGGTATTGGCTCTGACCCCGGGCATCGGGGCCCGGGGCGCCGAAGCTCTGGCCGAATGGGTCGGCGGCCGGCGGGAGCAACTGACCAGCCTGGCCTCGGCCCCGGTCAGGCCCCAGGCCCTAAAAAATCTGGTGCCTCTGGCCGCCCTCCTGGCCGACATCGCCCCGGAGGGGACAGACATGGCCCACCGCCTCAAAGGGGCTTTTGATTTTTATCAGCCCCGCCTCAGGGATATCTACCCGGACGACTGGCCCGACCGCCAGAACGACCTGAAAGAAATCCTGCGCCTGTCGGAGACCCAGGGCAACCTGAGGGCCTTTCTCGACGATCTGACTCTGGATCCGCCCAACCAGAAACAGACTGACCCCGAAAAAAACAATCCCGGCCTGACCCTGTCCACCGTCCACTCGGCCAAGGGGCTGGAGTGGCCGGTGGTCTTCATCATCTCGGCGGTGGAAGGCCGCTTCCCGCCCCCCTACGCCGTCCGTTCGGCAGCCGAGGTGGAGGAAGAGCGCCGGCTGATGTATGTGGCCGTGACCAGGGCCAGGGACAGGCTGTTTATCCTGATGCCCCTGGGGATCATCGACTACAACACCAGCCAGTTGGGCGGGCCCAGCCGTTTTCTGGCCGGCCTGCCCGCCGCCGCAGAAGCCGGCTTGAGACCGAGACCAAATGAACTATTGAATTCCGGGGCCAATTTGGAGTATAATCAGCGAAACAGGCCTTTATCTTTACCTGCCCGGCCGGTGGCCGTCGGCCAGCGGGTCAGCCACCCGGTCTATGGTGCCGGCCGGGTTCAGACTGTTGACGGCCCTGAAGTCACCATTGATTTTGACCATTTCGGCTTAAAAAAAGTTAGGCTTCAATACGCTAAACTGACCAGTTTATAAGGGGCAGCCGCTTGGATGTCTTATAAAAGCGAATTGCAAAAGATGTTCGACCTGCAGAAGTTCGGGATTAAGCTCGGGCTCGACAGCATGAAGAGCATCCTGGCCAGGCTGGGCCAACCCCAGGCCGGGCGGCGGTTTGTCCACCTGGCCGGCACCAATGGCAAAGGCTCGGTGGGGGCCATGCTCCAGAGCGTCCTGTCCGCCGCCGGCTATGGGGTGGGCTTTTACACTTCGCCCCACCTGGTCACCTTCCGCGAGCGGATTAAAATCGGGGCGGAAATGATCAGCGAAAAAGACGTGCTGTCTCTGAGCGCCCGGGTCTGGGCGGCCACTGATCCCCAGTCGGCCCCCACTTTTTTTGAATTTGTCACGGCCATGGCCTTTCTCTATTTCGCTGAAAAAAAGACCGACCTGGACATCATTGAGGCCGGGCTGGGCGGCCGGCTGGACTCCACCAATGTTATTGAAAACCCCCTGACCACGGCCATCACCAATATAGCCCTGGAGCACACCGAACATTTGGGGGCCACCCTGGCCCTGATCGCCGGGGAAAAGGCCGGCATCATCAAAACCGGCGTCCCCCTGGTCACCGGGGCCCTGCCCCCGGAGGCGGCCGAGGTCATCTGGCGACGGGCTCTGGAGCTGAAGAGCCCGGCCCTGATCCCGGGCCGTGATTTTACGGTGGAAACCACCTCCTTTGACCGCCAGGGCCGCCCGACCATCAACTATCGGAGCGGAGCCCTGGTTCTGGAGAGCCTGGAGCTGGGGCTGGCCGGCCCCCACCAGGCTGATAACGCGGCTGTGGCCATCACCATCTGCGAACAACTGGCCGGGCGCGGTTTCCCCCTGGAGGAGAAACACTTGCGGGCCGGTCTGCGCCAGGTCGCCTGGCCGGGCCGGGCGGAAACCTTTCCGGCCGGCGCCTGGCCGCCCCAGGGTTCGCCGGCCCGGGCCCCGCTTCTGCTGGACGGCGCCCACAACCCGGCCGGGGCCGAGGCCCTGGCCCGCCACCTCCAGACCATGACCTATGATCAACTGCATCTGATAGTCGGGGTCATGGCTGACAAAGACATCACCGGCGTCTTGGGGCCGATCCTTCCAATGGCCGACCATCTCTACCTGACCAGGCCGGCCTTCAGCCGGGCCGCCAGCCCGGGTCTGCTCTGGGACAGGATCACCGCCGCCTTCGGGCCGCCCCGGGTTCCGACCACCCTGCATCCGACCATACCCGAGGCCTTTCAGGCGGCGGCGGCCGAGGCCCGGGAGAGCGACCTGGTGCTGCTCTCCGGCTCCCTCTTCACCGTGGGCGAGGGCCGGGCCTGGCTCCAGGGCCTCTCGGAAGTGGAATCCAACTGAGGCCGATGTGAAACGCTTCCCGGCCATAGCCCCCAGGGCCAGGACAGCCGGCTTGGCTCTGCTGGTGGCCCTGCTCCTGGCCTGGCGGCCGCCTGTTGCGTTGGCCGATTCCCTCGGCGGTAGCCTGACCCCGCCACCGGAGCGGGTGGAAGTGACCCTGGCCGGAGAGACGCCCATTGTCATCCGGGCCGACGCCATAGAGTCGGATCGCAATAACCAGCTCAACTATTTCACCGGCCAGGTCTCCATCACCCGGGGGACGGAAACCATCACCGCCGACCGGGCCGTCTGGAGCGATGCCACCAACACGGCCGAGGTCTCCGGCCAGGTCAAAATCGTCACCCCGGATTTCACCGCCCTGTCCGAGCGGGCCATTGTCAACCTCGACCTGCACCTGGCCAAGATCTATGAGGGCAAAGCTTTTTTCCCGGCCCAGAACTATTACCTGAGCGGGACGGTCATTGAGCGCCTCAGCGAAAAGACTCTGCGGATCGACGAGGCCACGGCCACCACCTGCGATGGCCCGGAGCCGGCCTGGACGATCAAGGCCAAGAGCCTGACCCTGACCCAGGGCGGCTATGCCCTGGCCTCGGGCGTCTCTTTCAACACCCGCTATACCCCGGTGCTGGCCACGCCCTATTTTATGTTTCCGGTTAAAAACGAGCGCCAGAGCGGTTTGATGATTCCCGGCTACAAAAGCTCCTCCCGCGATGGCCAGACCGTGGATCTGGCCTTTTTCTGGGCCACCGGGGAAAACCACGACCTGACCTACACCCCGGTCTGGCGCAGCAAAAGAGGCCTGGCCCACACCCTGGAGGGCCGCTACCGCCTGGAACACGGCCGGGGCATCTGGCAGATGACTTATTTAAGCGATGACGAGCCCCAGGTATATGCCCGCAGCGGCCGCCTGAAAGAAGCCCGCGACCGCTACTGGCTGCGCTCCCAAAACAGCTGGTCCTGGGATGACTGGGATGTCAACCTAAATCTGGATCTGGTCTCCGACCCCCTCTACCTCTACGAATTCAGAAACGACGTCGATGGTTTTAACCGGTCGCAGGCCACCTTTTGGCAGGGGTTCGGCCACACGGTCAATGAAGTCCTCAACCCCTACCGCGACAACGCCCTGTTCGCCCAGAAAACCGGCTACGACACCTTTTTCCGGGGCGGGGTGGAATACACCCAGGATCTTTACAGCGAGGACAACCACGACACGATTCAGCGGCTGCCCTCCCTTCAGTATAACCTGGTCAGCCACCCCCTGGCCGCCGGCCTGGACGGCGGGGCGGCCAACCTGCCCCGCCTGTCCCTGGGCCTGAATTATGACTATTTCTCGCGTCTGTCCGACGCCCAGAGCCTGACGGACGAAACCGGGCACCGCCTGCAGATCAACCCCTCCCTGACCTGGAGCACCCCGGTGGCCGGAGTGGCCAATCTGCAACTGGACGGCGACCTGAGCCTGACCAGCTACGCGGCCGACGGCCGCCTGCCCTCCAAGGAGGAGCATGACAGCTACAACAGCCGCCTGGCCGGCTCCCTGACCGCCGCCCTGTCCACCACTTTCAGCCGGGCCTTTGACGGCGGCCTGGGTAAGGCCGTGGCCACCCGCCACCAGCTGACCCCCACCGTCACCTTCAGCTATGTCGGGGCCCCGGATGATCAGACCGACCTGCCCTACTGGGATTTTCTGGATCGCCGCCTGCCCCGCCGCACCGCCCGCTACGGCCTGGTCAACACCTTCGTCAGCAAAACCCCGACCCTGGATCAGAACGGGCAGGCAGATGGCTTCAAATATTTCCAGTTCCTCAAAATCGGCCTCTGGGGCAGTTACGAATTTGAAGACAGCCGGGACTTTTTCGCCAAAAGCTCCACTACCCGCTATTACCCCACCGATGACTATCACGGCCAGGGCGCCGGCCCGATAGAGCTGGATATGGAAGCTTTTCTGAACACCTATTTCTCCGCCCGGATGATCACCAGTTTTGACGCCGGCTCGGGCCAGGTCACCAGCAATGACCTGAGTTTCCGGGCCACGGATCCCCGGGGCGACAGCCTGACCCTGACTTATGATTTTGACGCCCCCGGCGCTGACCTGCGCACGGCCGCTTACAATGAATACGAGGAAATCCGGGGCGATCTGGCCCTCAAGCTCAATTCCGAGTGGACGGCCGAGGTTTCCACCCGCTACGATATCCATCAGCAGCGCTCCACCGAAACCTACGCCCGCCTCTTTTACCGGAATCAGTGCTACGGCCTGGGCCTTTTATATTCCGAGAGCGAGGGCGACCACAGCGTGGGGCTGGTCATTGACCTGCTGGGCCTGGGCTCTTTCAACCATGACAGCATCGCCCTGGCCAGCCCGCCCTCGTTCTTTTACCACTGACTCTGGTGACAATGCCTCTTGACAACCAAAGCCCAATTCGCTACCGTTAACCCAATTAATTCATATATGGAGGCTTCGATGGAACTGCAGGAAAAAGCTCTGATCAATAAACTTATCCCGAATAACCCGGAGCTGGCGGCCCTGGTGGACGAGCATCAGGCCTTTGAAAACCAGTTGGACGAGATGAACCACCGGGCTTACCTGTCCCCGGAAGACGACCTGGAGCGGAAAAAGATTCAAAAGGCCAAGCTGGCCGTCAAAGACCGGATTCAGCGCATTCTTGACGAAAACCGGGGCTGACCCTGGCCTCTAGGCTGACCGAAGCCCGGCGACCCCGGGGTGGTGGTCACGGCAGCCGGCGGGCCCACCCCGCCAGGACGCCTTTAGCCGACCGGCGACGATCTCGCGGCGGCGGAAAGAGATATTGAATATGGCTGCCTTAGCCGGCCCTCAGATGTTGACCGGCGCTCAGATACTGATCGAGTGCTGGAAAATGGAAGGGGTGGAAGTGGTCTTCGGCTACCCCGGGGCCACCACCATTGACATTCACCACTACCTCCTGGACAGCCCGTTGCGCTTTGTTATGACCCGCCACGAGCAGGCCGCCATCCACGCGGCCGAGGGTTACGCCCGGGTCACCGGCCGGCCCGGGGTGGCCCTGGTCACCAGCGGGCCCGGGGCCACCAACACGGTCACCGGCCTGGCCGCAGCCAACATGGATTCCATCCCGGTCATTGTCTTCTGCGGCCAGGTGTCCCGGATGATGATCGGCAACGACGCCTTTCAGGAAGTCGATATTGTCGGCATCACCCGGCCCATTACCAAACACAACTATCTGGTGCGCGACACCGAGTCTTTGGCCCGCATCGTCAAAGAGGCCTTTTATGTGGCCACCACCGGCCGTCCCGGCAGTGTCCTAGTGGATCTACCCAAAGATGTCATTTCCGGCCAGGCTGAGTTCAAATACCCGGGTAAAATCAAATTAAGAGCCTATCAGCCCCATCTGGAGCCCCACCCCAAACAGGTGGCCAAAGCCGCTGAATTGATTCTGGCGGCCAAAAAACCGGTGCTTTACGCCGGCGGCGGAGTCATTATGAGCGGGGCTTCTGAGCCCCTTTTGGCTCTGGCTGAAAGATTGAACATCCCGGTGACCAATACCCTGATGGGCTTGGGCGGTTTTCCCGGAACCCATCCCCTCTTTCTGGGGATGCTCGGGATGCACGGGCTCTACCAGGCCAACCGGGCCGTGCAGGAGTGCGATCTCCTGATCGCCGTCGGCGCCCGCTTTGATGACCGGGTCACCGGCCGGCTGGATCAATTCGCCCGCCAGGCCAAAATCATCCAGATTGATGTGGATCCCACCTCCATCCACAAACGGGTGACCACTGACGTGCCCCTGGTGGCCGATGCCCGGCTGGCCCTGGCCTCGGTGCTGGAACTTTTGGGCGAAGCCCCTGATTACGACCAGGCCGCCCGCCGGGAGTGGCTGGCCGCCATTGAGGCCTGGCGGGCCGAAGGCCGGATTGATTACCATCATCTGTTTGAGCCCATCCAGCCCCAGATGGTCATTGAAACTCTTTACCAAAAGACCAGAGGCCGGGACGCGGTCATCACCACCGAGGTGGGCCAGCACCAGATGTGGACCGCCCAGTATTACTCCTTTGACCGGCCCCGCCGCTTTTTGTCCTCCGGGGGACTGGGGGTGATGGGTTTTGGCCTCCCGGCGGCCATGGGCGCCCAGGTGGCCGACCCCGAAGCCCTGGTGATCTGCGTGGCCGGCGATGGCTCCATCCTCATGAATATTCAGGAGATGGTGACCATTGTCGAGGAAAAGCTGCCGGTCAAAACCATAATCCTCAACAACGGCTGTCTGGGCATGGTTCGCCAGTGGCAGCAGCTCTTTTACCACCAGCGCTACGCCAACACCATCCTGGGCCCGGGCCCGGATTTCGTCAAGCTGGCCGAGGCCTTCGGCGCCAAAGGGTTCCGGGCGGTCACCCCGGAGGAAGTCGGCCCGGTTTTAGAGCGGGGCCTGGCTGCGGACGGCCCGGTGGTCATGGAATTTATCGTCTGCCAGCAGGCTCTGGTTTATCCAATGGTGGCCGCCGGCCGGGAGATCGGCGATATGCTGCCCTATGTGGCTGAAATCTGCGGCCAGGATTGAAGGCAAAGGAGACGACATGGAAAACGGCGCCAAAGTCATCTTCCGGCACACCCTGTCCGTGCTGGTGGACAACGAGCCCGGGGTGCTGGCCCGGGTCACCAGCCTGATTTCCGGCCGGGGATTCAATATTGAGAGCCTCTCGGTGGCCGAGACCATGGATGCCAAGGTCTCCCTGATCACCCTGATCACTTCCGGCTCGCCGCCGATTATTGAGCAGATCATCAAGCAACTGCGCAAACTGATCAATGTCATCAAGGTGGTGGATCTCACCGAAGACGATTATGTGGAAAAACAGCTGGTGCTGGTCAAGGTCAGAGCTGCGGGTCAGGGCGACCGCTCTGAGCTCCGCAGCCTGTGCGAGATATTCAAGGGCAAAATTCTCGATGTCAGCTCCAAGACCTACACCATGGAATTCACCGGCAACGAGAAAAAAATCCGCGATATTTTGATTCTTTTGGATGAATTCGGCATCGAGGAGCAGGTTTCCACAGGCCTCACGGCCATGGCTCGCACCCGGATGTTCAAGAAAGAGCGCAAAAGCGCCTGATATAGTCCATCGTCAACACAAGGAGAAATCATGCAAGTTTATTTTGAAAAAGACGCCCCCCTGGCCCCCCTGCAGGGCAAAACCATCGCCGTCTTGGGCTACGGCAGCCAGGGCCACAGCCAGGCGCAAAACCTGCGCGATTCCGGCCTGAAGGTCATCATTGGCCAGCGGCCGGGCTCGGCCAACTACGACTTGGCCGTGGAGCACGGCTTCACCCCGGTTTCGGCCGCCGAGGCCTCGGCCCAGGCCGATCTCATCCAGGTGCTGCTCCCGGATCACCTGCAGGCGGAAGTTTTTGAAAAAGACATCAAACCGGGCCTCAAACCGGGCAAGATGATCATGTTCAGCCACGGCTTCGCCATTCATTTCAACCAGATCGTCCCCTCCCGGGAGATCAGCGTGACCATGATCGCCCCCAAAGGCCCCGGCCATCTGGTGCGCTCGGAATATGTCAAAGGGGCCGGGGTGCCCTGCCTGGTGGCTGTCCACCAGGACGCTGACGGCCAGGCCCTGCCCTGGGCCCTGGCCTACGCCACGGCCATCGGCGGCACCCGGGCCGGCCTCATCCGCACCACCTTTGAAGAGGAGACGGAAACCGACCTCTTTGGCGAGCAGGCCGTCCTGTGCGGCGGGGTCAGCGAACTGATCAAGGCCGGCTGGGAGACTCTGGTGGAAGCCGGTTATCAGCCGGAAATCGCCTATTACGAGTGTCTCCACGAGATGAAGCTGATTGTTGACCTTATGTATGAGGGGGGCCTGGATCGGATGCGCTACTCCATCTCCGACACGGCCGAATACGGCGACTACACCCGCAGCCGCCGGGTCATCAACGATGAAACCCGCATGGAGATGGCCGAGATTCTGCGCGAAATCCAGGAGGGCGAGTTCGCCCGCGACTGGATTCTGGAAAACAAGGCCGGCCGGCCCAATTTCCTGGCCCGCCGCCGCCATGAGGCCGAGCACCCCATCAACGAGGTCGGCCGGACTCTCCGCAAGATGATGACCTGGCTGGATCGCAAGTAGCATGAAACCGTATCAGAAAGACCTGGCTTTGCTGCTGGCCGCCAGCCAGGCCCTGTTTTTCAGGGACGGCCTGACCCTGAAGGACGGGCGGCCAACGCCCTATTTCGTCAATTTCGGCCTGTTTCGCACCGGCCGCCTGATTTCCGAATTGGGCCGGATCATGGCCGACTATCTGATTGACGCCGGCCTCCACCAGCACTTTGATGTGCTGGTGGGGCCATCTTACAAGGGCAGCGCCCTGGCCGTGGCCACCACCGGGGCCCTCTGGCGCAATCACCAGATAGATAAGAGCTTTGACTATGACCGCAAAGAGCCCAAGACCCACGGCGAGGCCAGCCTGTCGGCGGCCCGCTTTGTCACCGGCGCCCTGAGCGACAACTGCCGGGTGCTCATTGTGGACGATGTGGTGACCACCATGGCCACCAAGTTTGACCTCCTGAGCCGCCTGACGGCCGAGGCCACGGCCAATGGCCACAATTATAACCCGGTCGGGGTGGCGCTATTTCTGGATCGTCAGCAGACCACGGCGGTCTATGACTCCCGGAACCAGGTGGTCATCGGCCAGCGGGGCCAGGACGCGGTCAAGAACTTTAAAGTAACCACCGGTCTCACCGTGGGCACCATTCTGGGCATCAGCCGAACCATCAGCTTTCTCCACCAGGAAAAAGTGCCCGTCAGCCAGAACGGCCGGCTGGAGCCCTTGAGCCAGGCTGCGGTGGAGACCGTAAACGAATACCTGGCTATCTATGGCACGGCCAAATAATTAAAGCCGGCCGAAAAAAAACAAAAAAGGCTCTTTTCAAGTGAATCGTAGTTGTGTATTATATTGGGCATGATGATACGATGAGCTTTAGTGACCTATAAAACCAGCAACCTTAAACAACAAGGAGAGGCAACAATGACCAAAACAGAGTTGATCGCCAAGGTGGCCAAAGAAACCAGTTTATCCAAGGCGGTCTCCAAGGGTGTCTTTGACACCATTTTGAACGAGATCGTGGCCACGATTAAAAAGGAAGGCCGTTGCGCCTACTTTGGTCTGGGCGTCTTTCAGGTGGTGGATCGCCCCAAGCGCCCGGGCCGCAACCCCCGGACGGGCGAGCCAGTGACCATCAAAGCCCACAAGGCCGTCAAATTCAAAGCCTCCAAAGCCCTGAAGGACGCGGTCAACCCCGTCAAAAAACCCCGGGCGGCCAAAAAATAACCCCGGCCCCACCGGTAGCTGCACGACTTTATCCGCCGCCCCGGCCCTAACCAGCCGGGGTGTTTCTACTTCCCCGGCCTGCTGGCCGGGCATCATAGGGTGCGCGTTAACAATCAGTCGAAATCACACTTTGTAATTGACAAATGCCACCGGCGGGAGTATTTTAAAAACAGGCCGAGAGCGTTCGTCGCGCTCCCGGCCCGGTAGGGCAGAGGCTCTCCCTCGATTCGTTTAGAGAACCAAGTTAGCGCCCCTGTGGGATCTACTTCCCACAGGGGCGGTTTCATTTAGCGCCGGTTATTTCGGTAATCCCCAGGTTCACCCCTTTAACGAAAGGTGCTCCAAAAATTTATTGACTTTTTCCGGCGGTCGTGATTTAATTCTTACCGGTACTTGTAATACCACAAAGCGGTCGCACGCCCGAAGCCGTGCTTTTTTCGTTCCATTGAAACTGGCACGGCCGGGTGTGGACTGAATACAATACCGTCCGGAAATATGTCCGCAGAACTTTGAACTGTTACAAGCGCCCGGCCTCATTATTGAACTGAGGCCATAAAAGCACTACGAGGTGCATAGTGGTACCCTTATATCAGTTCCGGTATTGTTACCGCTCTTCTAAAATCAGATTCAGCAACATGAAAGCCCCAGGCGTTCTCACGCTTGGGTATTTTTTTGGCAAAGGGCCGGGGGCTGAGCGTAGCACTATTGACGCTTGCGTGCCTTGCTTAAGGAAAAGAGTTCCCCTTGATTTCAGAATAATTTCAGTATAAAGGAGAAATGGGCTATGGCAGTATCTCTTTCAAAGGGTGGAAATATCTCGCTGACCAATTCCGCCCCCGGTTTAAAAAACATCCTCATTGGCTTGGGTTGGGATGCCA
>JAISJK010000012.1 GCA_031261565.1 Candidatus Adiutrix sp. | reverse complement strand
TGCGAAACCTTCGTCATTCTATCAGAGGAGGTCATTTTATCATCTCCTTCGCTTCTGCTATTCTATTCTCCCGCGCATAGCGCGGGGCTTAAGCTGGAGTTAATTTATTGACGAGCCCTTACTTGAACGGGCGGCGGAGGATGGCCGCGCTCTCCAGCTCTTCCTCAATGCGCAGCAGGCGGTTGTATTTGGCGATGCGCTCGCTGCGGGAAGCGCTGCCGGTCTTGATCTGGCCGGCGTTGGTGGCCACGGCCAGATCGGCGATAAAGGTATCCTCGGTTTCGCCGCTGCGGTGGGAGATAACGGCGGTGAAGCCGGCCTTGTGAGCCAGATCAATGGCCTCCAGAGTCTCGGTGACCGTGCCGATTTGGTTGAGCTTGATGAGGATGGAGTTGCCGGCCTTTTCGGCAATGCCCTTGGCCAGGCGCCTGGTATTGGTGACAAAGAGGTCATCGCCCACCAACTGGGTGGAGGTGCCCATGGCCGCCGTCAGCTTGGCCCAGCCGGCCCAGTCGTCTTCGGCCAGGCCGTCCTCAATGGAGCGGATGGGATATTTTTTGACCCAGTCCTGATAGAGCTCCAGCATTTCCTCGACGCTGTGGGCCGACTGGTCGCTTTTGGCGAAGACATATTTCTTTTTCTTGGCGTCATAAAATTCGGAGGAGGCGGCGTCAAGGCAAATGGCCACATCGCTGCCCGGTTTGTAGCCGGCGGCCTTGATGGCCTTGATGATGTATTCCAGAGCCTCTTCGTTGGATTTGAAATTGGGAGCGAAACCGCCCTCGTCGCCCACAGCGGTGGTGAACTTGGCCTCGTTCAGCAGTTTTTTCAGAGCGTGGAAAACCTCGGCCCCGCAGCGCAACGCCTCGGCGAAAGTGTCGCCGAAGAGGGGCATGACCATGAATTCCTGAAAATCAACGCTGTTGTTGGCGTGGGAGCCGCCGTTGATGATGTTCATCATGGGCCGGGGCAGTTCCTTGGCGTTGGCCCCGCCCAGATAGCGGTAAAGCGGCAGGCCGGAGGCCTCGGCCGCGGCCCGGGCCACGGCCATGGAGACGCCGAGGATGGCGTTGGCCCCGAGCTTGCTTTTGCTTTCAGTGCCGTCCAGCTCAATCAGGGCCCGATCCAGGGCGGCCTGGTTGAAACCATCGAGGCCCAGCACGGCCGGGGCAATGATCTCATTGACGTTGCTCACCGCTGTTTTGACGCCTTTGCCGCCGTAGCGCTTGGGGTCTTTGTCCCGCAACTCCAAAGCCTCATGCTGGCCGGTGGAGGCCCCGGAGGGCACCGCCGCCTGGCCGAAATAGCCGTCTTCGAGCCAGACATCCACCTCAACGGTGGGGTTGCCCCGGGAGTCAAGAATTTCACGGGCGTGCAGATCAAGGATCGGATACATAGTTTACCTCCATGGTTTAGCGTTCGCCGGAACCGGCTTCGCTCAGCAGAATAAATTCACGGCCTTTGACACTCAAAAGGGCGGGCTCCACCAGATATTCACCCGTGTGGTCAAAGCTAAAAGGCCCGGTGGCTCCGGGGACGGGGCCGGCCTGGCTCAGGGCCCGGCGTAGCCCGTCGCGGCTGTCCGCACCCTGGCCCAACGCCTTGATAATGGCCAAGCCGGCGTCATAGCCGTAAGCCGCGAATTGATCCGGGGCGTGGCCGCTGGTCGCCTTAAAGCTGTCTAAAAAGCGGCGGCTTTCCTGCCGCTGGCTCAGGTCGCTCCAGGCCACCGGGATGACCGCGCCCTGGGTGTAGCGGGAAGAGCTGGCCAAAAAATCGGGGCTGAGCCAGAGGGGCGAGCCGAGATACTGCATCCGGGTGACATCATGGAAAGCCAACTGGGCCATAATTTGGGAGACCGGCGCGGCGGAATCGGGCAGATACAGGGCGGTAAACTCTGTCTGGGCCTGATAGCTGGCCGAGACTTTGCGGGCCACCGCGCCCCCGGTCAGGCGGGCGGCCAGATCAGTCCAGTCGGTGGTTTGAGGCTCATAGCCCTCGGCCACCACCACCTGCGCCCCGAGGCGGCGGGCCTCGTTTTCAAAAGCGGCCCGCACTGGCCGGCCATAGTTGTCATCCGGGTAAAGAATACCCAGGGACTGGTGGCCCTGCACCCGCACAGCATGGCGGGCCACCGCCTCGGCCTGATGTTTGGGGGTCAGGAAGATCCGAAAAATATAGTCACCGATACTGGGCAGATCGGCCCGCTGGCTGATGGCGATGAGGGGCAGCCCAGCCCGGTTGGCCGCCTGGGCCGCCTGGGCTGATTCCCGGCTCAGAAAAGGCCCGACCACGGCCACTACTTTGGGGTCGGCGGCGGCCTGGCTGACCAGGCTGGCCGCCTCTTCCGCCGAGCCCCGGGTATCCATCAAGGTCAGACCCAGGGTGCCGGCGGCGGGGAAACTGCCCAGGGCCAGTTTCAGGCCGGCCACGATTTCCCTGGCGTATTGGGCGCCATCGCCGGAAAGAGGCAGAATGGCGGCCACCGCCAGGTTGCTGCTGATCGGCCCCATCTGGCCCATGGAGGCCGTGGGATCGTCCAGATTTTTGACCAGGGCGCTGACCTGAGGCAGGAGGGGATGGGAGCTGTAATAGCGGCTGAAATAATCAGCCAGGGCCACGGTTCTGTCCCGGTCGCCGCTTTCGGCGGCCTTACGGGCCAGAAAGTAAGTGGCCTCCGGGGCGGGAAAACTCAGGCCGTATTGACGCTGAATCTGCTCCAGAGCCGGGCCGTCCAAGTGGCTCAGACTGGTCAGAGCGCCCTCCTCGGCCGCCCGCCTGGTGGCCTCGTCGGGGGCCGCCTGCCGCGCGGCCAGAAATCGGCTGACGGCCTCAGCATACTGGCCCTGGTCAAGGGCCGCCCGGGCCGGGGCCAGCAGAGCGTCGCCGGCACTGCCGGCGCGGCTGGTGCCCGGGGTGGGGCTATTGCCCGTCCGGGTATTCACTGGTAGACAGGCCGCCAGGCTTAAGATGCACAGCGTGGTCAGGGTGAGCAGGGCCAGGCGTGAAGTTATTTTTAGGGGCATAATTTAAACGCCATCGGGGTTAGAAGCCCAGCTGAGAGAGAAGGTCATTGACGGCGCCCTGGTCAAGGCGGGCTTCGGCCCCGGGGCCAAGGAGAGTGGAGCTGGCGCCGGCCGACAGTTTTTCCAGGGCTTTGTCCACCTCGGCCTGGGCCATCTGCTCGGCTTTGTCGGCCACCACCATTTCCGGGCTTTCCTGATGGACTTTGATTTTAGTGTTCACCGCGACCAGAATGGACAAAAGCTGCCTCTGAATATCGCTGATCAGGGCGACCACCTTCATAATCCGCTGGCCGGAGAGATCCTGGAAAGACAGGGTTTCCAGAATATGATTCAAGTGATGGCCGGTCTTTTGGATCAGGTTGTTGGCCATGCTCACGGTCTGGACAATGGTGTCGCGATCCTGGGTGAGAATGGAGGTGTACATCTGGGGATTTTCCCTGGCGTCCACCACCTGACCGGGCGGAGGGGCCAGGGCGGCCAGGTGCTCAATTTCAGCGGCCAGGGTCTGGATGGTCTGGAGGTCAGACCGGGAGCAACCCGGGGCCACAGTGGCGGCCACGGCCGCCTCCAGCTCAGCTTCCTCATGGGTTTCTTCAGAAATCACCTCAGGGATGACTTCAGGGATGACCTCAGGCTCAGCCGCTGGGGCGGGCACTTCCACCTCCGTGGTCTGGCCCTCAATGGGCAGGACGCTGTCGAGGAAAATACTGGCCGCCGTCTGGTTCATTTTTTTCAGGGTGGTGCGGTATTCCTCCGAGGTGGTGGCCGCGTAAATAGTCTTCAGGACGGCGGGGATGGGGAAATTGTAAAAACCATCTTCAGAGTCCACAGTGGGGGCCATCTCCGAGAGCTTGTCGGCGATCTCCGCTCCCTTGAAGTCGGTGGCCTGAGCCTCCCGCATGGCCTTGATGTGGTCTTTGACCGACTCATTGGTGCAGAGCTCATAGAGAGTTTGAAACACCACATCCACATCAAAGGTGGTGACCGTGATTGTCTGGGCCGCAGCCGGGGGCTCCGGCTCGGCTGGCGGGGCCGGTTCCGGCGCTGGCTCTGCCGCCAGCGCCGGCGGGCCGGCGGTTAAGCCGGTCAGCCGGGAATCGATGAAAGATTTCAATTCCTGAATTTTTCCGTCCAAAGCCGTGGAAGAGGGCAGCCGGTCATAAATGGCCACGGCTGTCGGGCTCTCGCCCTCGGCCGGGGGCAGGGACGTCTCGCCGGGCGAGGCCATCAGCTCAAGATGCTGCAAAATCTCCAGCTGGTTTTTGAGCTCGTCCATATCAGTCTGGATATTGTCGGCCGTATCCATGATGGTCATGGAGGCTTTTTCAGTGATCTTTACGATCTCTTCAAGCTGGCCCTTGGCGTTTTCCAGCTCCTGGTCGGTGTGATCCAGATCCGGGGCGGCCATCTGATCGGGCAATTCCTCCACCGAAACAGACAGCTTGCGGGCCAGGCGGCCGATCTTGTCAAAGAGCTCCTCGGAAATTTCCTGGAAAAAGGCCGGAGTCCCGCTGGCGGCGGCTCCGGGGGCCGGTGCGGAGGCTGAAGCCGGCTCAGCCGCCCGGCCGGCCTCAAGTAAATCCCGGGTGACCTTGATCTGGTAAACCGCGTCAGCAGTGACGATGCGAAATTCACCGACGCCCAGCTCAAAGGCAATGGTAGGTGGGGCTAGGGAACTCATAAATAACCCGTTTTGGGGGGGCGAATCAGCAAATTATTCCTCTGGCGGCTTATTTGACGGCTCATTTTACGGCTCATTGGGGCCAAACCCGGCCTAAAATTTTCAGACTCAAAACATAAAAACCCCGGGCCGACCAAAAACGGCTGGCCCGAACCTGGCCCAGGAGAGTCAAGCCGGCCACATCTTCCGGCGCGGCCGGGATGAGAGCGCCGTCTTCAGCCAGAGTAAAGCCAGGCAGCTGCAAGCTGATGTTCAGCACCCGGCCCACCGGCTGGGCTCTTTCCAGCACCCAGTGAGGCCGCCCCCGCCGGGCGGTGAGCCAACCCTGGCCGGGCGGCTCGCGGCCTTCAGCCTCAACCGTCAGGGCCAGGCTCAAGCCCGGCTTTAAAAAAGCGCCCAGATCCATTTCTAAATTTTCCAGAGCTACTGTTAAAAAACAATATCTTTAACAGTTTATATTAGGCTGCTTTTCAAGTCAAGAGTTGCTGTCGGCCGCTATCGGCCGACCCGCCAGCTGCAGTCCCGCTGAAAGGCGGCCCGGGCCACGGTCTGTCCGGGGGCGAATTTGATTTCCGTGGTCAGGATTATTTCGTTAAAATCCAGCACCTGGCCCGGCTCAAAGGGGCCGAAAGCTATCCAGTACTGGGGGGTGGGCTCAAAAGAAAAGGGCCCGGGCCGGTTGGCCTGGCGGGCAAAGATCGGGCGGCCGGCAATGGTCAGGGCTACTGACACCTGGTCGGCGGGCACCGAGTCATCGACCGGCGCCTGGTCATCGGGAGCCATCGGCGTGAGCTGCCCGGGCTCAATGATCAGGCCGGGCCCCAGGGGGCCGGTCAGGGCCCAGGCCAAGCCATAGGTCATATCCCAACTGAAGGTCAGGCTGGAGTCGGGGCCGCAGGGCTGGCTGAACCAGGCCAGGGAAAAGAAGTCAGAGTCGGTGTCCTGGCTCAAGTGGCGCTGATAGAGGCACATATGGCCCCCCATCGGCGATTCATTAGCCAATCTCAGGGTGTGTCTGGCCATAAAGCTCTCCTCCGGCCATCTATAAGGATTCGATCAGCACTTCCATCGTTCCGCCGCAGACCATGCCGTCTTCTTCGGCCGAGTCGGTCAGATCAATGGTCTTGAAAGCGTGGCCGCCATTGTGAATCAGGGCGCGGGCATCGCGCATCACATCGGCTTCGGCGCAGCCGCCGCCAATGCTGCCCACCGTGCGGCCGTCAAAAATCACGGCCATTTTAGCTCCGGCCTCTCTGGGGGTGGAGCCCTGGGTGGCCACCACCGTGACCAGGGCGGCCGGATCCTGATTCGGCCGGGCCAGCCATTCCAGTAGCTCCAGGTCAGCGTAATTTTCCCCCCGGGGAATAAAATTGGCCTGGGGCCGGGGCGCGGAGGGCTGCCTTTTTTCCTTGATCACTTCCCCTAAAATAGAAACTGATATTTCCTCCGGGGTCACGGCCCCAATGGAGAGGCCAATGGGGGAATGGAGGCGCTCCAGCTTTTCCGGGGCGAAACCTTCCTCCAGGAGCTGGCGACGCACAATGGCCACCCGCCGCCTGGAGCCGATCATGCCCACATAGTAGGGAACCTCTCCGGCCAGAATCTGGCGCAGACAGTCCTGATCGTGCTGGTGGCCCCGGGTGACGATGACCACATAGTCGCTCTGGCGCAGGGGGAGGTATTGATTGAGGTGGTCAAAACTTTCGCAGATGACCTGGGTGGCGGCCGGAAAACGGCCCGGATTGGCGAAGGAGGGGCGGTCGTCAAAAACCGTGACCTCAAACCGGAGTAGAGCGGCCATGGGCACCAAAGGCAGGGCGATGTGCCCGCCCCCTAAAATAATCAGCCGGGGCTTGGGCAGGAAAAACTCCACTAAAGTGGTTTCCCGCCCGTTTTGGGCCAGATGCAACCCTTGGGCATCGCCGTGCTTATCGGCCCACTCGGGGGGCCAATCGCCGGAAAAAACGGTTTTGACCACCCCGTCCGGGTTGAGCCTGGTCACCAGAAGGGCTTCGCGCCCGGCCTTAAGACTCTGAAATAATTGTTCTTGCCATCTAACCATCTGGCCCTCTTCTCCGTCTGAAGTAATTATATATTATGATGGAGAGAGGCCCAATTGTCCAACTAATTTTTCGCGGCGGGTGTAGATATAAATTATAGGTTGTTTTTAAGATTATGCTGTGGTATAATTGGGCCATTATGTGAATGTAAAAAGGAGAGCCTCCCATGCCCGATGATAATGATACACAAAGAGCAA
>JAISJK010000138.1 GCA_031261565.1 Candidatus Adiutrix sp. | reverse complement strand
TGGTTTTGCAGTCAATGCACAAAGTGGTCACGGGTCTGGCTTCCAATCGCTTGGGGCCGATTTCCTGGCCGCAGGATTCGCAGATGCCAAATTCTCCCTGGTCAATGCGCTCCAGGGCTTCGTCAATTTTCACCAGGAGACTCCGCTCCCGCTCGCGCAGGCGCAGGATAAAGTTGCGATCAGATTCAATGGAGGCCCGATCGGTCGGGTCTGGATAGTGGTCGGTCTGATCGTTCATATCGGTGACTGTGTCATCGGCGTATTGCAGGATCTCGCTCCGCCGCTTGAGCAACAACTCCTTGAATTTATTAAGTTGTTCATCGTCCATTTAGTACCTCTCATGCCCAAAGACCAATAATTAACTCTTGAATGTTATACCAGTCTCTTTTTTTTGTAAAGTGAAATCTGGCCGGGCCGATTTTGACAAAAAGACGAATACCTTATAGTATAGTTAAAGAAATTGAAACGAGGTGACCGGGCTTTGACCTCCGGGACTGACTATCACGACTACTTCATCAGAGACGGCCGCCATGTGGGCCGCTATGAAGAAATGTATCAAAACTGCCCCGACCCCTGGCGGATCGAAGAACTGGGCCTGCGGCTCGATATGCGGGCCGCTCTCCTGCTGTTGGCCGGCCGGGAGGGTTTGGTCAGCCGCTTTCTGGACGCGGGGGCCGGGCTGGGGCTTTTCTCCGGCCTGGTGGCCGCCCAGCTCTGGCAGACCAACCCGGCGGCCAGGGGGGTGATCACCGACATCTCGCCCACGGCCGTGGCCCGGGCCGCCGTCCGCCTGGCCGACCCCCGCCTGGATTTCCTGACTCTGGATGTCCGCTCGCTGGCCGCGAACACGGCTTTTCCGCCGGGTCATTTCGATCTGGTGGTGCTGGCCCAGGCCCTCTGGGGCCTCTTGGACAATCTGGACGAGACCCTGGCCGCCCTGGCCGCCCTCCTGCCCGCCGGGGGCCTGATGCTGGTTTCCCAGCATTTTCCCGGGCCCGGCCGTCAGGGCTACGGGGTTGAGGTGGTGGCTTCGCCTGAGGATCTGTCGACCCGCCTGGGGGCGGCCGGCCTGACTCTTCTCGACACCCTGGAAACCAACCGGTCGACCAACCACCACTGGGCCGCCCTGGGCCGGCGGGACAACTGATGACCGCCGCAGTCTGCCGCCTCTGCGGCTCCGGGGGCCTGACCCAAACCCTTAATTTAGGGGAGGATAATGATCTGGGGCGCCCCTTTAGCCTCAGCCGCTGCCCGGCTTGCCGCACCTGGCAGGTAGACCCTCCCCTGCCTCCGGATGTCCTGCGCTCTTACTATCTGGATCAGGCCCGCTGGCTGCTGGCCCGCGACCCGGACGGCCGGCCGGTGGATCCTCTGGAGCGACTGGAAGCCCGGCGGGGAGAGTATCAAAAATACGCCGCCGCCCTGTCCGGCCGCCTTGAGGCCGGGGATCGGGCTCTGGATGTGGGGGCCGGGGCCGGGCTGATGCTCTCGCTCCTGCCGGACAACCTCCGGCGCCTGGCCCTGGAACCCCACCCCCTGGCCCTGGAAATGGCCGCGGCCCGGGGTCTGGAAATCCAGCGCGGCTGGGCCGAAGACGCGGATTTCCCGGCCGGGGCGCTCTCGCTGATCATCATGAACCAGAGCCTTGACCACCTGGAGCAGCCGGGCCGCTTTTTGACCCGGGCCGGAAGCTGGATCAAGCCCGGCGGCTATTTTTTGATCAGCGGTCTGATCAACCCCGAAAGCCTGCTGGCCCGCCTCTATGGCCCCCGTTTCCGGCTCTGGCACCCCCTGTATCAGATTTACCCTCCCCCCGGGGCCCTGGTGCAGGCCCTGGGCAGCCAGGGCTTTGAAATTCGGCGCTGGTGGCAGCCCTACCTGGGGACGCCCTATGGGGGGCCGCTGAAATTCCTCAAAAGTCTGCCCGAGGTGCTGGCCGAGTCGCTGGGTTTTGAGGGCCAACAGCCCTCCCCGGCCTGGCCGGGCAATACCTACAGCCTGCTGGCCCGCAAGGCCCTGGTGCCGGTCAGCCTGACCAGTCTGGCCCCGGCCTTTTAGCCGGCCGCCCTAAACCTAAACTAAGCTCAAGAAAGGCTTGGAGCCATGACCACAGATCGGGAGCGCCACTATTTTCATCAGCCGCCGGCCGGCGACGCCCTCCACTGCCGGGGCCGCATTTATGACCGGCCCGGGGACGGGGCCGAGGCCCGGCAGGCTGATCTGGCCAGCCTGGCCCGCCGGCCGGAACTTTTAAACCAGCGGGAGGCCGATCTGGCCCTGGTGAGCTATGATGCCCAAAAGAGACGCTGGCGGCTCGTCCGGGATTTCGGAGTCACCCCCCTGTATTACGCCCTCCTGCCCGATGGCCTGGCCTGGAGCTTCACCTACGCCGGGCTGCTGGAACTCCTGGGTCACCCCCGGCCGGATGAGGCCACCCTATTTGACTACCTGGCCACTCATTACCGCTATATCTTCCGCGAGCCGGCCCGCACTTTTCATCAGGGCGTCCGCCAGGTGCCGGCCGGCGCCTATGTGGACATTGATGAACGCGCCTGCGCCACCCACACCTGGCTGGATCTGAGTCACGACCCGGAAACTTTCCGGCTGGGGCCGGAGGAAGCCACGGCCAAACTCATGGCCCTGATCCGGGAGAGCGTCCAATTACGGGCCCGGGCCGCCAC
Source organism: Candidatus Adiutrix sp. (assembly GCA_031261565.1). Lineage (GTDB taxonomy): Bacteria > Desulfobacterota > Desulfarculia > Adiutricales > Adiutricaceae > Adiutrix. The sequence goes on along the minus strand of JAISJK010000138.1, from coordinate 21,118 downwards.
CCGGCCGGCCTTCACCATCTCCTCGGGCCTCGACAGCTCCACAGTGGCCTCCCTGGCCGCTCTGGAGCTAGGGCCCATCGATGCCTTTTCCGTGGGCTATGAGGGCCCGGGGGCGGAGGAATACGACGAGACGGCCGGAGTGGGCGAGCTGACCAGAGGGAAAGACTGGCGCTGGACTCATCTGGCGCTGGAGCGGCCTGACCTCATTGGCGAGGCCCGCCGCCTCATCCACCTGACCCACAGCCCCATTGTCACTGTCACCTGGCTGGCCTACTACCTGATGGCCCGGCAACTGGACGGCTTTGACCAGGTCTTTAACGGCCTGGGCGGGGATGAAAGCCTGGCCGGGGAATTCACCCACTTTTTTTATTTTTTCGCCGAGCTTAGACAGGCTGGCGACGAGAATCGCCTGAAAGAGGAGGTGGCCGCCTGGAGCCGGCTGCACGACCACCCGGTTTTTAAAAAAAACGAGGCCGTGCTGGCCAGCTACTGGCAGCGCAACCTGGATTTCCAAACCGGCCAGATAAAGGTGGATCAGGAGGTCTATCAGGCCAACTGGCGTTTTTTTGAGCCGGACTGGCTGGCCGCCTATGGCCAGGCCCAGCCGCCCATGCCCGGCCCCTACCCCAATTTCCTCTCCAACCGCCTCTTTCAGGAAATCAGCTACGAGACCACCCCACCGACCCTCTGGGGCCTCTTTATGGCCAATCAGGCTCTGGGGCTGACCGGGGTCTCGCCCCTGGCCACCCCGCGCCTTTTCCGGCTGAGCCTATCCCTGCCCGGGGCGGTCAAATACGACTGCGGCCTGACCAAAGCCCTGCTGCGGCGGGGTTTGAAAGGCATTCTGCCCGAGAGCCTGCGCCTCTCCCCCAAAAAGACCGGTTTTAACGCCCCCATCCACCAGTGGTTCAACGACCCCAAAGTGGCCGGGCCGGCCCTGGAGATGCTGCTCTCCGGCCCCCTGGCCGGCCGGGGCTGGTTGAAAAAAGGCGCGGCCGAGCAGATTTTCAAGGAACACCAGAGCGGCCAGGCCAACCACATGATGCTGCTCTGGCCGCTGCTGAACGCCTCGCTGTTTCTGGAATAATCTTGAGCCTGTTTGAAAAATTGCAGACCGTTATCATGCTGGGGGCCATTGGCCTGGGGTTGGCCCTGGGCCAATCATCTCTAATTTCTGAATACGCCGTGAACTTCATCACCCCGAGTCTGATGTGCATGCTGTTTGGCCTGTTTCTGGGCCTACCTTTGACTGATCTTAAAAAAAGCTTTTTCGATTTAAAATTCACGGCCGCCAGCCTCAGCCTGAATTTTATCTGGATCCCGATTTTAGGCTGGGGGCTGGGCGGGATATTTCTGGCCGAATCCCCGGCCCTGCGCCTGGGCTACCTCATGCTGCTGGTCACCCCCTGCACTGACTGGTATCTGGTCTTCACCGGGCTGGCCCGGGGCAATGTCCCCCTTTCAGCGGCCATCCTGCCCCTCAATCTCATCCTTCAGGTGGCTTTGCTCCCGGTCTATCTGCTCTTGTTCGCCGGCCTGACCGGCCAGGTGGACCTAGGGCTATTGGGGCGCGGCCTCTTGCTGGCGCTGGCCGCGCCTTTCGGGGCGGCTCAGCTCGTTCGGCTAATTTTTAAATCAGGAAGCCGCCCGGCGGGCCTGATTCTGAGCCGAATCTTTGCCGGCGGGCAATTTGTTTTTCTCTGCCTGGCCATTGCCGCGATGTTCGCCTCCCAGGCCCGGCATCTATCGGGTCATCTGGAGGTCTTCTATCGGCTGCTCTGGCCGGTGACCCTGTTTTTTGTCATCAATTTCCTAGTGGGCCGGGTCGTGGCCCGGGTGATGAAGTTTAGTTTTGAAGATTCCGTCAGCCTCAGTCTGACCACCCTGGCCCGCAACTCGCCCATATCGTTGGCCATCGCCGTGACCGCCTTTCCTAAGGAGCCGCTCATCGCTCTGGCCCTGGTCATCGGGCCGCTGATTGAGCTGCCCTTTCTGGGCCTCATCAGCCAGGCTCTACTCTGGCTGAGGCCCAGGCCTGACTGACCCTGGCAGCTCCTTAACGTGCACATCCAATTGGGGGAAAGCTATTTCAATGCCCTGAGCGCGGAATTCCGTGTCAACTTCCTGGCGGATATCAGATGAAGCGGTCGCTATCAGGTCATAATCCCGGATCCAGATGCGCAGGACGAAATCCAGAGCATTGGGCCCAAAGTCGGTAAAAATGACGCTAGGCGCGGGTTTATTCAGAACGTGGGGATGTTTGCCCGCGATATCGAGCAATAGTTGCATCACTGTTTTCACATCCGAATCATAGGCCACGCCGATTTTGATCTGGCACCTGGCGGAGCGGTTGTTGCGCGTCCAGTTGACGAGGCGGCTGGAGACAAACTCGGAGTTGGGGACAAAAATGAGGGCGTTGTCGTAAGTTTCCACCATCGTGGCCCGGACTGAAATCTTGCGCACCACCCCGGCCGTGCCGCCCACCTCCACCACATCGCCGGCCTGCAGCGTCCGGCTGAAAATCAAAATCAGCCCGGAGATGAAGTTGTTGACAATGGTCTGCATGCCAAAGCCGATACCCACGGAAAGGCCGCCAGCCACCATGGCCAGATTGGAGAGCCCCATGCCCAGCGAGCGCAGGGCGAACAGGCTGAAGACGCACCATAGGGCGTAGGTGAGCGCCGTCTGCAGGGGGGGAATCAAGGTGGCGTCGATATGCGGGTTTTGCCGGGGCAACCGGTCGAGAAAGCTTGAGCCTATATCCACGGCGATGCGGGTGATGTAAAAAGCGGAGAGAATCAGGATCACATGGATAAGGTTGAAGCGCGTCGCGCCGACATTCATGCCCTGCAGGCCATAGTGCCTGAGCATATCCAGCCCGCCGGGGAGGGTGCAAATCCAAAGCAGCACGCTGGCCACAGCCACGGCCAGGGCCATGGGCGCGATGAGGGCCAGGAGCAGACGGGAAATGGCGGAGCCATTTTCTTCCTGGGTCAGAATTTCATTGATGCGGCCGATCAGGGCTATGCCCCCGAAGCAAAGCTGGAGGGCCAGGGAAACGGAAAAGTAAAACATGGACAGAGCCATGCTGTAGGTATGGAGACCGGTCAGGGTTAAGCCGAGGCCAATCCACAAGATGACGTTTTCCCATTCCAGGGCGCTGTTTTCAAAGGTCAGAGCGGTTGCCCGGCCCTTGCGGCCATGCGCGGCCGCGAGGCAGACGATGATCAAAACCAGCCAGATAAAGAGAGTCAGCAGTTTGGTCAAAGGCAGGTAAAGCAGGGCGTAAGCGCAGAAAGTGGGCAGGGTCAGCCGCCAGAAGGGGGAACGGGTCAGGATGTGATCAGGATACTGCAAAAGCCGCAGATCCCAGGCCAGAAATATTTGGCCGCCGAGGATAAAAAGATTGCCGAGAGAGAGGGGCAGGCGGAAAAAATCGCCGGTCTCGGAGAGCGAACCGCAGACTAGGGATAAGCCCAGACAGAGACAGGGCAGAGAAACCCGAAAAATATGGCGGCCGGCCGGATCTGATTCCACCTTCAGTCGTCGGCGGAGCAGGGAGGCCAGGATGCAGGTGAAACCAAGGGAGAGAACAAAGCGCAAACAGGCTGTGCTCCACTGCACCCTGGTGACCGGCATTTCCACCGGCAGACGCAGACGCATGATCTGGGTGAAGTAGCCCATCTGCTGGGGTATTTTGCCCCAGTTATCCGGGCTCAGCCAGTGGACGGGGCCGTGGATATAGTAGTCTGTCCACAGGAGGGGCAAACTCTCGCCAATGCTGTCGCGGGTCGTCTGCAGGCGGCCGAGCATAGCCTGAAAGGGAGCGAGGGCGTTGTCATAGCGCGCCAGGATGGTGGCCAGGCTGGCCTGGGCCAGATCAATGTTTTTGATATAGTTTTGCATCTCAGCGCTACTGTCGCCCCGGCGCATCTCTTCCGGTAAATTTTCTGAGAGGCGCTGGACGCGGGTGAACAGGGTTTCCACTTCGCCCCTAGCCTGCATGACCGGTTCAAGCACCTGCTGAGACTTGAGAGTGGCGCTGATGATGCGGCCCCGGACGGCTTCCAGAGAGTTGGGCCAGGCCTTAAAGGTATTGGCCAGCACCAAAAGACGTTGGCCTTCCTCCTCATAGGGCCTGGTCTTTTCATTCAGCCCGCTGGTCAGCTCAACGGCTTTGGCTTTCAGGGATTCGGCCTTCAGGTTGATTTCATCCAGCATCCCGCTCTGGCCGGCCCAGACCGTCTTCCAGGGGTCAGCCTCAGCCTCAGCCGCCGGGGCAGTGGGCTGATCAGCCTGCGCGCCCGGCCCGCCTCCCCCGTTGTCAGCCTGAGCCAGGCCCCCCAGCCAGACGGAAATCAGAAGGAAATATAGAAAAGCCGCCCCCAAACGATGTAACAGAGCGCACATGAGATAAACTCCTTTTATCGGCCTTCGTCCGCCGGATCGTTTTCTTTTTTGGCCTTTTTGCTTTGTTTGCGCTTCTTTCTATTCGGGTCAGGCAAGGCCAGGGTCACGTACCGCTTGACTGTTTTCAGCAAATTGGCTATTTCCTTTTCCCCTTTTGGGGTTTCCACCCCGTAAATTTCCAGCATCGTGCTGACGGCCTTGAGGCTGTCGTGATCGTCTCCAAGTTTCAAAACCTGACGAAGCTCGGCCGCATGAATGGCCACCAGCTGCTTTAGGGTCGCCTGCTTGTTGGCCTTATGGCGGGCTTCCAGTTGCTCGGCCATTTCATTTATTTTCGCTTTGACCGCCTCGATTTTGGACTCATCCACTGCATAGGTTTTACTGTCCGGCATATTAATCTCCTTAAATTATCGGCTAAAAATGGATCAATATTACTTTGCCATACTGACGTATATCCTGTCAACCATTTCCGGCATAAGCTTTCAACATAATAAGGTTAAAATCGGCTAACATTATGCTTTAAATATGTCAATAAAAAAATTGGCGGGGGGGAGCGGCAAAATCTCCTTGAATAATCATACGGCTTTGTGTTATTAATAACCGTTAAATTACTTTTTAGTATCGTCTGGCCGGCTGGCTGCCGGATTGGGGCCGCCAAATCAGCCTGTTATCTCACACCCACCCCTTGGCGCGGAGATTGCAGTCTGAATGGCTTATGAAACTCCGAGATCGCCTGAGCCGCTATCTTCTGATCAACTAAAATTGAAGGAAGGATTTGAAATGGAAACAACTTTTTTTAAACACCTGTCCGTGGGCACCCTCAGCGCCCTCTTGCTGACCGGCCTGACCCCGACCGCCGGGGCCGCTGAAGCCCCCATTAAATTCGGCTTCCCCATTCCCATCACCGGCGAAATACCCAAAGTGGGCGAGAGCACTAAATTGGCCGCTGAAATGCTGCAGGAGGAAGTCAACGCCAAGGGCGGGCTCCTGGTCGGCGGCAAAATCTACCCTCTGGAATTCATTTATGAGGATAACGAATCCAAGCCGGACACAGCCGTCAACGTGACTTTAAAGCTCATCGACCGGGATAAGGTGCTGGTGGTCATCGGCCCCCAGTCATCCCGCCAGGCCGTGCCGGCCGCCGGAGTGGCGGACGACAATGAAACGCCCCTGATCACCCCCTGGTCCACCAACCCCGAGGCCACCAAAGACCGCCCCTGGGTTTTCCGGGCCGCTTTCCTCGACCCCTTTCAGGCACCGGTCATCACCGATTTCGCCATGAAGCAGTTTCAGGCCCAAAAAGCGGCCGTGCTCTACGAAATCTCCAATGATTACTCTAAGGGCCTGGCCGACAATTTCAAGGAAGCCTGGGAAAAGAAAAACGGGCCCGACTCAGTCATCGCCTTTGAGTCCCACGGCCCCAAAGATGCCGATTTTTCCTCGCAGTTGACCACCATCATCAAGGCAGATCCGGATTTCCTCTTCCTGCCTCAAAACTACAGTTTCGCGGCCATGATCATCCGCCAGGCCCGCGATCTGGGCTTTAAAAAGCCCTTTATGGGCTCCGACGCCTGGGGCTCGGCCGAGCTGATGAAACTGTGCGGCGATGACTGCAAGGGCCAGTATTTCTCCACCCATTACGCGGCGGCCGGGGCCACCGGGGCCACCAAGGAATTTATCGACAAATACAACAAGAAATACGGCTATGTGCCCGATGATGTGGCCGCCCTGACCTGGGACGCCATTAACATCGCCCTCCAGGCCATTCAGGACGGCGGCCGGGTAGAACCTAACCTGGCGGCTGAGCGCAAGCTGATCCGCGACAACATCGCCAATATTAAAAACTTCAAGGGCATCACCGGCGATATGCGGTTTGACGACCAGGGCGACCCCATCAAATGCGCGGTGGTGGTCAAAATAGACGACCAGGGCGAATTCACCTTTGTGGAATCCGTCTGCCCCAAGTGATTTCGCCTTAAAGATTTATGGACGACACTAACGCCATCATCCAATACGGGTTAAACGCCCTGCAGCTAGGTAGCTTTTACGCTCTGATCGCCCTGGGTTACACCCTGGTTTACGGCGTTTTGCGCCTGATTAATTTCGCCCACGGCGATGTTTTTATGGTCGGGGCCTACATCGCCTTTTTTGTCTCCAGCTTTCTGCTCTCCCCGGAGGGCCTGGCCTGCGGGCAAACCACGGCCTTTGTCCTGACCCTTGTCCTGACCACCATTCTGACCTCGGGGGTGGGCGTGACCCTGGAGCGGGTGGCTTACCGCCCCCTGCGGCGCCAGGGCGCCCACCGCCTTTATGTGGTCATCACCGCCCTGATGTGCGGCATTCTGCTGGAAAACGCCAACCTGGCCCTCCTGGGGGCCAGCAGCCGCACCCTGCCCGACCTGATTCACAAAGAGGTCATCAATTGGGGGGGGGTGACCATCACCAACCTGAAAATTTTAATTTTCATGGCCGCTATTTTAGTCTTCGTCCTGCTCCAGACCATTGTGATGAAAAGCCGCTTCGGCATGGCCATGCGGGCCATCTCCTGGGATCCTTTCGCCATCCCCCTGATGGGCATTCCGGTGGATAAAATTATTGTCTTCACCTTTGTCATGGGCTCGGGGGTGGCCGGGCTGGGCGGCCTCCTCTACGGCATGGCCTACGTCAAGCTGGAAAACACCATGGGCATGATGATGGGCTGGAAGGCCTTTATCGCCGCCGTGGTCGGTGGCATCGGCGACATCCGGGGCGCTTTTTTGGGCGGCCTCCTCCTGGGCGCGGTGGAGGCCCTGGTTCCGGCCTTTTTGCCCTCTTCCTATAAAGACCTCATCTCCTTTTCCATCCTCATCGCCATTTTATGCCTGCGGCCCACCGGCATCTTTGGCGTGCCCCTGACCACCAAGATTTAACCGGGCCGCATGAAAAAATACACCCTCAACTTTTTTTTTCTGGCCCTGGCCCTGGCCCTGATCGCGGCCGCCCACGGCAACTGGCTGGATAAATACACCATCAATGTCCTGATCGCCATGGGCCTGAATATCATTTTCGCCGTCAGCCTGAATCTGGTCAACGGCTATATGGGCGAATTCGCCTGCGGCCACGCCGGTTTCATGTGCGTGGGCGCCTACACCGCCTCCATCATCTCCCTAATGTGCTTTTCCGCAAAATTTACGGCCGCGCCGCTTTTGCCCGCCTGGCTGAGCCCGGTAGCCTTTCCGGTCATCATGGCCATTTCTGGCCTCACGGCCGCCCTGGCCGGCTTTCTGGTGGCCCTGCCCTCCTTTAAAATCCGCGACGACTATCTGGCCATCATCACCATCGCCGCCAATTTCATCATCATCTCCCTGATTGAAAATCTCGACGTCATCGGCGGCCCACGGGGCATCTCGGGCATGAGCCGGACGGTCAAGGCCATGACCGCCACCCTGGATATCCCCTGGATGGTCATCTGGGTCATCCTGGGGGCCTATTTCTCCATCATGGTCATTTACCGGCTGGTGAACAGCACCTACGGCAAGGGCATTCCAGCGGTTCGCCAAAATGAGGTGGCCGCCGAGATCATGAGCGTGGACACCAACAAGATGAAGACCGTGGCCTTCATGATCGCCGCCGGTCTGGCCGGTCTGGCCGGCTCGCTCTTCGCCCACACCTACGGCACGGTCAACGCCTCTTCTTTCGGGCTGCTGCGCTCCACCGAGGGGCTGGTGATGGTTTACCTGGGCGGCATGGGCTCGCTGTCTGGCTCCATCATGGCCGCCGTGGCCTTCACTCTGCTGGTGGAGGCCCTGCGCCTGGGGCTGCCGGCTTTAAACGTCTTTCTCCACCAGGGCCACCTCCTCCCGGCCTCCTTTGATCTGAGCCAGATCTGGAACTGGGTGATCATTCCCCTGATCCTCATCCTGCTCATGCGCTATCGGCCCGAGGGCCTGATGGGCCACCGGGAGTTGACCCACATCTTCCCCTCCCTGCGCCGCCTGATCACTTTGAAATAGATCCGGGAGACGACCTTGCCCACGCCGCTTTTGGAAATAAACAGCCTGACTCAGCAATTCGGCGGCCTGACCGCCCTGACTGATTTCAACATCACCCTGGAGGAGCGCCAGATCGCCGGGCTGATCGGCCCCAACGGAGCCGGCAAGACCACGGTCTTCAACCTGGTCTCTGGTTTTTACACCCCGACCCGCGGGGCCATTGTCTTTGACGGCCAGGCCACGCTGGGGCTGAAACCCCACCAGGTGACCGCCCTGGGGCTGGCCCGCACCTTTCAGAATATCCGCCTCTGGAACGATATGAGCGTTCTGGACAATATCCGCCTGGCCGGCCACCACCGCCTGGACTACAGCTTCTGGTCTCTGATTTTACGCACTAAAAAATATATGGCCACCGAAAAGAAACTGGAGATCAAGGCTCGGGGAATTCTGGAGGTGATGGAGCTGGCCGACTACGCCGACGAGTTGCCCAAAAACCTGCCCTATGGCCTGCAACGGCGGGTGGAGCTGGCCCGGGCCCTGGCGGCCGGCCCCAAACTGCTGCTGCTGGACGAGCCGGCGGCCGGCCTCAACTCAGCCGATGTCGAGGGCCTGATCCGCCTGATCCTCTGGATTTACGATGAGTTTAAAATCAGCATCTGGATGATTGAGCACCAGATGAAGGTGGTCATGTCTCTGTGCCAGCACCTGATGGTCATCGACTTTGGCCGCACCATCGCCCGGGGGACGCCCAAAGAGATTCAGAACAACCCGGCCGTCATCGCCGCCTATCTGGGGGACGCCAACATCTGATGCTTAATGTGGAACAGCTCTACGCCGGTTACGGCAGAATTGAGGCCCTGCACGGCATTTCCTTTCACGTCAAGGAAGGCGAGATCGTCACCCTGATCGGGGCCAACGGTGCCGGCAAATCCACCACCCTCAAGGCCCTGATGCGCCTCAAGCCGCCCGAGGCCCCGGTGGTCACCTCCGGCTCCATCCGTTACCGGGGCCAGTCCATCATGGACGTGGAAACCCACCAAGTGGTCAGTCGGCTGAACATGACCCTGGCCCCGGAGGGCCGCCACATCTTCGGCAACCTCACGGTCATGGAAAACCTGAAGCTGGCCGCCTGGACCCGCCAGACCGCCGATGCCCAAAACGACCTGGAGCATATCTTTCAGCTCTTCCCCCGGCTGGCCGAGCGGGCCAAACAGCGCAGCGACACCCTCTCCGGGGGCGAGCAGCAGATGCTGGCCATTGGCCGGGCCCTGATGACCAACTGCGCCCTGCTGCTGCTGGACGAGCCCTCCATGGGCCTAGCCCCGGTTTTGATGTATGAGATGTTCCGCACCTTAAAAAGGCTGAACAGCGAGGGGCTGACCATCATTGTGGTGGAGCAGAACGCCAGGCTGGCCCTGGAAGTGGCCGACCGGGGCTATATCATGGATACCGGCGAGATCGTGGCCGAAGGCCCCAGCCGGGACTTGATGGATATTCCCGAAGTCAAGGCCGCCTATCTGGGCGGGTGACGGTGGGACTTGCCATCGCCCTGTTTTTCAGAGTAACTTTGCGGCGACTATGGCCACCAGGATAGCCGTGAAGAAGACCCAGGTGATTTTGGCGTTGGCCGTTACTCTTTCATCAATTCGGTTGAGGATATTCATAATTTTATTGGTTTTGGCTTCCACGGCGTCTATCTTGTGGACAGCCAGACTCAGCACTTTAACTTCCGAAGACAGCTCGCCCATTTCCCGGCCTATTTTTTCGCCGAAGTCCATGGCCACAAACGGTCACCAGGCGCTGACGCCCAGGGCCTCCATCGTGTCCGGAGCCAGGGTGGTGTAGTGGGGGCCTTTTTGCTCTATATCAGCCAGGCATTTGGCCCGGTTATCGTCAGATTCAAAAGAAAGCACCACCAAAGCCCGGCCAACCTGTTCGCCGGTGTGAGCATAGTTGAAATAGGATATGTTGGCCAGGGGCACAATGCGCTCAAAAAACTCCGTCAGGGCCCCGGGCCGTTCCGGAAAGTGCAGGATGGCCCCAAAGGGGCGCTTGAACAAGTGCGGCTGGAAGGGCGCCAGCCGGAAGCTGAGATCCTCGCGATCCGAAACATCCTGAAAATCATAGCCGGCACCGGCCAGCGTGCTCTCCAGCTTGGGCACCTCATTTTTGTGGACATCAAAGCTGAAAATGGGATAGGCCGCGTTGCGGTCGTTTTGTCCGCACATCAGATAGCTGATATTCAGGCCCAGAGGCGCCAGCACCTGCAAAAGAGCCAGGATAGCCCCGGGCCGCTCCATGAGGCGGATGCGGTAATAGGGCTTTGGCTCGGCGCCGCCGCCGGCCTGGCGGGATATCCGGGCCATCTGGCGGAAATCCAGGTTGGCGCCGGTGAGAATGACGCCGGCCGTCAGGCCCCGCAGCTGGTCAGCCATCTGGCGGGCGGCGGCAAAGCCCAGGGCCCCGGATGGCTCCGACAGCGCTCTAGCCACCTGCCACAGTTGCTCAATGGCCGAGGAAACCTCACCCACCGTCACGGTCACCAGATCATCAAGCTGATCCTTAAGAATCTCAAAAGGCAGCTTTCCAGCGCGCTTAACGGCCGTGCCATCGCAAAAAACATCCACATGGCCCAGGGTAACCGGCTCTCCGGCCTCCAGGGCCGCCTTCATGGAGGCCTGCCCCGCCTCCTCTACTCCGATTATTTTCACCTCCGGGTCATAGGTTTTAATGACCGTGGCCAGACCGGCGGCCAGGCCGCCGCCGCCGATCTGGACGAAAACAACATCAGGCCGATGGGGGCCGACCATCATTTCATCGCCCAGCACGCCCTGCCCGGCCATGACCAAAAGGTCGTCATAGGGCGGCAGGTAAAGGGCGCCGCTGTCGTGGCTGAAATCATGGGCGGCGGCGGCGGTTTCATCAAAATTATCGCCGACCTGATGGATTTCCACCCAGGTGGCGCCGATGCGGGCGGTGGATTCGACCTTCAACCGGGGGGCTGATTTGGGCATGAAGATGTGAGCGGAGATGCCGAGAACCGAAGCGGCCAGGGCTACGCCCTGGGCATGGTTGCCGGCTGAGGCCGCCGTCACCCCCATAGCCCGGGCCTCGCTCTCGCGGGCCTTCATAAAATTGTAGGCCCCGCGCCACTTGTAGGAATGAATGGGCGAAAGGTCTTCCCGTTTCAACAGCATATTCCAGCCGCCGGGCATGGAATAGACCTCCAGAGGCGTAGGGGCCGCTATGCGATAAATTCTGGTTCTGGCCTTCATTATCTGGCCAAAAAGCTCTTCCCTGTTAATGGACATTGTTTCCCCCGGGCGCTTACCCCCCAAATGATTTGGGCAGTTTCGCACAAACGCATCGCCATAATCAAGCAAAAAAAGAATATTTTAAACCAACTTCTGGCCCTGTTTTTGCTAGTCAGGGGGGCGGCAGGAGAGGAAGACGTTTATGACGAGTCAGCCCTTAATCCGCAGCCGTCTGGCTGCGGCCGAAGACCCCAACCTGAAACTGGCCGCGCTCATGGGCCCGGAATTCAGCCGCTATCGGGCAGCCTGGGCCGAGGCCGAGGGCGGCCGGCGGCCGGCGGCCCCTCTGCATTTGGATGTGGATGTAACCACCGCCTGCAATTTCACCTGCCCCATGTGCCCGGCCGGCCACAGTGGGCATATTTTTCCCGGCTTTACCCGGGGCCGCTTTCTGCCTAGAGCCCTCTACCAAAAAGCCCTGGCCGAGGCCCGCGATTTCGCCCTGCCCTCCCTGCGCCTGGGGCTGACCGGCGAGCCCCTGCTGATCCCGGAAATTGACCAGTGGGTGGGCGAGGCCCGGGCGGCCGGGGTGCTGGATGTCAGCCTGATCACCAACGGCCGCCTGCTCTCCCCGCCGGTCAGCCGCCGCCTGATTGAGGCCGGCCTGACCCGGCTGATGATTTCCGTGGACGCCGGGGAGCCGGAGACCTACGCCCGGGTGCGCCCCGGGGGCGACTGGGCCGCCCTCCTGGAAAATATTGACTCTTTTCTGGCCATCCGCCGGGAAATTGGCTCCATCACCCCACTTTTGCGGGTCAGTTTCGTGGAAATGACCGCCAATTTGACCGATCGGGCCAATTTTGAGGCCATCTTCGCCCCCCGGGCCGATTACCTGTCTTTCCAGCGCTATCAGAATATCCTGGGGGGGAGCGACACTGATTTCAGCCCCGGCCCGGCCCCGGCCCGGCCCGGTTTTTGCACGGAACCTTTTACCCGCCTGGCCCTCCAGGTGGATGGCGGCCTTTTCCCCTGCTGCTCCGACTTTGGCCGGTGGAGGCCCCTGGGGAATTTACAGGACACCAGCCTGCTGGCCGTCTGGCGGTCAGCCGGGCCCGATTTTAAGGCCGAGCCCTGCCAGGCCTGCCGCCAGCGGGCCGGCTTTCAAATTTTACGATAACAGAGAGGCACATAATGCACATCCTGGCTCTAGGCAGCGACTACTTTCACGAGGCCTTCGCCCGTCAGGGGCACAAAGTCATCGCCCCCCCCCATGAGGACGGCTTCCCCATCGGGTCTTTTTATCACCAGCTGGTTGACCGGCCGGATGTCCTGATCTACACCGATCACCTGGGCCGCCACGCCTGGCCCGAAGGTCTGGAGCTGATTGATATCCCCAAAATCTACTACGCGGTGGACACGCCCATCAATTTCTGGTGGCAAAAGCATTTCGCCGGCCTGTTCGACCTCTGCTATGTGGATCAGAAACCCTATGTGGAGCGCCTGGCCAGCCAGGGCCTGGAATCCCGCTGGCTACCGGTGGCCGTCAACACCAGCGCCTACCGCAGCCAGGACAGCGGGCCGGTGGACAAGATCTACGATTTTGGCTTTGTCGGGGTGGTCAACGACCAGGCCCGGGCCAAGCGCAGCCGCCTGGTCAAGCAGCTCTCCGGCCGTTTCAGTCTCAAGACCATGGGCGACCACCAGGAGGGCTGGGTCAACCCGGAGGACAGCGCGGCCCTCTACCGCCAGTCCCGCCTGATTTTAAATGAAAATCTCTTTCCCGGGGTGACCACCCGCATGTTCGAGGCCATGGCCAGCGGCACCGCCCTGTTCACGGAAAAGGCCGGCAGCGATCTGGGCGAGCTTTTCCGGCCCGGCGAAGATTTCGCCTGGTTTGAGCCCCAGGAGCTGTTTGAGGCCGCTGACTACTGGCTGGCCGACGAGGCCCGGCTGAAAAAAATGGCCGCCCGGGCCCTGGACAAAGTGACCGGCAGCCACGACATCAGCCACCGGGCCGAGACCGTGCTGAAAGACGCGGCCGCCCTCAACCTGAGCCGGGCCCCCTTGGGGCCGGCGGCCTGGGAATTGACCGGCCGCACCCTCTTTCTCACCGCCTTGCGCTGGCCGGCCGAGAACGGCAAAGCGCGCTTTCTGCGGGCCGAGGAGCTGTTTCTGAAAGCGGCGGAAGAGGGGGCGCTGTCCCCCGAGGGCAAATTCATGCTGGGCCATATCACCCGCATGAAGGGCGACCAGGATCGCTCCCGCCTCTGGCTGACCCGCTCCTGGGACGAGGGTTATCAGCGGGCCGCCCTGGGCCTGGGCATTCTGGCCATGAGCATGAGCCGGACTGATGAGGCCGCCCGCTGGTTTGGCTCTTTCAGCGGCTTGGGCGACACCTTCCCGGCCCTGACCGCCGGCCTCCTGCACTTCGAGGCCGTGCTGCCCCTGGCCAGCAAACTTCTGGAAATGGGCGAGACCGTCATTCCCGGTTTCAACCTGATGGGGCTGGATCCGGCCCTGTGGACAGCTTTTGAGTTTTACCTCTCGGCCCACCAGGCCCGGCCCGCCTCCCTGGAGGTTGGTCTGGCCCTGAGCGAACTGCTTTTGAACGCCGGGGCCTCAGCCGAGGCCATGGAGGTGGCCGGGGCCACTCTGGAGCACCACCCGGCTGACGAAACCCTGAGCCAGATTTACGGCCAGGCGGCCCGGGCCTCTTATCTGAGCCTGAATTGAAACGGGGAATTTATGAATTTCGATAATTATACGACGCTCAATTTCAATTTGACCCGGCACCTGGATACCGGCCCCAGCGGCCCTCAGCTGCTGGAAGGGCCCGAAGGCCCCGGCCTGGTTTTCGACTGGCGCGAGGTGCATAGCCCCGAGGGCCCCTACGGCGAGGCCGAGGGCTGGCTGACTGAAGCCAGGGTCTCTCCGGCCGGGGCGGCCCCGGGCCTGGCCCTGGTCTTTGGCCTGGGCCTGGGCTACCACCTGAAGCTGATCCGGCAAAAATATCCCGGGATCCGCCTGGTGGTCTATGAGCCGATCCCCGAGCTGGCCGAGGTTTACGCCCAAAACGGGGTAATGACCCCGGCCGATGGCCCGGCCCCGCTCATCTTCACCGACTGGCGCGCTTTTGAAAAAACGGCCGGCCAGGAAATCGTCTATGGGGCCCGCCGGGGAGTGATGGTGGTGGCCCCGGAGCCCTATAAAGCCCTGCGGCCCGAGGCTTTCGGCGCCTTTGACCTCTATGCCGGCCAGGAGATCATCCGCCGGGCGGTCATCGAGCGCACCCGGGAAAATAACGATGCGGCTTTTTTAAAAAATCTGGCTCAAAACGCCGGACGGCTGATGGAATTGCCGGATCTGCTGGTTCTGAAGGGGCGGTTGCCGGCCCGGCCGGCCTTTTTAGTGGGCTCCGGCCCCAGCCTGGATAAAAATGTTGACCAGTTGCGCCAGATCGGGCCCCGGGGCCTGATTATGGCCCCGGCCTCAACCCTCAAACCCCTTCTAAACCATGGCGTCCGGCCCGATGTAGTGCTGGTGCTGGAATCCGAAGACACCAGCGACTATCTGAAATTAAACCCGGCCGAGCGCGAAACCCTGGGGACGCGGACAGTGCTGGCCCTGGCCTCCGGCTGCCACCCGGCCCACTTTCAGGTGGAGGGCTTCCACCAGGCCGTCTATCATCTCACCGCCGGGGAGGCCCAGATTTTTTCCAATGGCCCCTTCCTGCCCCAGGGCGGCAATTCGGGCAGCGCCGTCTTCGCCCTGGCCTACCTCTGGGGACTGTCGCCCCTGGTGCTGGTGGCCCAGGATCAGGCTTACGACCACGGCCGCCTCCACGCCGCCGGCACCCCGGGCACCGTGGTGGAATCAGCCCCCGAGACCATCGCCGTCCGGGGCGTGGCAGACGAGGTGGTGGAGACCAACACCGGCCTTTTGGCCTCCCTGGGCTGGTTCGCCGAGGCGGCCAGAACCATCGCCGGGCAGCCCTCCCCGCCGCCGCTCTACAACTGCTCGGCCAGCGGGGCCCGCATCAGCGGCTTTAAAGAAGTGCCCCTGTCAGCGGTGACCGCCTCCCTGGCCCCGGTCAACGGCCCTCTTGATCTGGCCGGGATTCTGCCCAGACTGCCCCGGCCGGTTCGGAAGGAGGTGGAGGGTGATGTCAGCCAGTTGCTTGGCCTGGTCAACAGTCTGCGGAAGCTGGCCCGGATGGATTACCGCAAGGGTTACGCCGAGGTCAAAGAGGCCGGCCAGCTCTCCAAATTCCTGGGCCAGGTTCTGGCCGAGGCGGCGGTGGCCAATGGCCGCAGCGAGCTCTGGGCCGCGCTGGAGCGGGCCGACGGCCTATTGACCGTGATGATGTCGTCGCTCCTGAGCCGGGACTGACCATGACTTTTGCCGCCGCCACCCTGGGTCTGGCCATGATCATGAAAAATGAGGCGGTCAACCTGTCCCGAAGTCTGGCTCCAGTGGCCCCCCTGGTGGACGAGATGGTGGTGGTGGATACCGGCTCCACCGACCAGAGTATTGAGCTGGCCCGGGCTCTGGGGGCCAGGGTGCTTGATTTTCAGTGGACGGACGATTTTTCGGAGGCCCGCAACTTTGGCCTGGCCGCAGCCACCACTGATTTTGTTTTCTGGCTGGATGGCGACAACAGCCTCAGCCCCGAGGGGCTGGCCGAGCTGCGCCGCCACCTCTCCCCGGGCCTCAAGGCCGTGCTCTGGGCCACGGAGGTGGTCACCCCCCAGGGCGACCGCCTCTGGCAAAAGCGGGTTTGGCCCAACCTGCCCGGCCTGGTTCGCTGGGAAGGCCGAATCCACGAGCAGTTGACCCATCCGCCGGACTGGCCGCAGTTGGCCACTGGAGCCGAGATTTTACACTGGGGTTATGCCGAGCCCGTCTCGGCCCGGCAAAAGGGCGAGCGCAATCTATCTCTGTTGCTCAACTGCCCGGAAACCAGGGCCGGCCAGTTTTACTGGCTCTATCAAACCGGCCGCACCCTGGCCAACCTGCGCCGCTACCCCGAGGCCGTCCTGTGGCTGAGCCGGGCCGCCGAGGCCCGGGCAGCCAACCGCCCTCTCCTGGGCCACACCCTGATTTTACTCTCCCAGGCCCTGGGGCGGCTGGGTCGCCACCCGGAAGCCGAAGAGGCGGCCCGCCGTCTGGTGCAACTGGAGCCGGGCTATGGGCCCGGCCATTATCATTTGGGCCGGCTTTTATTTGAGGCCGGCCAGACGGCCGAAGCCGGCCAGTGGCTGGAGTCGGCCCTGATCCTGGGCACTGGCGACCGGGTCTGGGGGGCTGACCAGGAATCCTGTAATTTTAAGGCGGCCTTTTTGCTGGGCCGGGTCTGGGCCGGACAGGGCCGCCGGGGGCCGGCCCGGCAGGCTTTCGGCTTGGCTGGAGAGCTGGCCCCCCACAGCCCGGAGCCGCCCTTTGCCCTGGCTGAAGTGGCCCTGGCCGAAGGGGCCGCCGGGGAGGCCAAAGGCTACCTGGAGTGCGCCCTCAAACTGGCCCCCGGCCACCGCCGGGCCCGGGATCTTTACGCGTTTTTAAGCGGAGGGCAGGGAGGAAACCATGTCCGTCAGTAAATGCCCCAGGAAAATAGGCTTTTACACCGCCGGCGTCTCTTTTGAGGGCGATTCCCTGGAGCGCGGCGGAGGTCTGGGCGGCTCGGAGACCGCTTTTATCCAGGCCACCCGATCTCTGGCCCGGCGGGGCCATCAGGTGCTGGCCTTTAATTCCTGCCGCCGTCCCGGGGAATACGAGGGAGTCAGCTACCATTCCCTGGCCGATTCCCTCCAGATTCTGGCCAGAGAGTATTTTGACATCTTTGTGGTCAGCCGCTATCCGGCTTTCTTTAACTTGCCCTTGTCAGCCGGGCTCAAGGTGCTCTGGAATCACGACACCCTGGACAATCCCCAGGAAATCCGCCAGGTGCATGATGAAATCGACCTCTTCCTGGTTCTGTCAAATTTCCACAAAGACAATTTTCTGATCCGCCTCCCTCAGTTGGATGACCGGCTGGTGGTCACCCGCAATGGCCTTGATTTTAACCTGCTGGATCAGGCGGCCGGCCGCCCGGTCGATCCCCGCAAACTGATTTACGCCTCCCGGCCGGAGCGGGGCTTAAAGACGCTCCTTGAAGACATCTGGCCCCGCCTTTACCGCTGGAATTCTGATTTGAGGCTGTATATCTGCGGCTATCAAATCATTTTGCACAATATGCCCAAGCCCTTGTCCGACCTTTACCGCCACATCGGCGACCTGATGGAGAGCACCCCGGGCCTGGTGCGGCTGGGCGGCCTGGCCAAGCCGGATTACTACCGCCACCTGAGCGAGTCAGCCCTGATGCTCTACCCCTCGGTTTTCCCGGAAGTCAGTTGCCTGGCCGCGCTGGAGGCCCAGGCCCTGGGCGTGCCGGTGCTGACCTCGGACGCCTTCGCCCTGTCGGAAACCGTGGTGGCCCCGGAGATGAAAGTGGGGGGGCGGCCGGGCTCC
Source organism: Candidatus Adiutrix sp. (assembly GCA_031261565.1). GTDB lineage: Bacteria > Desulfobacterota > Desulfarculia > Adiutricales > Adiutricaceae > Adiutrix. The sequence goes on along the minus strand of JAISJK010000138.1, from coordinate 2,979 downwards.
GATGGCTATGTCAATGACTATGTGGAGCGGGCCATCAGTCTGCTGTCCAACCGGGAGACCTTGATCCGTCTCGGCCGGGAATCCCAAAAGGCCATCCGGGGCCGATATTCCTGGGATCAGGTGGCCGCCGAGTGGGAGCGGATTTTTGATTTAAACCTCCGGGCCCGCAATAACCAGGTCTGCCTGATGGAGAGCGCCTGTGACGCCCGGGCCAACTGAATATTCGTCCCAATCCGGGGCCGTGGCCCGGCTGGTGGCCGGGCCAAAGGGCTACAACGGGCTGGAGTACACCGAGGCCGGCCGCACCCTCCGGCTGACCAGCGCCGTGGATCCGGCCGCTGAAGACCGGGCTCTGGTGAGCCGCTTGAACCCGAACCCAGAGGTTGGGGTCATCTGTTTCGGCCTGGGCCTGGGCTACCACCTGGAGGAGCTGGCTCGCCGGCTGGCCCCGGAATCTCCCCTCTGGGTGCTGGAGTCGCGACCGGAGCTGGCCGACTGCGCTCTGGCCGGCCGCGATCTGTCCGCCCTTTTTAAACGGCCGGGCTTTCGGCTCTTCATCGGCCCTTTCGCCAAGGCCCCCTGGGCCGAGGGGGAAACACCGCCGGCCCAGGCCCTCTGGCGGCCGGCCGCCTGGAAACATTTTAGAGATGAATACCCTAAAATACCCGCCCCCCGGCCCGAGGCCAAACCGCGCCCGGCCCTCAGGCGACTGCTGATGTTTCAGTGCGGCTACTTTTTGGGGCGGGAACTGGTCAACGCGGCCCGGGAACTGGGTCTGACCGTGGCCACCTGGTCTTTTCAGAGCGGCCCCTTTGCCCGCCCGGGCGATTTTAAGGCCCTCCTGCGATTGATCGGGGATTTCCGGCCCGACCTGGCCCTGACTATCAACCATCTTGGTTTTGATGATGAGGGCCGGCTGGATGACATTTTAGAGCGGTTGGGTCTGCCGACGGCCTCCTGGTTTGTGGACAGCCCGGTTTTCATTTTGGGTCAGACCCGGCCGGGCTCGACTGTCCGGGCCTTTAGCTGGGATCGAGACTATCTGCCCTGGCTGCGCTCTCAGGGCTTTAACCAAGCGACCTATCTGCCCCTGGCCACCGACCCGTCTTTTTTTTCCGCCCCCGCCAGCCCCGGGCAGATCGCCCGCCGGATATCTTTCGTCGGGGACAGTTTGACCGCAGCCACCGACAAATATCTGGGCAAAGTGGGTTTCACGGCTGAAGGGCCGGTCAGAGCTGATTTCCTGAGAGCGGCCGACGACCTGGCCGCCGACTTTCTGGCCGGGCCGAAGCTACTGCCCGAGACCGCCCCGCTCCAAACTCTGGCCGCCCAATTCGGCCTGGCTGGTGATGAGGCCAATCTCAATAACCTGGCCGCCCTGATCACCTGGCGGGCCAGCCGCCAGAGGCGGCTGGTCATTTTACAGGCCCTGGATCCGGCTGATTTGACCGTGGCCGGGGATCAGTCCTGGGCGGGGCTGCTGCCGCTTAAAACCAGCCAACTGCGGCCACCCGTGGACTACTACGCCGGTCTAGCCCCTTTTTACCGCTCCAGCCTGGTCAATCTCAATATCACCAGCGCCCAGATGAAAACCGGCCTCAATCAGCGCGTCTTTGACGCGCCGGCTGCCGGGGGCTTTCTGCTCACCGATGACCGGGCTCAACTGGCCGAGCTTTTTGAGCCGGGCCGGGAAGTTGTCACTTATGGCCAACCGGCCGAGGCCCGGGAACTGGCCGACTGGTATGTCGCTCACCCGCGCGCCGGGGCGGAAATCGCCCGGGCCGCCCGCCGCCGGATCGGGGCGGAGCACCTTTACCGCCACCGGCTGGCCGCTCTGTTAAAAGAGATGGGGCATTAACTCATGGCCGGGCGGGTTCTGGTGGTGCAGATGGCCAAGCTGGGTGATTTTATCCAGTCCACCCCGCTCCTGGCCAATTTGCGGCACCTCTATCCCGGGGCCCGGGTGACTCTGGCCGGAGAGCAGCCGGCCGTGCTGGAGGCCGCCCGTCTCTCCCCTCTGGTGGATGAGGCCCTGGCCCTGCCGGCCGACTCCGGCGGTCTGGCTGGCTCATTTGAAGCCGTGGTCGTTTTAAACAGCCACCCCCGGGCGGCCGCCGTAGCCGCCGGGGTCAGGGCTCAGACCTGGTATGGGCCCCGGCTGGCCGGCGATCGTCTGAAATTCACCCCGGCCCAGGATTTCCTCATGGGCCTGATGAGTTTAAACCGCACTCTGGGGCGCTTTAACCTGGTGGATGTCTGGGCCTCTCTTCTGCCCGGGGGCGGGGCGGGCCCGCTGGTCTGGCCGGCCGGAAAGCCGGCCCGGCCAGCCGGGGCGAGCCTTAAAGTCGGCTTCCAGTTGGGGGGCCGAAATCACCATCGCCGCTGGCCGGTGGAAAATTTCGCGGCCCTGGCCCGCCTCCTGGCCCAGCTGGGCCTGGAGTTTAGCCCGACCCTGCTGGGGTCATCCGAGGAGCGGGTTTTAGGGTTAAAATATGAGCGGCTGAGCCAACCCTGGGGGGGGCCGCCGCCGGTCAACTTAATCGGGCGCACCAGCCTGGCCGAATTGGGGCGGACTTTGGCCGGTCTCGACCTCCTGGTCACGGCCGACACCGGGGTCATGCACCTGGCCGCCGCCGTGGGCCGGCCGGTGCTGGCTCTGTTCTTCGGCCCGGCTTACGGCCCGGAAACCGGGCCCTACGGGCCGGGCCATCTCCTTTATCAGGCCCTGGCTGACTGCGGGCCCTGCCGGGAGGGCGCGGGTTGTGGCCGCCGCCAGTGCCTGGAGCTGCCCCGGCCCGAACCGGCCGCCGCCCTGGCCGCCCGGCTGCTGGGTCACACCGGGGCTGAGGGCGGCCCTGACTTTGACCTGCCGCCCGGCCACCGGGTCTGGCGGACGGGCCGTGATGATTTCGGCCAAAACCTTCAACCCCTGAACCGCCCGCGCCTGACCGAGGCTGAAGCCCTGGCCCTGGCCCTGAC
>JAISJK010000091.1 GCA_031261565.1 Candidatus Adiutrix sp. | reverse complement strand
AACACCACATAGGAAAGGGCGGCCAGCGAATCCCATTCCTCAATATCGTCAAGGCTGGTCTCCGGTTTCAGCGTGCCTTCATCCAGCTCCATAATATCTTCCAGCGCGGCTAATTTTTCTTGCAATTCCATTCCCATTGTCTCCTTTTCACAAACAGCCAAAATATAATAGATAGTTCTATAATCACTCGCCAGTATAGGCTATGATCCCATTTCCCGGATGCTCAATAAGTTCACAAAAATCCAACCGCCCCAGACGGCCCAGGGCGGCCCCTAGCGACAACCCGGCCCCAAAAGCGGAATAGCAAACCAGAAAATTTTCAGCCAACAATCGCCGGCCAAGATTGAAGGCAATATTGACAGGAATAGTCACCGGTGAGGTATTCCCGAAATTTTCCACAATATTGTTGAAGAGAATATCGCGGGATACACCCATCAAATCGGCCAGTTTTTCCAGCATAAAACGGTTGGGCTGGTGGGTCAGGTGGTATTGAACATCCTCCAGTTTTAGGCCGGAATAACGGCAAATTTCAGTTATGAGCGGCGGCACCTCTTCCATCACGAATTGAAAGACTGCCGTTCCGTCCATGTAAAGATTATTCAAAGAACGGTAATTGCCCATTTCATCCTGATAAACTTTGGCTGTTTCCGCTGAATATGGCCGGCGCAAGCCGCCGGCCGGAACTATCAGGGCATCCCTGCGGCTGCCGTCTGTATCAAATATAAAGCTGATCTTGTCTTCCGGGTCGCGGGTTTTCGTCAGCACAGTCACGGCGGCGGCGTCACCACACAGGGGGTAGCTGTTGCGATCCTTGATATTGGCATAACAGGCTCCGCCATCGGTGGTAATCAGGATAACTTCCTCTAAATCCGTGGCGGCCAGCAGAGATGAGGCCGCATACAGGCCGGAAATGAAGCCAATACAATTTTCATACAGATCTAGGCAATAGGCGGCCCGTGGCAGACCCAGCTGGCCATGAATAACCTTGCTGTTGCCGGGGATCGGATGATCCATCATCTGGGCCACCACTACCATAGCCCGAACAGCGTCTTTCTCAATATAACCCTTGTGAAAACAATAATTCATAGTGTAAGAGGCCAAATCACAGTGGGTTGTTTGAGAGTCGGAGATGCGGTGTTCATTAAAACCCATGACCCTGGCCAGCCTTCGCGAAGACTTTTCCGAAAAGGGGAAATGCTTCAGCTCGTCTTCAAACCGGCAGACCCGATCCGGCACGGTGGCGCAGACGCCCCTGATTTTTACCCCTTTAATGGTCGCCTTCAATTTCCCAGCCTCACTCTTATTTTTCTTATCAATGATTTTAATATGTTATCTCGAGGCTTTGCCGTCCGGCTAACATAAGCTTTGGCGAATTCCGGGAACATATTTTCATAATAAGTTATCATGGAAGGGTCATTATCAGCGTAATATCCACTCATATTTGAATAATAATAAATGGCTAACTCATCCAAGACTGTATGATATTTATCGTTAAAGTGTCGGTTCAGAAGCTGGCAGAATCGCAACATTGAATATGCCCACAGGGCAATATGTTTAGCGGCATCTATATGCGCTGAGGTCCACATTCCTTCGTTATGGCGCCGGTAAACTGACATCGTTTCATGCTGGTATAAAATTTTACCGGTTTCAGCGTGAAGAATATGCCAGTACCAGTCCTGGGGCATAACATAATAGTTGAACCAACCCGGTAGGCCCTTAGGAAAGCGCCACCTGTACATGACCGAATTAGTCTGGATGAAATTCATTTTAAGAATATCTTGAAGGCTAAAAATATTTCTGTCTTTCATAAAGAAGAATGGAGACGAAGAGCTCCGGTCTGGGAAGATTTCTTTTTCTCCCGTTTCCTGATACAAAACCTCCACCGGATGGGCGCACAGAGCCACTTCAGGCCGCTCATCCAGAGCTGTAGCCTGTTTTTGAAGTTTGCGCGGATCCAAAAAGTAGTCATCACCCTCGCAAATGGACACATAGGGGGAACTTACGGCCGAGAAAACCGCCTGTATATTTCCCCGGCCATAGGTTCGCTCTTTTTGCAATATTGGCCTTATGTGGCTATATTTAGAGGCGTAATCGCTAATAATTTCCGCAGTCCGGTCGGAAGAGGCGTCATCGCCGATGATGTGCTCAATGGGGAAATCGCATTCCTGGCCGGCCACGCTTTTTATACAGTCTTCCAGGTAATTTTCATGATTGTAGGCTGTTGTGACCACGCTGACTTTCGTCCTGGCCTCGGCGTTTTTATTGATGAAAAATGCGTGGCGGGTCAAAAGCTCATCATTAAGCGATTCCGCTACCTCTTGAATCACACTGGTGGGCATATCCTTATAGATGGGTAAACAAAGAATCCGGCTGGCCACATCCCTGGAAACTGGGCAGTGGCCCCCACCCAAATAGGGTAAAGCGTCCAGCGAGGGATGAAAATATCTTCTGGGGAAAATTTTTTTCCCCTCAAGATTTTTTATTACTTTGAGTACTTGATCCTCATTTTCCATCAGGATAGGATAATAGGCGTAATTATATTGCTGAACATCGCTGGACAACTGCGGGCGTCTGATGCGGCCCCAGGGCAGGCAACGGTTGTAACATTCAGATATGGTTTGGCGGGCGGCTATAATGGCTTCCAGATGCGGCAACACCGCCAGCCCCATGGCCGCGTTTAATTCCGACATTTTAGCGTTTAGGCCGACTGTCTTATAATTGTCGCCTATATGGCCGAAAGTGCCTAACAACCACAATTTCTCGGCCAAATCAGCGTCACGGAAAACCAGACCTCCGCCCTCGGCCGTGTGGAAAACCTTGGTGGCGTGAAAGCTACAGGCGCTGAGGTCACCATAAGACAGCAGCGATTTATTTTTGTAAATAACGCCAAAGGCGTGGGCCGCGTCAAATATCATAGGAATGCTTCGGTCGCGGGCCAGATTTTCCACCGCCTCAACATGACCGGGCAACCCGAAAACATGAGTGCAGAGAATAGCCCGGGTCTGATCAGTGATACAGGCGGCTATATTTTCAACAGTTGGTTGCAAGGTTTCATAATCAATATCCGCGAATACAGGTTTGGCCCCTTCCCAGACAATGGCGGTTGAGGTGGCCACATAGGAAAAGGGGGTGGTGACGACTTCTCCCCCAGCCACTCCAAAGACCCTCAGGGCTAATTGCAGGGCCAGAGTCCCATTGGCGCATAAAAGCATATTGGGCACGGCCAGATAGTCCTGGAGATTCTGGCGAAGTCTGGCTTCCAGCGGCCCGTGGTTGGTGACCCAGGCTGTGCTCCAAATCTCGTCAAGCAGATTATTATATTCAGCTCGGTCAGGCAGAAATGTCCTGGTCACCTGGCAGGGCTTATGATTTTCACATAGGTTGGTCATCTTGAAATTCGTTGTACTTTTATTTTCATACCTGTTTCACCAGGCCGCTTTTATTCTTTGAAAATAGCGGTCAATCAGAGCAACATCATAATTTCCAGCCGCCGCCAGTTCTCTCCAGCCCTTAGCTCTGATCATAGGTAAATCGCCCCGAAGCAGATCTCTTTTAAAAAACGGCACCCCGAATAGCGCCTGAAGCGGCCGCCAGAAATAATGAATCGGGCTGATGTTGGTTTGCGGCAAACTGCCGGAGGTCACATAGGCGGCCGGGTTCAGCCCGCCTTGGGCCAGCTTTCGCGTTAACCCCAATTCCGCCGCTATGGATTGGGGCCGGTCAGAAGCTCTGAGTTCCGCCCAAAAATCCCTGAACACTTGGCTCTTCACCGCTGATTCCCGAAAAACCAGATAATAGCTCTGCAAATGAGGCTGAATTTCTCTGCTCTCACACAAACCCCAAAAATCGCAAGCCACCCCGGACATGGTTTCATGAATCTGATTCAAGGGGCTGAAGGGGCCGAACACACTGTCGTTGACCAGCAGTATTTCTCTGGCCTCGAACAATGTGGGCCAAGCCCGAAAGGCGCATTGCCAACTGGCGAAATCCCAGCCTGGCCCGATGCGCCCAACGGCGGCCAACAAAAGGGCTTTCAGTTCCCCAGTCAGGGCCGGCCGCCCCTGGCTGGCCAGAATCAATTCATAGCCCATATCCCGCAGGGCTTTGAGGTAGTGGATGACATAAGGATCCACCAGTTGCTCAGGGTCATAATGGGCCATCAGGGCCAGCCGCCGGCCGGCCATTGAGGTGGCTGGCCCTAAAAGCGTTTCGAACCTAGGCTTCGGCCCCACCGGAGTTTTGAAATCAGCAACTGGGCCGAAGGTCTCCAGATGGCCGCCGCAGTCGAGGTTTAGCCGTTGGGCCAAGGCCTGGCGCGGGAACATGGTCTCATCTCGGCTCATTTTTTGGATCAGAAGGCCAGTGGCTGCCCCGCGCAGCCCTCTTATTTTAAGACATTTCTGTTGCCAGGAAGCGGGCAGGAACGGCAAAAAGGCCTGCTCTATTTGAACCACAGTTTTATAACCGAAGAATGGTTTTCCCATAGCTTGATCAAACCTGCTTCATCAGAGCGGCCAGTTTCAAAGCCAACTGCTGCCCCCGGCCCTGCCGGAAAATGCCGCTGTCTTTAAGCTGCCTCCACCTCTGCCAGGGCCGGTCAGCTCGGCGCAGGTTGCTGAAGGCCTCCAGCTCCCGGCGGCTGGCCGCTGTCAGCCGATCGGCCACGACCGACAGAGCGGCCAAGTTGCGCCCATTCCTCTGCCGGAAAGTCCCGTCCACCACCCGCCTCAGCCTAGCCAGCCGGGCTGACCAGCCCTGATTGGAGCCATAAAGATTCCGGCCATGCTGGCGGTAGCGGATTTGAGGCTCCTCATCATAGATGACCTGCCCGCCAACGCCGCTGACCACCTGATAGGCCCACCAGTCATGGCTGACCGGCGCAAGGCCAGACCCAACCCGAACCAGCTCCCGGGCCGGCCGGTTGAAAACCATGGTGTTGCCCCCGCCAATACATTGCACCAGCGAATGGGCGAAACTGGGTGGCCGCCGGTTAAGCAAGGGAGACAGGCCATATTCTTTATTGTTCCGATCCACCAAAATAGTCCGGCCGCCATAGAGGGCCGGCTTCTCCTGACCCCCGGGGGCCAATTGGGAGATAGCCCGGCTGAGTTTACCGGGCAGCCAGATATCGTCCTGATCACACCAGGCGTAATAGTCGGCCGCTATCTCCGGGTTGTCGGTCAGGCTCAGGAAATTTTGGACAAAGCCCTGGCCCGGCCCCGGCCCGAAAGTCAACTTGTCTGGGCCCCACTTGGCCTGATAATCTTTCAATATCTTCAGGGTGTCATCCGTGGAGCCATCGTCGGAGACCCAGAGACGCCAGTGGGGATAGCTCTGGGCGGCCAGGGAATCGAGCTGCTCGGCTAAAAAGGCGGCCCCGTTGTAAGTTCCCAGCAGAATGGCCACTTGCGGTGACTGCCCGGTCATGAGACGAGCCCCACCTGGTCATCATCCCCCACATAGCCGCTTCTGATTTCCACCAGGCGCAGATCCTCCCGGCCGCCATTGGCGATGCGGTAGGTCTGGCCGGGCGGGATGTGGATGGACTCATCCAGGGCCACGGTCGTGGTGCGGCTCTGGCTGGTCACCTCGGCCACCACCACCCAGTGCTCATGGCGGTGATAGTGGAGCCGGGGGCCTAGGGCGTCACCGGGCCTGACCGTGATCTGATTGATCCTGTATTCAGCTTCCGGGGTCATGGCTTCACCCCGCCAGAGCCGGACAAGAAAAGGCTGTTATTCAGGAAATTATATGGAGCTAAAAAGGTAGTTTTGATTAGAGATAATAAGGGGTTAAATGAGGCGGGCTCCGGGGTGGAGCGGCCTAGAGCACTAGAGAGAGCAATTTCCGTGCCAGATCCGCGCCCGGCTCAGATAAAATGGCCAAAATATTTTCGGTGGCTAAAACTCTCATCCTCAAACAACACCTTCTACGGAATCTTGTATTGGGAAGCCCTGTCGGTCTGGCCCTACCAAATATTGTAGGCAATCTATCATATTCCTCCTCATTTGGCAAGAGCTTTGAAAAAACAGGCAACCGCCTGAAATCACGGGCGATAACATTACATCATTTTGCTGTTCCTGGTGGTGAGCTTGATGATGGGGTTCATTATAGCTGCAACTCGTCATTACGGGTCTACGGGTCTTGACGGCCAGCCGTAGCTATGCTATCTTATCATATTATGAAGAGTTACCGGCTAACCAGCGAAAACGACCCTACAGCGCAGAGCGGCGCCGCTCTGGGCCTGTTTTTGTTGCTTTCGCGCGGGAGATGGCCTGGCACCCGGTAGGCGGTTTTGGATCTAACCACCTTGCGGCCAGGCCAGACGCCTGGCTTTTTTATTGGGCGGGGTTCAGCCCGGCCCATCATTAACTGGAGATTGATTATGTTCGACCCCAATCGCGTTATTTTTTTCGACACCACCCTGCGTGACGGCGAGCAGGCCGCCGGGGTAAACCTTAACGCTGCGGAAAAACTACAGATAGCCAAACAACTGGCCAAGCTCAAAATCGAAGTTATCGAAGCCGGCTTCCCGGCCGCCTCCCCCGGCGATTTCAACTGCGTCAAGACCATTGCCCGGGAAGTTCGCGGAGTCACAGTGGCCGGGCTGGCCCGGACGAAAGAGGGCGATATCCGGGCGGCGGCCCAGGCTCTGACCGAGGCTGAGCACGCCCGTATTCACACCTTCATCGCCACCAGCCCCCTGCATATGACCCACAAGCTCAAAATGACCCCTGAGCAGGTGGTCTCCGAAGCCCGCTCGGCGGTCAAGCTGGCCCGCTCTTTTGTGGACGAGGTGGAATTCTCGGCTGAGGATGCCAGCCGCTCTGATATCGACTTCCTCATCCGCATCTTTAAAGAGGCGGCCGCCGCCGGGGCCACCATTCTCAACATCCCGGATACGGTCGGTTACGCCATCCCGGATCAGTTTGCGCAACTGGTTCAGGCGATTATCACCGGAGTGGCCGCCCCGGCCGGGGTCATTTTTTCCTGTCACACCCACGATGACCTAGGCCTGGCCGTAGCCAATTCCCTGGCGGCGGTGCGGGCCGGGGTGCGCCAGGTGGAGGGCACCATTAACGGCATGGGCGAGCGCGGCGGCAACGCGGCCCTGGAGGAGGTGGTTATGAGCCTCAAGACCCGGGCCGATATTTTCGGCCTGACCACCGGTCTGGAAACCACCCGGCTCTACCCGGTCAGCCGCCTGGTGGCCCGCCTTTCAGGGGTGGCTGTGCCCCCCAACAAGGCCGTGGTCGGAGCCAACGCCTTTGCCCATGAGGCCGGCATCCACCAGCATGGGGTGCTGGCCAACCGGGAGACCTATGAAATAATGCGGGCTGAGGATGTGGGCTCGGTGCCGGCGGTCATGGTGCTGGGCAAGCACTCCGGCCGCCACGCCTTCCGCGACCGCCTGGAAACCCTGGGCTACCAGTTGGATGACGACCAGGTGACCAGAGCCTTTGAAACCTTCAAACGCCTCTGCGATGACAAAAAAGATGTCACTGACGGCGATATTGAGGCCATTATTTCCGACCAGGTGCTGGCCATTACCCCGGAGCACAGCTTTGAGCTGAAAGCCTACGCCGTGGGGGTGGGGGCCGGGCTGGCCACGGCCACCGTGGTCATTCTGCGCGATGGCGAAGAGATGCGGGACGCCGGCACGGGCAACGGCCCGGTGGACGCGGCCTACAACGCCATCAAGCGGGCCATCAATTTCTACCCGACTCTGGAAAATTTCAGCATCCGGGCCACCAGCCCCCGCTCTGACGCTCTGGGGGAAACGGTGGTGGAGCTGCAGTTTGGCGGAGTCTCCGCCCAGGGGCGCGGGGCGGAAACCGACATCGTCAAGGCCAGCATCACCGCCTACATCAACGCCGTCAATCGTCTCTACACCCAGGCCGCCGCCCGGGACATCAAGCTGCTGGCCGAGCCGCTCAATGCCAACCGCTGCTGACCGGCACATCTTCGCGGTCGGCGACATCCACGGTTGCTATGTCAAGCTGAAGCAGATGCTCTCCCGGCTGGACTGGCAGCCGGGCCGGGGCGATATCCTGCTGTTTCTGGGCGATTATATCGACCGGGGTTCGCAGAGCTATGAAGTGGTGGAGACCCTGACCGAGCTGACGGATAAAGCCCCGGACGAGGTTATCACCCTCCTGGGCAACCACGAGCAGATGTTTCTGGATTTCCTAGGGGGGCTGGCCCCGCCCCAGCTTTTCGCCAACGGCCAGGGGGCCACCATCCAGGATTACTGCCGGCCGAACAACGAGCTGCCGGCCAGCCATCTCCTCTTTTACCGCCGTCTGCTCCTCTCCTACGAAACTGATGATTATATTTTCGTCCACGCCGGGCTGAGGCCCGGCGTGGGGCTGGCCGAGCAGACCACCGATGACCTGTTGTGGATTCGGGATGATTTTTTAAACAGCGACCATGATTTCGGCAAGACCGTTGTTTTCGGCCACACACCTTTAAAAGACCCGCTGGTGGCTCCGGGCCGGCTGGGTCTGGATACCGGGGCTGTTTTCGGCGGGCCGCTGACGGCGGCCATTTTGCCGGAAACCCGGTTTGTGTTTGTGGATTAAATGGGGCGGTGGGTCTGCGCCATTATGATCTGGCTGCTGATTTCAGGGCGGCCGGGATCACCTTTGGCCGCCGCTCCGGTCTATCCCCTTGATTTGCAGAATTCCCGCCCGCACTCAACTGAAAGCTATACTCAGGGCCTTTTCTTTTTAAATCATGATTTGTATGAGTCGGCCGGGCTCTATGGCCGCTCGTCGCTGACCAGGTGGAGCTTTGGCGGCGGCGCGCCGGCCCGGATAGTCAGGCGGCGCGAGCTGGCTGACAATTATTTCGCCGAAGGGGCCACAGCGGCCGGGGGCGAAATATATCTTCTGACCTGGCGGGAACACCAGTGTTTGGTGCTGGATCCGGAGACCCTGATGATTAAGAGGGAAGTGGCCTACTCCGGGGAAGGCTGGGGCCTGGCCTGGGCGGGAGGGCGCTTGTGGCGCTCAGATGGCTCGGCTCATCTCTATCCTCACCGGGCCGGTGATTTCGCCCCGGCCGGTGAGCCGCTGACGGTGCGCGATGAGGGTGTGGCCATTGACCAGATCAACGAGCTGGAGTGGGATCCCCTGACCGGGCTGCTCCTGGCCAATATTTACGGGCGGGATCAGGTGGCGGCCATTGACCTGGCTGACGGTCGGGTGCGTTT